>CAYFMZ010000025.1:0-16586 GCA_964344275.1 uncultured Proteiniphilum sp.
AATATAAAATAAAAATAAAGAATTACCAAATATTTTCCATAAAAAATCGAAAAATAATCACATTTATACTTTAAAAGGAAAAACAATCAAAAAAACTCGTGAAAAAACCATCATCATATCTACGTCAAGCCCATCCCAGTTAATTTTCGATAGAGATCAAGCGCGTAGACGTCGGTCATCCCAGAAACATAATCCAAGATCGACAAGGTACGGTGATAAAAGGTAGGTGCATCTGTTTCGTATTGATCTGGAATCTGGTCAAGAAGTAATCGTGAGTACGCGTGCTCTGGATTTCGAATAGCACGAGTAAATACTTCCAGCAAATGCCCTATAATCCGATAACCAGCCAGCTCTATCTCCAATACTTCTTGAGAACGATAAATTCTCTCTACTGCAAATTTCGTGCAAACGCTGTATGCTTCTCTTACGCGAAGGGACACGTGATGCATCAATGAGCCTTTGAGCGTTCCCGTAAGAATCTCCTCCTCTTTCGAGAGAAAAACCTTTAAGCACTCCTCTACTAGAAGGCCAATAACACTCGATCGCAAGTACGCGATCTGCTCGTTCGGGTCACTCACGAGCGACATATTTTTTACCCGACGCTCCCGTCGCTCGTTTTCGAAAAAGCCCAAAAGCAATTCTATTGCATTATCTGTACTTATAATGTGAAGTTTGTGCGCGTCTTCTATATCCATCAACTGGTAACAAATATCATCGGCTGCTTCCACCAAGTAAACAAGCGGATGACGTACAAATTTCACTGGATTATCGTTACGCGAAATGATACCTAAGTTACGCGCAATATGCAGGTAACTATTTTCTTCCGTGGCAAAAAATCCAAATTTATTTTTCCCCCCACTAAGCTCCGATGAGTAAGGATATTTCACGATGGACGCAAGGGTCGTGTAAGTCATGGCAAAACCACCTTTTCGGCGTCCTCTGAACTGATGCATGAGGAGTCGAATGGCATTGGCATTCCCTTCGAAGAAGATAAAATCACTCCATCTCCCACCCTCTTTTTCGATCAGCGACTGCAGTTGGCTTCCTTCTCCTTCTAAAAAGAAAGAAGAGATGGCTTTTTCTCCCGAGTGCCCGAATGGAGGATTCCCCAGATCATGAGCCAAGCAGGCAGCAGCAACAATTGAACCAATCTCTTCGAAATGAGCGGAAGAGCGCGGATTTTTTCTCCGCAACTCTCGACCAGCTAAATCACCTAGTGAACGTCCCACACTAGACACTTCCAAGCTGTGTGTCAGCCTATTATGCACGAATACACTTCCAGGCAACGGGAACACCTGAGTCTTATTTTGCAAACGTCGGAAAGGAGAAGAGAAAATCAGACGATCATAATCGCGTTGATATTCGGTACGTTCATGCTGGGAAGCATAGGGGTAGTCTTCCATTCCAAACCGCTGAGCGGATAGCAACCGCTCCCACCTCATCATCATACTACTGTTTTATCTTTTTAAAATACTAGGCATAACTAAACAAAGATACTACTCGCGAAGCTATTTTGTTTCATGTAACGCGTGAAATCGAGATAAACATCCCTTAAACCTCCAAAATTTGTGAATATTTTCACTGAAAGAGGGATATCTTTTCGAAATAATATAACAAAAAAATGGGTATATTATCCCCGATTAAGAGTAAATTTGCAGTTTAATAGCAAAAGAACGGCAAAAAAGAATGACAGATCAAGTAAAGCATGAATGCGGCATCGCGGTGATCCGCCTCCTAAAACCCTTAGAGTACTACTACAATAAATACGGCACATGGCAATATGGGCTAGACAAGCTCTATCTGCTCATGGAAAAACAGCATAACAGGGGCCAAGAAGGTGCCGGTTTGGGAGCAGTAAAACTGGAAGCAGCCCCCGGAAACGAGTTTATCTTTAGAGAGAGGGCATTGGGATCGAGTGCTATTCCAGAAATATTTTCCAACGTTCATGCTTCGTTCCTACCCTTTACAAAAGAGCAGCTGGGCGATCCAAATTTCGTGAAATCGTCCGTCCCTTACGCGGCCGAGTTGTTTATAGGGCACCTACGTTATAGTACCACCGGAAAAAGTGGCCTTACATACGTCCACCCGCTGCTTCGAAGAAACAACTGGGCATCAAGAAGCCTCGCGCTTGCCGGCAACTTCAACATGACCAATGTAGACGAGATGTTTCAACAGCTTCTTAAAGAGGGGCAACACCCTCGCGATTATGCCGATACTTTTGTTATGTTAGAGTCGTTAGGACATTACCTCGACCGGGAGGTACAATACCAATACGACCGTTTGGATAAAAAGAACCTGAACGGGCAAGAAGTGAGCCATTTAATCGAGGAGAAGCTGGATATCCCTTTTCTCCTGAAACGGGCTTCCAAACAATGGGACGGCGGATACGCGCTATGCGGGCTAATCGGAAGTGGAGATGCCTTCGCCTTACGCGATCCATGGGGTATCCGTACAGCCTTCTACTATCACGACGACGAAGTGGCGGTGGTAGCATCGGAACGTCCCGTGATCCAAACAGCATTCAATTTAAAGAAAGACGACATTCGTGAACTGCAGCCAGGAGAGGCACTGGTAGTGAAACGAAACGGGACTGTTACCCAACACCAGATCTTGGACAAAAAAGAGAAAATCACTCCCTGCTCGTTCGAACGGATCTACTTCTCCAGGGGATCGGACTATGATATTTATCGGGAACGAAAGAAGTTAGGAGAGTTACTGGTTCCAAGAATCATAGAGGCGATCGATGACGACTTCGATAACACCGTATTTTCTTTTATTCCCAATACTGCCGAGGTGGCCTATTTCGGGATGCTCCAGGGTTTGGAGGATCATTTCAATCACAAGAAAGCAGTCACTCTCCTTGAAAAAGGGCCATCCTTGACCAAGGAGGAGATCGACGAGATCCTTTCAAAGCGAGTACGTTCGGAAAAAGTGGCTATCAAGGACGTGAAATTACGCACGTTTATCGCGCAGGGACAGACTCGCAACGACTTGGCCGCACACGTCTATGATGTAACGTATGGCTCCTTAAAAAGAGGAGTGGATACGTTGGTTATCATTGACGACAGCGTGGTACGCGGAACAACGCTCCGGCAGAGTATTCTCCGGATACTGGACCGGCTCGATCCCAAACAGATTGTTATTGTCTCCTCCTCTCCCCAGATACGGTACCCCGATTGTTATGGTATCGACATGTCCCGCATGAGCGAATTCATTGCATTCAGAGCAGCCATCGAACTACTCAAAGAGCGAGGGATGCAACGTGTGATCGACGAAACCTACGAAAAAGCCGTGGATCAAAAACATAAGAGAAAAGAAGAAATCGTGAATCACGTGAAAAACATCTACGCTCCCTTTACGGAGGAAGAGATTTCTGAAAAAATTGCTCGAATGCTAACCTCTGAAAATATAAATGCTCGGGTCACGATGGTCTTCCAGAGTATAGATGATCTACACAAAGCGTGCCCAAATCATCAAGGAGACTGGTATTTTTCGGGCAATTACCCCACTCCGGGGGGCAACCGGATCGTGAACAATGCCTTCATTAATTGGGTTGAAGGATTAGAGGGCAGATCCCATCAATATTCACTCGATTTCTTAAAAAATGAAGGATGATTGAGCGCGTTATCATATTGGAAAATGTAGATCCTGTAGTTTTCTTCGGCATCAACAATAGCAACATACAACTCTTAAAAACATTGTACCCCAAGCTGCGCATGGTGGCACGAGGAAACGTGATCAAGGTGATCGGGGAGGAAGAGGAGTTGGCCGCTTTCGAAGAGAAGATCCATGAACTGGAAAAATTCAGCATAGAGATGAATATGCTGAAGGATGAAGATATCATTGATATCGTGAAGGGGAAGGTGCCTGCCATAATAAACGTGGATAACCTGATTATTCATGGCCTTAACGGAAAGCCCATCCTAGCTCGCACCGCTAACCAGAAGAAGCTGGTAGAGGAGTTTGATAAGAACGACATGCTGTTCGCGATCGGACCCGCCGGTTCTGGCAAGACCTACACCGCCATTGCACTCGCCGTGCGAGCACTCAAACGAAAAAACATCCGTAAAATAATCCTAAGCCGTCCCGCTGTGGAAGCAGGAGAGAAGTTAGGATTCCTCCCTGGTGATATGAAGGAGAAGATCGATCCCTACTTACAACCACTCTATGATGCTTTGGAAGATATGATCCCCCCGATGAAGCTGAAGGAATACCTCGAGAACAAGATTATACAGATCGCACCGCTCGCATTTATGAGGGGACGCACACTTAATGATGCCGTGATCATCTTGGACGAGGCTCAGAACACTACTAAACCACAAATCAAAATGTTCCTCACAAGATTGGGAATCAACGGAAAAATGATCATTACCGGCGATATCACCCAGATCGATCTGCCCCACTCACAACAATCGGGATTGATCCACTCGATGCAGGTGCTTCGAAATATCAAGGGGATATCAACGGTAGAATTCAATAAAAAAGACATCGTGCGCCATAAACTGGTACAGCAGATCGTGGAGGCATACGAGAAGAATGAAGAATGATAAATCAACCCATCAATTATATGAATGCATTGATTAAAACAGATTTCACTTTTCCCGGACAGACAGAAGTCTATCATGGGAAAGTACGTGATGTGTACAGTATTGGCGACGATACGCTAGTGATGATCGCAACCGACCGCATTTCGGCGTTCGACGTGGTACTTCCTAAAGGAATCCCTTACAAGGGACAAGTATTGAACCAGATTGCCTCGAAGTTCCTAGATGCAACGGCAGACATCGTCCCTAACTGGAAGAGCGCGGAGCCTGATCCCATGGTTACGGTAGGACACCGTTGCGAGCCCTACAAGGTGGAGATGGTGATCAGAGGGTATATCACCGGAAGCGCGTGGAGAGAATATAAGAAAGGTGCCCGTGTTCTTTGCGGCCTTCCCCTACCGGAGGGTTTGCGTGAAAACCAAAAGTTCGATACACCTCTAATAACACCCACCACGAAAGCCGATAAAGGACACGATGAAAATATCTCAAAAGAGGAGATTATCGCACAGGGTCTGGTAGGCAAGGTAGAGTATGAACAGCTGGAAAAGTACACCTACGAGTTATTCAAGCGCGGCACAGAGATGGCAGCAGACAAAGGATTGATCTTGGTCGATACCAAATACGAGTTTGGAAAAAAAGACGGTACGATTTACCTGATCGACGAAATCCATACACCCGATTCCTCCCGGTACTTTTACAGTGAAGGATACGAAGAACGCTTCCGCAGCGGCCAAGAACAGCGTCAGCTCTCAAAAGAATTTGTCCGCCAATGGCTCATGGAACATGGATTTCAAGGCCAGCCGGGACAAAAGGTGCCAGAGATGAGCGACGACTATTGCAGGAGTGTGTCGGAACGTTACATCGAGTTGTATGAAAAGATAGTGGGTGAAAAATTCGTTGCAGCGAATACAAACAACCTCACGCTACGTATTGAAAATAATGTATTAAATCATTTAAATCATGAGTCACAAGTATAAAGTAGAGGGGGTTACCCCATACGACCCTAATCGGCCAAAAAAGGAGCAAGTCACCGAGCTGTTTAACGAGATCGCTCCATTGTATGATAAGTTGAACGGGGTACTATCGCTAGGTATCGATGAGTATTGGCGGCGAGAAGCATTGCGCTGGATCCGGTACTACCGGCCAAGACACATCCTTGATCTCGCTACCGGAACAGGCGATCTCGCGATCCTCGCTAACCGTATTCTACAGCCAGAAAAAATAACCGCGGCCGATATCTCCGAAGGGATGATGGCCGTTGGAAAAGAGAAGGTACGTGGGAGAGGGCTTCAGCATATTATCTCGTTTGAACAACAGGACAGTGCGGCAATGACTTTCCCAGACAACACGTTTGACGCTGTCATCTCCTCTTTCGGGATACGCAATTTTTATTCCATCGACCACAGTTTTCAAGAAGTGCTGCGTGTATTAAAACCAGGTGCCCCGTTCCTTTTTTTGGAACTCACCACCCCCGAACAGGCTCCGATGAAAGAGCTGTATAACATTTATACAAAGCATGTTATGCCGGTATTATCTGGCATCTTCTCTTATAAACAAGAAGAGTACGACTACCTGCCCAACTCCATCGCCGCGTTCCCACAAGGAAGAGAGATGATGCTTGTCTTGAAGAAAAACGGCTTTAAAAATATACGGATGAGGCGTCTCACTTTAGGAATTACGACCCTCTATATCGGGGAGAAGTAAAAAGGAGAGCGATCAAGAACGACCATAATCACTGTAAGGATTCAAAAGAACTTGGCGAAAGAAACAGTACATAAAAAAAAACATATACAGGGTGAAATAGACACGTACGGTCTCATCGGATTTCCCCTTGCTCACTCCTTCTCTGCGGGGTTTTTCAGTGAGAAGTTCCAACGAGAAGGGATAGCCGCTCGTTATCTCAATTTCGAGATCGAAGACATCCATGATATTCATGCGATATTAACACAAAACCCTGATCTGAAAGGACTCAACGTGACAATTCCTCACAAGGTAAATGTGATTCCTTTTCTTGATGAAATGACACCCGAAGCAGATAAAATTGGTGCAGTCAATGCCATCCGTGTAGAACGGGACCCCAGTAAAAAGCATTCTCACTTGCTGGCTGGCCATAACACCGACTACGTGGGGTTCAAAGAGTCGATCGCCCCGCTTCTGAACCCAGCTATTCACTGCAAAGCACTGGTTTTGGGAACAGGAGGAGCTTCTAAGGCAGTAATTCACGCGTTGGAAGATCTTGGAATCGAATGGAAATATGTCTCCCGTTCGGGTGGAATAAACCGTTTCCAGTATGACGATTTAACATCTAAGGTAATTTCGGAATACAGGATTATCGTGAACGCTTCACCAGTAGGCACGTTTCCCCAAGATGATCAATACCCAGTCATCCCGTACGAGGACTTAACACCAAACCATCTGTTATACGACTTGGTCTACAATCCAGAGGAGACCTTGTTTCTTAAGAAAGGGAGAGAACGGGGTGCCACCATAAAAAATGGGAAAGAGATGCTAGAGCGTCAGGCACTGGCAGCTTGGGATTTTTGGAAAAAATCACCCTCCTATATTCACATATAAGAGGGTGACTGATTTTCTCAGCTATTCTAAAGTAGGTTTGAATCTACCAAGAAAATAATTATAGAGGTGCGATAGTGTAGTCTGTTTCGTTACTTACCACTTGGGCGTTTGTGTTTCTTCTTCTTCCGTCCGCTCAGTTTTAGCTTCATCGCGTTCGGCGTCCAAGTTTACCTCTTCACCTTCGTTGTTAAAATAGACAGTTTTCGAGGATTGATCATCTCTCTTTGTCAATTTCACTTTGGTGAGTTGCTTTTCGCTGCTGTATTTCAAAGCCTGAATATCGTACTCGCTTGTCAATTCATTTATTGCTGTTTGCACCTGTTCATTCAAGTCTTCGAGCTTCACGTCTACGAAACCATCGTCATCAAAAATAGCATATACGATAGGGCGCTCCCCAGCGTTTACCGTTTGAATATGTGTGGCTGTAATTACTCCCGCGATAATCGCGATAGATAAAATAATCTTTTTCATAACAGTTAATCTTAATTTGTTTTACAAATCTGATTTTCTTTATCGAGTGACGTCGCTACGTCTACCTTTATAGTATCAAATAGTATACTAAAATAAGAACCAGCGACTGACCTGCAAGACATTCACCTCATAAACAGGATGTTAAAAACAATCACCTTTACAGCCGTACACTTCACCCACTGTGAAAAAATGGGGAAAGTGTAGAATAATTCCACACTTGGGTCGTGTAGAATTCACACTTTCCAAGATGGATCGGGACAACAAATAGTGTAAGATTCAGAATATATACTCTATATTTGCAATAAGAAAACAATAAAATCATGGCATCCTCGAGATCTCCGGAACAACGAATACGGATAAAAATAGGGCTGATCTTTCTTGTGGTCATACTCTACTTCATTGGGTTGATCACCTACTCCTCTTCGTTGAAAAAAAATATTGATGCTCAAAAAGAGGTTATTGACAACTCGTATCGCGTATTGTCTTACAGCGACCAATTAATCCATTCTGTTCAGCAGGCACAAGATGTTTTGAATATGTACCTCGTCAATCCTAGACGAGTCTATCGAGATCAGTACGATTCGATCTCGGAAGATATTGCCCGGCAAATTCTCAATATCCAGAGTACGCCTTCCGGTCAAGAACAGACCGTTTTATTGCAGGACATCGATTCGCTCCTCCAAGAAAAAAACAGAATTATAAGTCGCTTGTTAGGCCTGTTCCGGACAGAGAATCCGTTATTAGCGTTAGACAAGAAAATTAATACATACGACGATATCATTCAGGACTCGCTCGTTATTACCACTACTACTAATCAAGATACTACAGTGGTACAGGCTCCTCGACAAAGAAGTTTCTGGGGGCGCTTGAAGCATCTTTTCGACCCCTCTCACCAGCCAGTGGATACCGTTGTGACCACCACCCATACAGAACAAGAAGCACGATCCTCGTCACGGGTAGACACCGTACGGTATGCCGATCTTAGAAATATCACGCGTGAAGCTTCTGAATCATACGCCACACAGATCGCTCGAATTGAATGGCAAGTACGGGAGTTACTACTGGCTGAACAGCATATCTCCCTGCACTTATCCCAATTGATCTCCCGCTTCTATACTGAAGCCATCCAGACAACCCGAGTGGGTACGGATAACAGCGAATCGTTGACAAGAAGAATCATCGGGTTCGCGATCACCGTGGGTTTATTATCGGTTTTACTCATCCTTGTAATTATATTTTTCATCGCGGACGACCTCAACAAAGGGCAACGAGCACGGGTTGATCTGGCACGGGAAAAGCAACTCACTGAAGAGCTGATCGAAAGCCGTCATCGGTTACTTCTATCGGTGTCTCACGATATCAAAACACCGCTCAGCTCCATGATGGGCTACATGGAGATATGGGACTCTGACGAAAAAAACTCACAAAAGAAACGTCAACTCCGCTCGGCTCTAAACTCGGGAAAGCACATATTGAGTATGCTTAACAACCTGCTTGAGTTTTCACGCCTGGAGCAGAATTCAGGGAAGATCCAAGTCACTCGGTTCAATTTAATTGAACTTTTGGAAGACATCACGGGAATGTTCAAGCCCTTTACAGATGAGAAAAAATTACAGCTGAAATTCCAGAACCACGCTCACGATCCCTTCTATATTGAGACTGATTATACCTTACTGAAGCAGATCTTGGTGAACGTGATATCGAACGCGGTAAAATACACGTTAGATGGGCATATCGAAATCCATGTGAAATATGAGGAACAGCTTTCTTTTAGCGTAATCGACACGGGAGTAGGTATTGACAAGGAAGATATTCCGAAAATATTTAAACCTTTTTCCCGTGTCAACAACCCGCTCAAAACGGAAGGGAGTGGGTTTGGCTTATACGTTACAAAGGGATTGGTAGAGGCACTTAATGGGGATATTTTTTTAGAGTCGGAGAAAGGAAAAGGCACCTCTATAACCATTCGGCTACCTATCCGGCAAGCACCCGATCTTTTACCTGCCGAGGAAGAGGGGGAACTTATGGCGAACATACCCATCTACAATAGAATCCTCCTATTTGAGGACGATGCTTCATTGGGCAACATGCTTAAGGAGTTTCTCCTTCACCAAGGCTACAAAGTAAAGCTCTGCAGTAACCCTCGTGATGTGAAAGGATTTATCCGGGTGATTTCCTCTTTCGATATCGTTTTCACCGATATGCATATGGCAGGCGCCACAGGCAATGAAATACTCCATGAAATCCGAGAAACGGGTAGTACTATACCCGTATGGTTAATGACAGCCTACGGTGATTACACTACCGAGAAAGCATTGATCGAAGGATTCACGGGATTTATAACAAAACCGGTGAGCATGAGCAGGCTGATCGCCATACTTACAGGAGAAGAAAAAACAGCTTCAACCAACAACCTATTGCTCTATGATGGAGATCCCCGACATACTGAAGAGGAGAATCATCCCTTAAGTGTCCAATTTCCAGAGTTAAGTGCCATGTTCGATCACGATACAGTAGCTATTCAAGACATATTAGCGCAATTTATCGAAACATCAGGTCAAGATATGGCCGAATTTCGGGAATTAATCCAAGCGGGAGAGTACACCAAGGCACAGCAATTATGTCATCGAGTGCATCCCTTTTTCGTACAACTGAATGCCGAGTACCTGTGTGATACACTGCGCAAGATGGACAGCTTGCGGGGGCAGGACGAAAGCGCGTATCCTAATTGGAAAGAAGAGTTGCTGCAGGCAGTTGAACGTATTGATCGATTCAGGAAACGTATTAGAGAAGAACATTTGTTAAAATAAAACAGAGCATATTAAGAATTCAACCACTTAACGGGCCACATTTCCGCAACGGGGTTGTAAGAGCGAATCACTCGTTACAGCCCGATACCGTAGGCGTGCAGCTTATTGTACAATGTTTTACGATCAATTTGCAGGAGAAGAGCCGCTTTCGTCTTATTTCCGTTCACCCGTTTCAGTGCCTTAATAATTTTTTCTTTCTCCTCTTGTGGTTCCGTCACCAGTGAAATATCTAATGGAGGGTTGTTTTCCGTAGTATTACCTGACAATACCGGTAGGCTACTTGGAGTAATATAGTCACCAGATGTAAACAGTATCGATCGGCGAATCACGTTTCTCAATTCACGTAGATTGCCAGGCCAAGAGTAAGACTCCAGCAGTTCAAGTGCTTCGGATGAAATGCCTTTCACCTCTTTATCTAACTCGATATTGGCCTCTTTCCTGAAATGATCCGTGTAAAGCCAGATATCATCCGTGCACTCCCGTAGGGCAGGAACACGAATCATGAACTCGTTTAAACGGTGGTAAAGATCCTCTCTAAATTTCCCCCGTGTAATGGCTAACTCTAGGTTCTCGTTGGTGGCTACCAAAATGCGTACATCTACTTCCACATCCGTGGAAAAACCGACCGGTCGTATCTTTTTTTCCTGTAAAGAACGCAATAACTGCATCTGCACACCGTATGGCAGGTTTCCCACTTCATCCAAAAAGAGGGTCCCGCCATGGGCCTCCCTAAAGAAACCTGTTTTATTCTCAACTGCCGAAGTAAATGATCCCTTTTTATGCCCAAAAAGTTCGCTGGGAGCGAGCTCTGTAGACAAACTTCCACAGTCCACGGCAATGAATGGACCTTCTGCTCGAGGGCTTCTTTCGTGAATCATACGCGCCACATGCTCTTTCCCTGTACCACTTTCACCCATGATCATCACCGACATTTGGGTAGGAGCCACCAGGTCGACATATGAGTACATCTCTACCGAGAGCATGCTCCTGCCTTCTACTGTACTATTCTGTTGGGCATTTGACTTCTCCTCTTCTCTTTTGATATAGGGAGCACTGTTTTCCCCTCCAAAAAACGCGGGAGATAACGCTTTTTCTCGCTTAGTGGCTTCTAAAGCCGCGTTGATTTTTTTTGAAAGCAGGGAAGGGTTGATAGGTTTCTCCAAAAAGTCAAAGGCACCTAGTTTGATGGCCGATACGGCAGTCTGTATCTCGCCGTAGCCGGTCATGATGATCACGGGAGACGGAATGTTTCTTTCTTTTAACCAAGTAAGCAGCATGATGCCGTCACCATCCGGTAAGCGTAAATCGGAGAGGACAACGTCATAAAGGTCTGACTTGGACAGAGTCTCCTGTGCCGTCATCATCCCCGAACATAACGTTGCCGAGAACCCATTTCTCTCGAACCATTTCTGTAGCATAGCACCGAAAGAACGGTCATCTTCTACTATCAATATCTTCCCGCTCACCTCTAATAAATAGATAAAACCTCAATGATTCAACGATCCTCTAGTAACAAAAGGATCTTCCACGATCATCCAAAACAAACTATCTAACATTGTAAAGATAGATGATTTATTTTTCATAAATACACTTTTAACGGGTGGATTAAGTTTTTTTAGTGATAGCTTTTAAGTTGATACGCCTTTGCATTACTCAACAGCTTGGCATTACATGCTCCTTTTGCTATATTTGCACCCTAATTCAATCGTTATGTCCCAACTCCCTGCACATGAAGCCGAGGCACGGCTTAAAAAGATACAACAAATTATCGCCGATACGGATGCCGAGGCTTGCGTGATCACCTCATCCGTAAACCAGTACTACCTCTTGGGTTATATTTTTGACGGGTACCTCTACGTGATGCCGGAGGGTGAGTCCTATTTGTTTGTCAAAAGGCCGTCGAATATAAAAGGAGAAAGAGTTAAACCGGTATACAAGCCGGAACTTATCCCCGCCCTTTTGCGCGAAATGGGGGTGAAACCGCCCAAGCGGGTGCTACTGGAGACCGACCAGCTCTCGTACAGTGCTGCCGTGAGGCTACAAGCCGCGCTGGAGATGCCGGAAGTGGACAACGCGTCGGGAGCACTTCGGAAGGCACGTATGGTAAAGTCGGAGTACGAGCTGGAGCAGATGCGGGAAAGTGCCCGGGCGCACGCGCGGGTGTACGAGACAATCCCTTCTTTGTATCGTAAAGGAATGACCGACCTGGAACTACAGATAGAGATTGAGCGACAGATGCGCCTTCACGGGTCGGTCGGCATTTTCCGATCGTTCGGTGAGAACATGGATATCTTCATGGGCAGCATGCTCGCGGGCGATAACGCCCAAGTACCTTCCCCGTATGATTACGCGCTGGGAGGAGCCGGGGTAACTCCCTTACTCCCGATTGGTGCGAACGGATCCGTGCTTGAGCCCGGTACAACGCTTATGGTGGATATGGCAGGAAATTACCGTCCTTACATGGACGACATGACACGCACGTACGTCATTGAACACGCGCCCGACTTGGCGTACAAAGCGCACCAAGTCTCCATTGATATTCACAAGGAGATTGTCGAAAACTTTAAAGCAGGCACCGAATGTTCCGATCTCTATAACCGGGCCGAAGAGATGGCTCGGGAAAGCGGACTGGCTCCCTACTTCATGGGAACCACGCAGCAGGCCAAGTTTATCGGTCACGGCGTGGGGTTAGAGATCAACGAGCCGCCCGTACTCTCCCCCCGCTCCAAGGAGTTGTTGGAGCCCGGGATAGCCTTCGCGTTAGAGCCCAAGTTCGTCCTTCCCGGCATTGGTGCCGTGGGCATCGAAAACACCTATATCGTTCGTGAAGACGGGTTGGAAAACATCACCCTCTTCGAAGAAGAGTTGATTCGCCTCTGAATATCTCAAGGCACGAACAGGAACGGTTGTTAATCCATTAAACGAATTTCTCCCGTTTCTGGAGGTTGAGGAAGCCGATCATCAGCCAGACAATGCTACCAATTAGCAAAAACAGGCGGTTCTTGAGAATCGTGTTCTGCCATATATAGGGATGGATATTTTCCGGTATCGAAAAGGGATTCAGGAAAATGTTCCAGTAAGAGGTAGAGAGGCGGTTATTGCTGCCCATGAAAATAAAAAACACCAATCCCAGCATGATCATGATCACCGCCGTGCCGTTGCCGCTCCTCGTGAGGGTCGAAAACATGAACGCGAGGTTCCCGAAGAAAAGCATAGGGAAGATAAGTTGCGCCGCCATCTCAAACGGGGCCACCGGGTAGAGCAGTACCCGGGCAACATAGGCAAAAACAACCAGAATGAAGTAGTTCGCGATGTAGATCATCAACATCCGCACCCCCCACACCTTGTAACGGTAATTGGGGATACCGAAAATAATTTCCAGTATGCGGTTGTCCTCGTCGTTCTGTATACCGAACACCACCGGGTAAAAAATAAGCAGCAAACAGGGGAACAGCAATAACCCGTAGATCGACCCTTCGTTGATCTCCGCCCGGTTCCACGCTTGTTGGAACATGAAAAAGGCGAAAAATCCAAAGGCAGCCAAGAGAAACCAGAAAAATTTACCGGCAAATATAATCTGCAAGTTATAGCGCACCACCCTAGCCGTCAGGTTTATAAAATTCTTGAACCCCATTCCATCAAATATTTTTCAGTAAACATAAGTACGCGTCCTCCAGGTTAGCCTCCACCTGTACCGCACCGGGGAAGGGTTTCTCCACCGAAATATAGCGTACCTGAATCCGCTCACCCTCTTGAATATTATGCACCACCAGGGACTTGTCGAGCTTTTGGTCGAACGACTCTTTATCGATCAAGAACTGCCACACCTTGCCGACCGCCATATCGACCATATTCTCCGGTTCCCCAAAATATTTCAATTCCCCCTTGTCCACCACCGCTACGCGGTTGCAGGAGCTGGAGATATCTTCGATGATATGGGTAGAAAAGACGACGATGCGATCCTTGCTTAGCTCAACCAACAAGTTGCGGAACCGGATCCGTTCACGCGGGTCGAGCCCGGCCGTCGGCTCGTCCACCACGAGGATGCGGGGCAGGTGTAGCAGGATCAACGCGATCCCGATCCGCTGTTTCATCCCACCCGAGAAGGAACCAATCTTATCGTCTTTACGGTCGAACATGCGCACGGCGTTCAGCACGTACTCTATTCGCACCTCGCGCATTTCCCTGTCGACCAACCCCTTCAATATTGCCTGGTAATCCAAGAACTCCCACGCGGTCATCTGTTCGTACATGCCAAACTCCTGCGGGAGAAATCCGATCAAGCTCTGCAGCTCTTCCCGGTGCACTCGGGTATCTAGGCCGTTGATCCAGATCGAGCCATAGCTCTGCTCCAAGATTCCGGTAAGGATGCGCATAAGGGTCGACTTTCCCGCCCCGTTGGGTCCCAGCAACCCGAACATACCGGTCTTGATTTCGAGCGATACGCTTCGCAGTGCCTTAAACGGGCGACGCCGTTTGCCAATTATCGGTATACTCATCACCAGCCGGAAGTAGGCCCGCTTGGCTTCCGCGAACCGTCCCGTAATGCGTTCGATATTGATATTTTTCGAGTAGATATATTGAGAGGAGACATAAATAGCGATGCCTACTCCCCATAATACGCCAATCACCAGCACCATGGGTAGGTTCTCTAACTTCACGTGCAAACCCCACAGGATCAACGGGGGCAAACTCCAAAAGACCAACCGGTTCACGTATCGGACAACTTTACTATCTTCAAAACGATGGAACAGGTAAGCCCTTATTTTGCGCCACAGGTACAAGGTGCCCGCGTACATCACGAAAGATAACAGGAAACCCCACAGCTTGCTATCGATATAGAAATAGGTGAAATAAAAACCGAATCCCCATAGAATAAACTGCCAGATAACGTTGGTAAAATCTTTCAACGAACGATACTCGCCGGTCAGCCCGAGCCGCCTCCGTATCTCCAGCCCACTGTTCCATTCCCTCGCGAAGCGGCCGGATCGGTCATAGATCTTCACCAGGTTACGGATCACGATATGGATCTCCTCTTCCGGATCCACCACGTCTGCTTTGGCACGGCGCAAGCTAGCCTGCATGAAATAGGTGATCCCTGGAATAAGCACCGCGAGGAGCGTCACGTACAACAATCGGTAAAAGAGCCCATCCGCGTAAAGGTAGATAAAGGCTGTACCCGCCAAGAAGAGCAGAAGATGGACGATCTTTGTTTTCACGGGCAGCGTCCGGTACCACGTCAGCGTGTTCTCCAGCCCCATGTTAACGGTAGGGATGATCACGAGCGTGAGCAGGGTAGAGAACGCGAGCCCCCCGATCACGGTGATCGCGAAGGGAGCACCGATCGCGCCCGCGTATTCCGAGTCGCCCATGGCCAATGGCAGCATGGCAATGATCGTGGTGATAGCCGTGATCAGGATGGGGCGAACACGGGAGAGGCCGGCGGTCATCAACGCCCGCTCCCGGCGGAACCCGCGGCTCCGAAGGATATTCGCGTAATCGATCAGGATAATGCCGTTATTCACCACAACCCCCAGCAGGATAAGGAATCCCATTAAGGTGTTCGCGTTGAGTAAGCTGTTCCCCGTGATGACCAGCGCGAGGAGCGAGCCAATGGCCGCCAGCGGGATAGAAAAGAGCATGACCAGTGGGGTCGTGAACGACTCGAACACCATGGCGAGGATCATGAAGATAAGCAGGAACGCGGCAAGGATAAGGAACTTGAAATCCTCGAACTGATCCTCCTCGTGGATCACCTCGATGGCCACCCCCGCGGGAAGGTTATAGTTAGCAATCAGCTGGTCGAGATCGGCCCGGTACCCATCCAGCAATGTCTTAGACCCCGTGATGCTGCGCAAGAATGAGTACTGCACCTCGATCTGTTTGTCTTGGTTGACCCGGGTAATCCGAGAGCGGCCGAATCCTTTGTTAATGGTGGCTATATCCTTCAAGGAGTGCAATCCCCCGCTGCTGTTCATGATCTGCACCGCCTCTAGGTCGTCTACCGTCCGTTGCCTCCGTTGATCCTCCTCTTCCTCTTCGGGTGTTTTGTCTCGTATAATGATGTCGTACGACTCTTCACCCACTTTAAAGGTGGTACCGGACGAAAACTCACTGTTCAATTCCGATAAGCCGGTAGTTATATTGGCACGGGTAATCCCGTACGTGGTCAACAATATTTGGTCGA
>CAYFMZ010000025.1:16686-27119 GCA_964344275.1 uncultured Proteiniphilum sp.
CCGGTAGTTATATTGGCACGGGTAATCCCGTACGTGGTCAACAATATTTGGTCGAAACCGAGCAATATCTCCGGCTGGCGTCGGGTAAAAGAGACCCGTGAATTCTGGATAAAATCCTGTTGATCGATCTGGTACTGAATATCGTCGGCCACCAGTTGCATCATCTCGTAGTCCGCCCCCTTGATAACCACTCGCTCCTGGTTGTCTCCTATTCCCAGCAAACTCATGAAGCCGACCATCCCGCTCAACCCACCGCTGCTTTGTCCCCCGCCCGTGGCATCCGCGACAAAGATCTCTGCTCCACCCACGTTTGGCAGCAACGCCTGCACGTCCGCCTTGATTTCGGACACGCCCCGTTTCCCTATCTTCTGGAAATCTTCCTGCAAAATCAGCGTGAGCGCGGCCTCCTCAGCATTCACCCGGCTCACCACATCCTGCTTCTCCGGGATCTCCTCGAGTCGCTCCTCCAACACCCTCACCACGTTATCGGTACTCTCCAACGTGCTTCCCGTAGGCATCGTCACATAAATATTGAACCGGTCGGCATCCACCTCTCTTCGTTGCTGCGTCGCGGTAGAGAGCGACAAGAGCAAGGTCGCGAAAAGAAGGATGAGTGCCCCGAAGATGGTCGCCCCTGGATGGCGCATGCATGTTTTTAACAGCACGAGGTAGACCTGGGTGGGGCGTTGCGAAAGCGAGACTTTTTGATAAAAGATGCTCTCGCTCCTCTTTCCACGTAGAATAAAATAGGCGGCCATCGGTACGAAGAGTAGTGCCACGGCGAGAGAGACCAGCAGCGTGGAGATGATCGACACCCCAATATGCGATCCCATAAGCCGCAGCAGAAAGTTATCCGAAAAGAGGAAAGGTAGAAAAATGATGACCGTGGTGAGCGTGGCCGCCACGATGGAGCGCCACACCTCTTTTGTCCCTTGGCCAGCCGACCGCTCCGCGGACATGCCCGTTCCGGAGAGACGGTAGATATTTTCCAGGACGACGATACTGTTGTCCAGCAACATACCCACGGCCAACGCCATCCCGATTAGCGTGAGGCTGTTCACGGAAATACCGGCGTAGTAGAAAAAGTTGAATGCCGTGAAGACCGAGATCGGCATCGCGAGGGCGATAAGCAAGATCAGTCGCACGTTTTTCAAGAAAAACCAGAGCACCAACACCGCCAGCAACCCTCCCATCAACGCGAGGTGAATGATCTGGTTGATATTGTTTTCCATCGTCTCGGCCGTGTTGGAGTCCACCACGATCTCCAAATCCAACGGGTGCAGCTGTTCGTTCAACTGATTCACTACTTCCACCGTACGGTGCGACAGGTCGATGAGGTTGGCTTGCGCGTCACTTACCAGTGTTATTGAGATCGATTCCATCCCGTTCACCCGGCTGTAGGACACCTCCTCTTTCAGGTCGAAGAACACCGTCGCCACGTCCTTCAAAAAGATAGGGCCGGGGGCCACCACCAAGTTTTCCAGGTCCGACACCCGGGTATAAGAGGAGTTCACGTGCACGAAAAACTGGTCGGTTGCTTCGTTGACTGTCCCCACGAACACCTTTTCGCGAGCGTTGCTGCTAAGCAGGTTGCTGATTCGCGATGGGGTGATATTCAACGCTTGGCTCGCCTCCCGATCAAGCTGTACCTCGATGGCCCGTTCCCGGCCTCCAAACACTTGTACACCGGCCACACCATCGATATTCTCCAGTTCCGACACCACCTCCTCATCCACGATATTCCGCACCCGGTCTACCCCTCCTGAACCCCGCACCTGCAGAGTCATGAAGGCGTTGCTCCTCATCGAGACATCCATCTTTTGCACGCTCACGTTGAAGCCATCCGGGAGAGAGGCTGACACCTCTTTCATCTTCTCTTCCAGTCGCAGCGAAGTAGTTTTAAAGTTCACGGTACTCTTGAAGTCGACACGAATAGAAGATTGTCGGCTGCTGACCTCCGACACGATCTGCTCTACCCCTCCCACGGAGCTGATGGCCCCTTCCAAGGGAATAATCACCTCCGATTCCACGTAGCCGGGGTCCATATCCTGTGGCGAGCTGACCGACACGTACAGCATGGGCAGCTCCGCGTTGGGGAGCAGTTCAACCGGTAATTGTTTATAGGAGACATACCCCAACAGGGTAGACGCAATAAACAACATGCTGATCGTGATCCTTTTATTTATAAACATTGTCCGTCGTATGCTTTTACTATAAATCCATTGCTCGCTCTTACTCACGTGCTATTAGCACTATTCTCGCGTTTCTCGTGCTGTTTGCTCTGTTCTCGCTCTATTTTGCATTAATCTTCCTGTCGTGCTTCTTGCCGTGGAGACGCAGTCACTCTTTGTTTCATTCGTTCAAACACGTAGTAGACACAGGGGATCACCACCAAGCTCATCAGCGTAGAGGTGACGAGTCCCCCGATCACCGCCACGGCCATGGACGAGCGCATGGCGGCCCCTTCGCCAAAACTGAACGTCATGGGGAGCAGCACCAAGATGGTCGTCAAGCTGGTCATGATAATCGGCCGCACCCGTTGTTGTCCCGCCTGCACGATCGCCTCCGTCAGTTCCATGGTGGACTTCAGCTGGTTGATGCGCCCCACGAGAAGGATGGAGTTATTGATGGCGATTCCTGCCAGCATAATGATCCCCATGGCCCCCATGATGTTCAGGGGGATGCCCGTGATCAGGAAGATCATCACCGCCCCCACCAGCCCAAACGGGATGGTCAGCAAGATGGTAAAGGGGTGTAGCAGCGACTCGTACTGCGAAGCCAACACCATGTAAACCAGCACAACCGATAGTAACAAGGCAAACAGCAGGCTCTCCATCGACTCTTTTCGTCGCTCCTCTTCTCCCGTCACCGTAATAGAGTAATTAGGGGCAAGCTCGATATCCTGGATGGCCGCGTCAATCTCCTGCGCCACCCTGTCGAGCGACCGGTCGGCCTCCATATCGGCAACAATTTTATTGATACGGCTTTGATTCCGTCTGAAAATCTCTTTCGGTGCTTGGGAGCGGGTAATAGTGGCTATTTCGGCCAACCGGAACTCTTGGCTCCCGCTCCGAATGAGCAGGCTTCCCAACTCACTGGCAGTAATATCGGGGACGTCGATCACGATATCGCGCATCTCTCCCCGGAAATCCATCTTACCCACGTCGCGCCCTTGCAGCTGTTGTCCCACCTGCTGGATGACCGTGGCCACGGAGATATCATGAATACCCGCCATGGTGCGGTTGATATGGACGTTGAGCTCGGGTGCCCCGTCCGCCATGGACGATTTCACGTTAAAGATCCCCTCCACCGAAGCCATACGCGCCAGCACGTCGTCCGTTAAATACTCGATCTCCTGCAGGTCCTCCCCTTTGACCTCCACCACGATGGGTGCCTCATCGCTCCCCAGGAACTCTCCCAGCGAATGGTCGTCCTGCTTGAACGCCAGCTCCAACCCCTCGATACCGCTTGACGCCTCCACGAAACGCTCGATCACCTGTTCCGGCGAGGCCGTGCTCTTTTCCGATAGAATGACTTTCATCATCGCGGTATGCTCCCCCTCGAATATTTCGTTATCCGACGAGCCTCTTCCCACATGGGTGTAGACGGTGGCCAGGCTATCCCCGCTGATCGTATAGAGCAGCTGCTCCAAGTTGTTCATCACCGCGTCGGTTCGTTCCATGCGGGTGCCTTCCGGCAACTTGACGGAGAGCGTAAAATCCTTTCCGGACGAACGAGGCAAAAATTCCGTCCCAATAAGAGGGATCAACAATATTGAGACAATCAGCACCGCGGCCGATACCCCTATCACCCACCAGCGGTGGCGCAACAACGACCGAAGGTGGCGGCTATACCCTTTGAACTGCACTGCCTTCGTTTCCGACTTCACGTTCTTCCGCCCGGTGAAGCGATCGTACAGCATGGGAATCACGAGGAGGGCGACAAAAAGGGACGAGAGCAAGGAGAACGTCACGGTCCACGCGAGGTCCTTGAACAGTTCCCCCGACGCGCCGTGCATGTAGACAATCGGGATGAACACCACGATGGTGGTCAACGTGGATGCGATCACCGCCCCCGACACCTCTGTCGTGCCGTTTATAATCGAGTCCTTGCGCTCCGATCCTTGCTCCCGATTACGGAATATACTCTCGATCACCACGATCGCGTTATCGATCAACATTCCCGCTCCCAGGGCCAATCCACTCAACGTCATCACGTTTAGCGTGAGCCCGTTGAAATACATCATGGTGAACGTGGCCACGATCGAGATGGGAATGGAGACACTCACGATAAGGGTGGTCCCGATACGCCTCAAGAAGAAAAAGAGCACCAGTACCGCCAGCAACATCCCGAAGAGCACGCTGTTCATCACCTCCCCGATCGCTTGCTTGACGAAAGTTCCTTGGTTACTGATTACCTGAAAGCTATAACCCGGCAATGCTTGCTCAATGACCGCCAGTTGATCGGTGATTAGGTCGACTGCCCGGACCGTGTTGAATTGCATCTCTTTGTAGACCGAGAGGCCGATGCACCGCTCCCCGTTGATCCGCACGATATTGTCCGGCCGGGCGTTTTCGAATTTCACGGTAGCCACTTCGCGCAACAACAGGGGCGCACTCTCCGCGTTGGTGCTCCCGCTTTGCGTGGCTGCTCCCCCAGTCGCTGCCCGCGTGGGTTTATAGCTGATGATCAGGTTCTCGAAATCGGCTTCGGAGGTAAACATCGACGAGCTTTTCACCAGGTATTGAAGCCCCAGCTCGCTCACCCGCCCCCCCGAAATGCTCTGGTTATTGGTCTCGATTCTCGACGCGATCTCCTCCATGGTGATGCCAAAAGCATTCAGCAAGTAGGGATCGGTCTCTATGGTCAGCACCGGTACCTCCTCGCCCGATAGAGCCACTTCGGCAATCCCCTCGAGGCGAATCAACTCGTTACGGATATAGCTATCCGCCATTTTTCGCAGCTCCGCCATATCGGTGATTGAACGGTGCGACATCGCGATAAGCATTACCGGTGCCGTATTCGGGTCGTGCTGCGTGATATTGATCGATTCGATATCGGGATTTTGGGAAAAAGGTGCCATTGCCTTCTGGAGGTCCAGGAACGCCTCATCCATGTCCTTATTCTGCACGTACTCCACCGTCAGGCGGGCAGACCCCGCTCGGATGACCGAGGAGACCTGCGTGACATCACTTTGCCGGATCGCCATCGACTCCATGCTTTCGATAAACATCTGTTCGATCTCTTCCGGCGGGCGCTCGCCCGCTTCAAACTCCACGAAGAGCCGCGGCGAATTCATGTCGGGCAATAGATCCACGCTCAGTCGGTCGTACGATATCTTCCCTAACAGCAAGATCGCGAATACGATCATGCTGATGGTCACGGGGTTCTTTAACGCGAATCGGAGAATATTTCTCATTTACGTAAGGTATTAATTCAACACTTTCACCCGGCTGTTTTCACGCAATGTTTCGTATCCCCGGATAATCAGGTTATCGTTTTCGTTCAGCCCCTCCGTCACTTCCATGAAGTCCTCGTCTTCGAGCCCCGTTTGAATGTCGCGTAAGATGGCGGTATTTCTCTCCACGATATAGACATATTTTCGGTTTCTCCTTGAGAAAACCACCTCCTTGGGAATGATGATGGCACTGTCCGCCCGGTCCACCACGATATCGGCTTTCACGAACATGCCCGGCCGGAGTTTCAGTCCATCGTTATTGATCAACACCTTTCCTTGAAAGGTGCGGGTCTCGGTGCTGATGGCAGGCGATAATTCACTGATTTGCCCCCGCAGCGTATCATCGGGCAACGTGTAGTGGGTGATATGTACCGGCTGGTTGGCTTTCACGTACTCGATCGCACTCTCCGGCAGGTTCACCTCCATGTACATGCGGGAGTAGGCCATCAGTCCCACCAGTTCACTCCCTTGCGTGACCCGGCTTTGCGGCGTGTAGTGGGGCAGCGACACGATGACCCCGTCGAAAGGTGCCCTCACGCTCATCTTCTCCAGGCTGAGTCGCGCGTTCTCCAAGTCGTACCGAGCGTTGGTCACCCTCACCTCGGTATTTCGCATTTCACTCAAGGTCACTCCCCCTTTTTCATACAGTGCTTCCTGTTTATTTTGTTCTTGCTCCGCGATCTCCAAGCTCAGTTTTTTGGACTCCAACGCGATCCCGTTTTCATATTCTTGATCCTCGAGGTGGATGATCAGTTGCCCCTTTTTCACGGCATCGCCCAACTTGTACGGCCTCCCCGTGGAAGGGTTGTTCTGCAAGTTGTAGAAGCCGCTCATTTCGGCATTCAGTTCCACGCTATAGGTTGCCATTGCCGTGCCGGTGGTGTTTATCAGCCTACTGATGGATCCCTTTTTAAGTTCTTGGACGGAGACAGGTGTTTCGATCTCGGTTTGGCTGCCCTGGGGCGGGTTCCCACACGCGGCCAGCAGGGCAAGCAGTGCCATAAATAAGAAGAGTCTATTTTTCATCCGATTGTTCGTTTATATATTCGTTTCTATCTTGTTCAAATTTCGTTACGCGTAATGGCATCTATTTTCAGTGGCTATTGCCCACCCATTCCCTGATCGGCACGATATGCTGATCGGCCTCGTAATCATACAAAGTTAATATTTTCATATTGAGCAACTCGATCTTGTAATTGATCAACGCCTGCGAGTAAGCCATCCTCCTGTTCGACAGCTGGGTTTGGAACTGGCTGATTTCCATCCCCGTGAGATCCCCTTCCCGGTAACGGGTCAGATTTATATCGTACGTGAGTTGCGCGTTGCGCACGCTTTTTTCCGCTATATCGATCTGCGTTCGCAAGTTCTCAAGCCTTCGCCACGTTTGCCTCACCTCCAGCTCAATATCAATACGCAAGTTCTCCTGTTCCAGCTTGGCAAGGGTTTGTGCTACCCGTTGCGCGCGCACCCGCGCCCTTTTCTCACCCCAGTCGAAGATGGGAACCGTCAGGCTCACCGCCACCCGCGGATTTTGGGTAGGGTTATCGTACATTTTCTCGAACCGTTCATGGTCACCAATGATCCCTATCGACAGCGAAATATCTCCCCTGAACTCGTTAAGGCTCTTAGTCTGGATCATCTGCAACTCCGCCAGTTCAATATCAATCTCTCGTTGGCGCAGCTCCATCCGAGAGCTCAAGCCGCTCTGGACCGCCTGAACCAGGTCGATCGCCACCGGGCTCACCTCGATCTCGACCGCCACTTCGATATCCTCGTATAGAGGCATACCCAGCGTCTGTTTCAGTTGATCCTTCGCGTTCTCCAGCGAAACAATCCGCTCCTCCACCGCCGATTGGGCGTTAGCAAGGTTCAGCTCAGCTTGATACAGCTCCTCCCTCGCGGCCAGGTCGGCCTCTACTTTATTTCGGATAATCTCGAAGCTCTGTTCGGAGTTTTCGAGCTCCTCTTGGCTGATGGCTAAGCTACTCTGTGCCATAAAGACCGCGTAGAACTGGTTGGTGATGCTTCGCTCGGTGTTCAATCGCTGCAACGCGTAGCGTATGCCCGCGTTCTCGTAATCGAACTCGATCTGTCGCATCTCCATCTTTCGTCGGTTGTAGGTGAACAGGGGTTGATTCAGCCGCAAGTAGAGGTCGTTACTAAATGCCCGGTTTCTATTATCCATCCCTTCCACCGTCGATTGATTATCCTGCCAGCCAAATGTATTGATCAACGACACTTCCCCGTCGGTCAGCAAGATCGGCTGGGAGACCATGAACGTCCCGCTCGTGTTCAATGTTTCGTTGGTATACCACTGCGATAGGCGGTTGTCGAATCGCCTGGATCGGCTGTAATTGATCGGGTCCAAGTCCAGTGAAAACCGAGATTTGAGCGACGCCTGCTGCGCGACCAGGTTATATTGGTAACGCTCTAGGTTAAGCTTCGCCGCTATCAAATCGGGGTTATTCTCTTCCGCGATATCCAAGGCCTGCTCGATGGTCAACGGTATTTGTGCACGCGTGTATGATATCGACGATACTCCCGCTAAAAGCAGCAACAAGCATCCCCAGTGTATTTGTAACCGTTTCATCTCCATAGTTATTTATTTTATTCAAGTTTCCTATCTATTCTGTTACCGCTAACTCTTTCGACTGACGATGTTTTACGACCCGTAAAACATCTATAGGTCTTATATTTAGCTGTGTGCACATTACCTCCTGACAATCTTCACCGCGTCGGCCGTAACTGTGCGTAGTTTCGCGTTGTTACTAAGCTCCACCTCCACTGTATCCTCGCTGAAAAAATAGGTACCCAAGAGGCTCCACCCCTCGTCCGCTCGCTGTAAGTCGATATACGCGTTCTCTTCGTCACCATCGTACCTCACCTTAAAGTGGTACTCGGTATCCCCTGCCGATCGCCCACGTCCGCGGCCTCCCCTTCCACGTCCCCTTCGAAGTTCATCCGGCTTGTAGACCCAATAGTAGAGTTCGTACTGCCCATCGTCAGGGACTGGAATTTGCCATGTGGCTGTCTGATTGCCGCTACCGCTTTTGATCACGTATGCTGAACGCACGTGCGTACCGTAATACTTATCGTTCGTGGTCAACGTCCACTGCAATGGCGGCCGCCAGTTCGACACCCCCGAGTAGCGGAACGAGTTATCGTCTACTTCGTCCAGCCACTGCGGCAAGAGGCCCACCACTTCAGGAGCCGATAACCGGAACAGCGTGGAGTCTTCGTTGTCGACAATCACCTCTCCCGGTATACTATACGTGGCATTCTGCACGATAAAATCGCCTTCTTCATCGATGGGCCTGTTTCGCTCCCGGGTGATTTGGTTAATTGGCAGGCTAACAGCACTTGGCAAGTTAGCTGAAATCAGCGTATTCACGTAGAGTGCCCGCGGTGCTTCATCCCACACCGAGACCAGGTTCTTCGTTTCGCCCGCTTTAAACGGCACCTTCCGTTGTGCGCGAGGGTCGTAAAATTCCGCCCCTTGACGCCCTCCGAACTGCACCTCCACGTGCGTCACCCCGTCATATTTCGAATCGTTGGTTACCTGCAACTTCACCACGAACACCTCCCCGTCACGATTGGTGATATGCATCACCTCGGGCATCCCGACAATATATACCGGTAGGTTGGTCGGCCGATTCCATTCGTCGAGTGGTGACCGTAGGTCCGCGTCCCCAATCATGCCCAAGGTGTCAAGCAAGCTCTCGAAGCGCAAGTTGGTGAAAACGTTTCGCTGCAGTACAGTCCGCAGCGAGTCCCTGAACTCCCTGTATCCCGTGTTTGTTTCGGCCGGAGCGAACAGGTAGTTTGCTTTCAGTGAGGTAACGTTATCCAACAGGTCTCGATGCTCCACATCGGCCAGTAAATCTTTGAAAGCGTGTTGCTCCATCAGCAGGTTGGCCTTCTCGTTGTTGCTGATCCCGTTCATCTGCCTCATCCAGTTGCTATCGTCCGACTTTTCCTGCAGGTAAAGTTCGATCAGCCGGTTCGCGATGGGCCACTCGGAAGAGAAAATATTGTACCTGAAATTATAGAGTTGAGGGAACAAGAAATAGGGATTCGGTTTCACCGACACGTTTATTGCTCCTCGTTCGTTCGACCAGTTGACGTTGCTTTCCGTGCGCTCGAACAAGCGCAGAATCCGGTTCAATACCCGGAGTGCCGCCTCTTCGTCGCTGATCTCTTGTCCCCCTCGTCCGGCCCAGTTTTTCTCGTTAGTCACCCCTCTTACCACATCCGCGTCGTTGATTAAGCTCCCCTTTTCGGGGAACAGCACCATCTCGGGCTGCATTACCTCCTGTGCCTGTGTCCATGTGCGCGCGTAGCTGTAAAACTGCACGGGCACTTCCACCAGGGAGAAACGATTAAACGAGTAATCCAGCGAGTAGGTCGTCTCGATGGATCGGCGACGTTCCCTGATTTGCGCGGGGATCGTGTCAACGATCGGCTCAAACACCGGTGCAAAATAGTCGTGTCCCTTGAGGTACCATATACTAAAAAGGGTAGAATCCACGTCGATGCTTTTCTGTTCGTAATCCCCAATGATCAGCGCGATGGAAGGGGTGGGGAAATCGGTTTCATAAATAAAAACGCTATCGTACACCACTTCCGTGTGTCGGGAGGTCGTAGGTTCCACCGGCCTTTGTCTCGCGACCCTATCATCCGTCGAATCCCGTTCATTCGGCCTTCCCACTCTTCGCTCGGGCCGTCTCATCGTAGAATCAACCTCTGCTGCTCTTCTCGGCCGCCTCAGGGATTGCCGTGTAGTTGAATCTCCCTCTGCTCTCCGTCCAAGGCTATCTATTCTCTCAACCGCGGGCCTCCTTCCTTCTGGGCTCTCCCCTCGCGGTCCTATTCGTTCGGCTCTTTCACCACGAGGGGCTCTTTCCTCTTGGGTGCCTTCGGGTCTTTCTCCTTGTCCTTCTCTGGGCCTTCGTTCACCTACCACTCTTTCTCCTTG
>CAYFMZ010000025.1:27219-29887 GCA_964344275.1 uncultured Proteiniphilum sp.
TCTTTCTCCTTGTCCTTCTCTGGGCCTTCGTTCACCTACCACTCTTTCTCCTTGCCTGCCTTCGGACCTTCGTTCAGCGGAGACTCTTTCCCCTTGCCTCTCTTCCGGTCTAACGCTACGAGCAGCTCTCTCCTCCCTTTCCCTAGCAAGGGCACTACCCTCTCTCTCCCCAGTGCGAGCAGTTTCATCTAATCCCTCCTCCGCGGGGCCTCTTCTTCGACTCCAGCCCTCTCCCCTGGAAGGAACTTCTTCATCTTCTTGTTCGATGACTTTCACAACCGGCCATTTCATGGTTCCCTGCGACAACGCTTTCAGGTTATTTATCGTAGTCACTTTCAAACGAAAATGGCTAAAATAAGCCTGTTGCCAGTCGGGGTTCTCGCTGCTGTAGGAAGTCCCAGGTCGTGGGTACCAATATGTTTCCGGCGTGAACAGCACGTAATTCTCATCTTGGAAACTGTACTTTTTATCTATCTTGAACATGCTGCTCGCGTGTTCTTCCTCTAAGATCTCGGTGGGTATATCCAAGTAGCTAAAACCTTCATCGATGCTCCCGTTATATTTCATTTTAAAGCGGATCGAGTCCCCCGCCTCCATCGCTCTTCCAAAGTCGATCAGCACTATTTGATGGTCCCGCGTGAAAGTCAAGGGATTATTATTTTCACTCACTTCACTCACCACCAGCCCGGGATTTAGGGTGAACGTAAACATAGATGCTCTTTCCAACGCCACTCCCCGCAGTTCAACCTCCGTGGAGATCGTACGTGGATGCTGCTTCAGGTCGATATCGTATCGATCAATCACCATCTTTGGTGTATTTACATATCGATTGTTCACCTCGGTATAGAGTTGGCGCTTCGCGGCTGCCTCCATGAAACTAGAGACGTGGTGGTAGGCAGCCCCTACCCCTGCTGCCCCGAAGAGGATCGACAACGCGAGCCAACGATAACTGGCCATTTTGGAGTTAGGTAGGCGCCTGAATAAAAAGATAGAGAGCCAGATAAATCCTAATCCAAGCAGGAGATAGATCATGCGATGGTTGATCACCGTGCCCCAGTTCGAAAATCCCACGATCTCCGACTTCACCAACGGCAGATTATACACCATGTAGTCGAACAGATAGTAAAATTTATCACCGATATAGAACAGTGTCAGCGCGATATATCCCAATAGAAGTACAAAGGTGATTGCCTGGTTTTTAAGGATAAGCATCATCCCCACCGAAAGGCCAAAAATATAGATCAACGTCGGAATACATATCAGCAAGAAATAGACCAAGTACGCCATCCAGTCGACCGACACGCCAGAGACAATATTAAAGATAACCACCAGCAGGATCACAAAGAGGTCAAGCCGGATAAAAACCCGTGTATTTCCCCATATTTTACCGATCACGTACTCCGCGTTGCTGAGAGGGTGGACGTAAAACACCTCCGAGGTATCTAATTTTTTATCTGATTTCAAAAATTCGGAGGAGAGGAATACCGCGATGATGGCCTGTCCTGTATTCAACAGCATCAAGTTGATATAAGGGATATTGGCCGGCAATGATTTCATTATCCAAAATCCACCGCCATCGGGTGAGACCAGTGCTATAAAGTTAAACACGCACAAAACCAGCACTGCCAACAGGAGGAAGATCCGGTAGAACCAGCTTCGCATCAGCAGTTTGCTCTCGTACTTAGCGACCGATCGTATATTGTGCAGTTTATTAAGCATCTATCCAGCGATTCAGTTTTTTCTCCATATAATAGACGTAGGCATGTTCTAAGTTGGGCGGATAGGGTTCCGCGTCATATCCCTCTATCTCGTCGGCCACCACTTGGATTTCCCAGCCTGTACCCGAGGGGATGGTAGTAATGACCGGGTATTTTTTATCGACCAGGTGCAGCTCATCGCCACTAATTTGCATACGCCACACCTTTCCCTCTGCCTTTTTGCGCATCTCTTCGGGTGAACCGAAGAAAGCCAATTCCCCACGGTTCATCAAAGCCATGCAATTACAGGTACTTGATATATCGCCCACGATATGGGTCGACAAAATGATCGTTACATCCTGTTCGCTGATTTTTGCCAGTAAGTTACGGAAGCGGATTCGCTCCTCAGGGTCAAGGCCGGTGGTAGGCTCATCTACGATGATTAACTTTGGATTATGGATCAACGCCTGCGCGATACCCAAGCGTCGTTTCATTCCTCCCGATAAGCGGTTAGCGTATCGTTCACGCACGTCGAACAGCCCCACGCTTTCAAGCATTTCATCCACCGCTTGTCGCCGTTGTTTTCCGTTCTTCATACCAGATAATCGTGCCGCGTAGTCCAAGAACTCGTGCGTTTTATACTTGGCAAAAAATCGAAAGTCTTGCGGCAGGTAGCCGAGGATCCCTCGCACCGCTTTTCGCTCTTTTAACAAGTTATATCCAAACACATCCACCTCCCCCGACGTCGGCTCCATGAGGGCGACGAGGATACGCATAAGCGTGGATTTTCCAGCACCATTGGGTCCTAAAAGTCCAAACATCCCCGTGGGAATTTCCATGTTGATATCTTTTAGCGCATGGTTCCCATTGGGGTAAATCTTATTGAGTTCTCGTATAGAAATGCTCATTGTTAACTATTCCCACCTAATCGTAATACAGTATGACACATATTTTCACAAAGGTTTAAAAAA
>CAYFMZ010000026.1:0-4749 GCA_964344275.1 uncultured Proteiniphilum sp.
ACATCCCTACCCTCTTTATCGTGTGCCATGTACTGGTATTTTCGCTTCTTGAACTCCTCTAACTCCGACGGGTGATCGCTCTCGATCCAGCACGCCTTATAAAGGCTAATAGGCTCCCAACGGCACTGCGCCCCGTACTCGTGCAACAGGCGGTACTGGATCACTTCAAACTGGAGCTGACCGACCGTCCCGATGATTTTTCGGCCGTTAAATTGGTTGGTAAAAAGTTGCGCGACTCCCTCGTCCATCAGCTGCTCTACCCCTTTCTGGAGTTGCTTCGATTTCATGGGATCGGCATTCTCGATATACTTGAACATCTCGGGTGAAAAGCTGGGTAGTCCCTTGAAATGGAGCTCTTCCCCCGAGGTGAGCGTATCCCCGATCTTGAAGTTGCCCGTGTCAGGCAGCCCCACGATATCGCCGGCGAACGCTTCGTCCATGATCTCCTTCTTCTGCGCCATAAAGGCGGTGGGTGAGGAGAAACGCATCATCCGGTTGAACCGCACGTGTTTGTAGTTGACGTTCCGCTCGAACCTGCCGGAGCATATCTTCACGAAAGCTATGCGGGACCGGTGATTGGGATCCATGTTCGCGTGTATCTTAAAGACGAAACCGGAGAAATCCTCCTCGTAGGGGTCTACCTCTCGTTCAATTGCCTCGATAGGACGAGGTGACGGGGCAATCTCCACGAAACAGTCCAGCAGTTCCTTTACCCCAAAGTTGTTCAAGGCAGAACCGAAGAATACCGGGGCAAGGTTGCCGGCAAGGTATGTTTCACGGTTAAACTCAGGGTACACCTCCGTGATCAGCTCCAATTCGTCACGCAACTTGTCCGACAGGGAAGCCCCAAGGTGTTGGTTTAATTCCGGGGCATCGATATCGAGGTGAATCGACTCGGTCACCACCTGCTTACTCGGTTTATACAGGTCGAGGCTGTTCCGGTGCAGGTTGTACACCCCCTTGAAACGCTCACCCATTTCGATGGGCCAGCTCAACGGGCGGACGTTGATCTTCAATTCTTCCTCCAGCTCGTCGAGGATCTCGAAGGGATCCCTTCCCTCCCGGTCGAGCTTATTCACGAAAATCATCACCGGCGTGTTCCGCATACGGCATACTTCCATCAGCTTGCGGGTCTGGGTCTCCACCCCCTTTGCCACGTCTACCACCACGATCACGCTATCCACCGCCGTGAGCGTACGGAAGGTATCCTCCGCGAAGTCCTGGTGCCCCGGTGTATCAAGGATATTAATCTTGTGGGCATCATAGTCGAATCCCATGACGGAAGTGGCGACCGAGATACCGCGTTGTTTCTCGATCTCCATCCAGTCGGACGTGGCGGTCTTCTTGATCTTGTTCGATTTTACCGCACCTGCCACGTGAATGGCCCCTCCAAAAAGTAGTAATTTTTCTGTTAGCGTGGTTTTCCCCGCGTCGGGGTGGCTTATCACGGCAAACGTGCGCCGACGCTCTATCTCTTTTTTCAACGACATCTTTTGTTCTCGCCTTTGAGTTGAATTTCTTTATACTTAATTTTTAATCCTCACTCTTATCTTTTATTTCCCGGATGCATCGCTCCAGTGCCTCTTCCCATCCGGGGATCTCCACGTGAAACGCGTCGCGTATTTTCGATGAATCCAGCACGCTATACGCGGGCCGTGGAGCGGGCGATCCATACTCTTTGGTTGAGATGGGAAGCACCTCGCATCCCTCGATACCTGCCAGCTGTTGTATGGTTAAGGCAAAATCGAACCAGTTAGTATCGCCCCGGTTCGCGAAGTGATAAATCCCTGTTTTCCACTCCTGATGTTCCTCCGTGTATTGAAGGATATGCACGATCATCTCTGCCAAGTCGGCCGCGTAAGTCGGCGAACCCCGCTGGTCGTTCACCACGGTCAACCGATCCCGCTCCTTCATCAGCCGGATCATCGTCTTCACGAAATTATTAGCAAATGGCGAGAAAAGCCATGAAGTACGAATGATTATCCAGTCGCCCCCCACCGCCTGCAACGCCTCCTCTCCTTTCAGCTTCGATTCGCCATATACGGATAGAGGATGGGGTTCGATCGCCTCCGTGTAGGGGGTGGTCGCTTGCCCATCGAACACGAAGTCGGTGGACAGGTGAATCAGTTTCGCTCCTCTATCGCGGGCGACCCGTGCCACGTTTTCCACGGCCGCGGCATTCACGGCAAACGCCTTTTCTCGTTCCGTCTCCGCTTTATCCACCGCGGTGTAGCCGGCACAGTTAATGATGTATGGCACCGCGTGATGAGCCACGTACCGGTCCACCTGATCGATATCGGTAATATCGAGGCTATCCGAGTCGGTAAAAAGAAACCGGAACGGAAGGCCCACTTGCTCGGACAGCATCTTTAATTCACTGCCTAATTGCCCATGGGCACCAGTGACCAGCACGTTCTTCTGCACCAGTCCATAAAAAAACTGCTGCTTGGATGTCACTTTTTCCGTTCCGCCCAAATGCTTGGATGTTCCTGTATAAATCGCCATATATCGTTTTCCTCCCTACTTCTTCTATTGATCTTCCGAGTTCTGATCAATCGTTTTATATTTAACGGAGAGTAATCGCAGCAACGCGGTAATTTGGTTCACCGCGGCTTCCGTCTCCTTTGAAATCTCTTTTTTCTGTAGTTTCAGCAACAGATAGCCGTAAAGGGCGGTAAAGCATGTCTCCAGTTCCGGTGCGTCGGGGTCTCCCGATTTCGTCCGCAGTGCCACGATATGAGGCAAAGTGTGGTAATACACCGCGATGTATTCCGATTCTTTAGGGTCTTTCAACAGGCGCAGGTGAATATCTGTAAGGTCAATAATAATGTTCTTATTGATCTGAAGGTGTCCTTTTTCCTGCACTCCTTCCGACTGCATCATCATGATGAGTCCCTCGTACCAATCCCTGGCCTGTTCACGCTCCTCGGTGGTCTGGTATACCGGACGGATCAGCGCTTCTTCTATCTTATCGATATCGAATTGGTAGGCGCGCAACAGATCCTCCACCTGCCACATGAAAAGGAGGTACTCGGCAATATTGTCTTGTTTCTTTGGAATTTTCATCGTTACACGGGTCACGAAATCAGGCATGATTCACGGAAAACGCATGCGACTACCCTGAATATCGTGATGAAATAGTAAATTTGTCACAAAATTACAACAATATGCGCAACTACCATGCCACAACGAGAAGATATTTAATCCATGGTGGTGTGATGATACGTTTTCACCCGTTCGCACACCTTTCAACCTATTCAGGGACAACCGGGGTCCAAAGGGCAATCAAGCCACCATCGGGCTACAGCTCTATTTTTAATGCATCTCCCACGGACTGATCACACCCGTGAAAGCCGATCATCAGACGATTCTTGTCAGACTTTTGCTGTACTCGGCGAAATAAATTAAAAAAATTGTACTTTTGTAGGAATAAAATGCAAACGTATGGTTAAGTATCACATCATAGAATCGGGCTATTTTCGTGGCGATGGCGGGGTGATGTTCGGCCCGGTTCCCAAAAAATACTGGTCGGCCAAGTACGAGGTCGACGATAAGAACATGTGCGTGATGTCGCTCCGCTGTCTATTTATCGACACGGGCGAGCGTCGCGTACTCGTGGACGCGGGGCTGGGAAATAAACACAACAGCCGGTTGAAATTCTACCAGCCCTTCGATCAGAAGGATATCGCGGAGGAGATTCGGAAGATTGGTTACGCGCCGGAAGAGGTGACCGACGTGATCTTGACTCACCTCCACTTCGATCATTGCGGGGCTAGCACGGTATTGAATGAGCAGGGAGTCGCGGTACCTACCTTCCCCAACGCCACTTACCGGATAAGCTTGGCACAGTGGCAAAACTACCGGAACCCGTCGCTCTTCGAAAAAGGCTCCTTCTTTGAAGACAATATCGAGCCGGTGTACGACGCGGGGCAGCTGCAGTTTGTGCTAGAAGATATGCAGCTCGATGAGCATATACGTTTAGAACTGTACGACGGGCATTCGCCCGGGCAGATCGTGGTGCTTTTCGAGACCGAAGAGAGCAACTACGCGTTCCCCGGAGATGTAGTTCCCACCTCGCTCAATCTTGCATTAAACTGGCTTTCGGCTTACGACAACAGCGTGGTAGTCGCCATGGATGAAAAGAAACGATTCCTGGATAAAGCAAAAAAGGAACAGCGCACGCTAATTTTCTGCCACGACGCGTACACGATATCGGCAAAAGTGTAGTATACAGGGTTTGACTTTTAACTCAATGGGCAGGTTATAAAACTGCTTTATCACTAAACGGACTTGCTACTCAACGGGGTTGTTATCAGCTTTTTTCAAGCTGATGATAACCACCCCGTTCTTTCCCTCTTCCCCGTACAAATCCAATGCTGATTTATCTTTCAGCACGGAGAGTGATTCAATATCCTTGGGATCGATCGAACTCACGTCAAACTCGCTGTCCATCTTTTCATTGTCTACTATATACAATGCAGATTCTATCAAAACTTCATTTTTGGAACGTATAATCACTTTATTCCCATTGTTTCGTATCGAGTCCATTACCTCGGCTCCAATCTTGGCACCCTTTTCGCGCGTACTCTTCGTTTCTCCCGAAAGCAAATCTTCCGGGTTCGTGCGTTCTGGGGTGGCAGCCTCCAAATTAATGGATCCCATCTCCTTATTTTTCACTTTGGCCTTTGTCTCAATCAATATCACTCCATCCCTCCCCTCTTCGCCGTATAGATCAATGGCAGATTTATC
>CAYFMZ010000026.1:4849-29836 GCA_964344275.1 uncultured Proteiniphilum sp.
TCAATATCACTCCATCCCTCCCCTCTTCGCCGTATAGATCAATGGCAGATTTATCTTTCAAGATCGAAATAGACGCAATATCATCGGGGATTAATTCGTTAAACTCTTCGGAGGTTACTTTCTTGTTGTCTATAAAAATTAGCGGCTTGTTTTTTATAGCGTCAACACCTTTTATTATGTAATAATTGCCATTTCCCATGTGAAATTTGCCATTGTGAAATTCACCATTCCCCTTAGAATCAATCACTATCGTGTCATTTACGGGATCACTTAATTCAATCTTGATCGGGTCATTCACTTGATTAAAAACAACGATCTCCCTATCAGCCGATTTATCCTGTTCTCTCCCAAGAATTTTCGCATTCAGTTTCGGTACGGACAGGGCAATCATAGCAAGGAATAATACAGGAAGGGTCAACGCGTAATTCCATTTTTTCTGTTGGCTTGTTCTGCTTTTCATCATCATAATAATTCGTTGGTGCAAATCGCGCCGGTGGAAATTATTTGCCAAGGCAAACTTTTGTTCCCCGATGCTTTTGCGGATTAGTAATAGTTGGTATTGTTTCGGGTCGACGCCTTTGTCAAGCACATGAGCATCGGCTTGGTATTCGTGTACTGATTGAATTTCTCGACGAAGCAACCACGAGATCGGGTTGAACCAGAACAGGCAGGTAAAAAGATCGAAGAGGATCATATCCCTCGAGTGATGCAAACGAATATGCGCCTTTTCATGGCGAAGGATCGCGTGATTATCGGCTAAAAAATCTTCTTCCGAGAGCACCGCGTATTTCATCCAACTAAACGGGGAGATATTCTTGTTGCTTACGCACAATACCGTGCCATCATCGAGCAGATGCTTTTCCGATCTTCGAATGAGCACTATAATCTGACTCAATCCAATCAGGTAGCGGGTAACCGTGAAAAGCATTCCCGCGACAAAAACAGCCGTCAAGAGAGGAATCCATGGAATCGCTAGCGAGGGGGTTATCTCTGCCGCCTCCGACATTGATATCGTGGAAGAATCGACCGAAAGAGGATTAAGAAGGATCGGGTCGACTTCCTTTACAGGAAGTAGGTCGAAGCGAAATAGAGGCAATAGGGTTGTTATTGAAACGATAACCAACAGCATAACGCGATTTATCGAGTGAAAAGTAGTCTTTGAAAAAAAGAGCTTGTAATAGCCCCAAAACAAGGCCATCAATACAGATGCGCGTAACAGGTAATAAAGATATGGTTCCATGATAGTCACTTTTTAGCGTTTAACCTTTCCACCTCGTCCAGCAGTTTTCGCACCTCCTCCACGGAGATATCCTCCTCCTTGATAAGGGAAGAAACAACGCTCAGGTAGGAGTTATCAAAATATTTTTTCACCACGTTCTTCAACGTGCCGTTTCGGTACTCCTCCTCACTGATAATCGCGAAATAACGATAGGTGGTGCCAAATACCTCGTGTGAAAGAAAACCTTTCTCTTCTAAAATGCGCGCGTAAGTAGACAATGTATTGAAATGCGGTTTGGGATCGGGATACTTTTCCACCAGCTGTTTTACAAACTGGGGGCCATCGTCCCAAAAGAAACGCATCACTTCCTCTTCTTTGACTGTTAATTCTTTCATATCTATCTATTTGTCGATCTGTTTTTTATGAGCTTATGCTTCACCACCTTCACTAAGATTACAAACATTGCTCATTCACGCCACAAATATAACTAAAATATTTCGTTGTCAAACGAAAAACAATAGTTAAACAAACTGCTATTTTTAGTTAAAGTTTTAATAAATATATACCGACTGATAATCAATCGGTTCAACCGCTGAGTTCCTATTTCAGACGCCCGTTTTTTTTCAGTGCCTGATCCAGTATCCATTGAATTTGGCCGTTCACGCTACGAAACTCGTCCGCGGCCCATTTCTCGATCGCGTTCAGTGTATCCGAATCCAACCGCAACGCGAAATTCCGAATACTATTCTCTTTTTTAGCCATCTTTTTTATGCTCCATCTTTCCAAGTTCTGTCAATAATGTTTTCAGGTAATCGGGTTGATTCGTTCCAATTAATACACTTTTCCCATTCCTGAAATGAATCTCAGCACCTATTTTCCCTGATACATTGTAAGCTTTGGTACCGCGTTTACCGAAACGAATGCCCCATCCGCCGAATTCACGAAGAGGGCTATACCTTCTTATTTGCACCGAATCAATATCCCTCCAATCATAAAACTTATACCGCACATGAAACGGAGAAAACTTAATATAAACACCATCACTATTTATAAAGGTCATCAGCGATCCGGAAAGTAAATAAATCGATAGTAATAAAAATATCCCGGCAGTAATTATCAGCCCCACATCACTCATGGGATTGTTACCAAAAGGTATATTAAAGATAATTTGTTGAATAAACCCTCCTATAAAAAGAAGGTTTAAACCGACCATTATTGCCCAAAACCACCATTGACGGAAGTGTTGTCGCTCAAAAAAATAAATATCCCTCTTTCTCGCTCCCATCACCAATCCCTCGTTCTTCATTCTTAATTCTTCATTCTTAATTCTTCATTGGTACATTGGCACATTATTGATACAGCGTTCCCGTGTTAACTACCGGCTGGGCCGACTCGTCGGCACATAGCACCACAAGTAGGTTACTTACCATCGACGCTTTTTTATCGCTGTCCAGCTCCACGATATTCTCGTCGTCAATCCGCTCCAACGCCAGTTTTACCATCGACACCGCGCCTTCCACGATCTTTTCTCGGGCAGAGATAATCGCTTCCGCCTGCTGCCTACGAAGCATCACCGCGGCTATCTCCGGCGCGTACGCGAGGTAATTGATACGTGCCTCCACCACCTCGATACCAGCCATTTCTAAACGAGAATTCAACTCCTTCAGCAAGTTATCGTTGATCTCTTCACCCCCCGACCGAAGCGTGAGCTCGTTATCAGAAACCACGTTGTTATCGTACGCGTACTGACCCGCTACTTGCCGTAAGGCGGCATCACTCTGAACCGCTACAAAATTTTCAAAGGCATCCATCTGCTTGCTTACCGTGTAAATCGTACCTGTCGTACCAGGCTTCGATGCAGCCATCGTCTGGGCGTCAATCTCGAACATCGCCTTGTAAGTATCCTTCAGTTTCCAGACCAATACTAGCCCTATCAAAACAGGGTTCCCCACCTTATCGTTCACTTTGATCGGATCGGCATTCAGGTTACGAGCGCGCATCGAAAGCTTCTTCTTGGTCATGAAAGGGTTCACCCAGAAAAAACCATTTTCCTTTAGTACCCCTTTATACTTTCCGAAAAAGATCATCACCATCGCCTCGTTGGGTTCCAGCTTGGTGAATCCCACGAACATTATAATCCACACGAACAGAAGAACTACCGCGGTGATGATTGCCCAAATACCCAGTGTGAAAAGCCAGGCGATGCCACCGAGCAAAACCAATATCAAGAAAAGCATCGCGAAACCGTTTGACTTGAATCCCTTAAACGTAAACTCACTTGTTTTCATACAGATTAATTTAAAATGATATTATTATGATATCACAAATATATCAATTATCTTTTAACCGCGCAACTTTTTTTTGCACTATTTTAAAAAACAGCCGAAATTCCGGAAATCACGAATCTCGAAATTGTAAACATTAAAAACACTCGCATGGTATGACTGGTTATTCGCGATGTGTTAATTTTACGCTCCAATTCATTTTTTGTAAAGGTTATTTGAAGTATCTTCGCGTTAAATTTGGATCCACGATGCAAACTTAGCCGAAACAGAATGCATTTCAGCTAGTTACCGTCTATTTACGCCCAAATACGCTTTCACGGAGTTTCAAGCCGAATTAAGTAATTGGAATATACACAATTTGATATGGACCTACAAGTTTTAACTGTTTTCACTATCATCGCCGTTGCGATCGTATTCTTTGTATGGGGAAAGATTCGTTCCGACATTGTCGCCCTATCCGTACTAATTTCTTTGGTTTTAACGGGCATACTCACTCCCGCGGAGGGACTGTCCGGTTTCTCCAACTCGGTAGTGGTCATGATGGTTTGCCTTTTCATCGTGGGGGGAGCCATTTTCCAGACGGGTCTAGCAAAAATGATCAGCACCAAAATCTTGGCTTTTGCCGACAACAATCAATCGAAGCTATTTATACTGGTTATGCTGGTAACAGGAGGGATAGGCGGAATCGTTAGCAACACGGGCACGGTGGCGTTGATGCTCCCCATTGTGATCAGCCTGGCCGCTGAAGCGAAAACTGACGTGCGCCGGTTCTTGATGCCAATGGCTTTTGCCAGTAGCTTGGGCCTGCTCACGCTCATCAGTACCCCTCCCAACCTTATCATCAACGATGCATTAATCAGTGGAGGCTTCGAAGAGTTGTCGTTTTTTTCTTTCTTGCCCATCGGTGCCATCACCCTGACCGTGGGTATATTACTATTGTGGCCATTAAGCAAGTTGTTGATCTCTGGCAAGAAGAGGGATAAATCCGAGAATAAAAAGGATAAATCGCTTACCCAACTTGCTTCTGAATATCAACTTGCTGATAATCTTTATCGTGTAACAATAGGTGAATCTTCACCGTTTATTAACAAATCGCTTCAGGAACTTAATATTACAAGCAAATACAACCTCAGCATCCTTGAGATTCGAAGGATTGAGTCAAAGAATCGTTTTCATAGAACGGTACATATGGCGATGGCAGGGCCGTCGAGCGTGTTTATGGAAAAGGATATCCTGTATGTATTGGGAGAATTCAATGATGTCATGACGCTCGTGAATGACAACGGGTTAAAACTAATCGACACCCATGAGACAGAAGGACGCGATAACGCGCTCTCCATTTCTCAGGTTGGCGGCATGCAATTCAGTGAGATAGGAATCGCCGAAGTGGTGCTGATGTCCTCCTCTAAACTAATCAACAAGCGGGTAAAAGAATCCGATTTTCGACAGTTATACAATGTGAATATACTCGGTATAAGGCGGAATGATGGGTATATTTTGCAGGATGTGAAAGATGAGCGGATGCACTCGGGCGACGTGTTGTTAGTGCAGGGAAAATGGAGTGATATAGATAAGCTTAACTTCGAAACCTCGGAATGGGTAGTCGTGGGTAAACCCATGGAAAACGCGCTGAAAATACCAAGAAATCACAAAGCACCCGTCGCGGCAGTTATCCTGGTATTGATGATCCTTGCCATGGTATTTAATATCGTGCCCACGGTAATCGCCACCATGGTAGCCGCGCTGCTGATGATTATCGCGGGATGTTTCCGCAACGTGGAGTCGGCCTATAAATCAATTAACTGGGAAAGCACGTTTCTTTTCGCGGGAATGTTCCCCTTGGCTATCGCCATGGAGAAGACAGGAGCTTCCACGTTAATCGCGAATGCAATCGTCGGCGGGTTGAGCGAGCACGGCCCCATCGCTGTGATGGCCGGAATCTATATTGCCACCTCTATCTTGACAATGTTTATTAGCAATACTGCCACCGCGGTGTTGTTCGCACCTATCGCGTTCCAAGCAGCCATATCAATTGACATCAGTCCCTACCCCTTCCTTTTCGCGGTAACCGTGGCGGCCAGTATGTGCTTTGCCAGCCCCTTCGCGACCCCGCCCAACGCCCTGGTGATGTCGGCCGGTAGGTATAAATTCATGGACTACGTGAAAGTAGGATTACCGTTGCAATTGATAGTGGGAATAATCATGATATTCGTTCTGCCGCTGCTCTTTCCTTTTTAAGCGTTCAATTGCTTTTTCATTTTCCGGTAAAAGACGTACCTTTGCATAAAGGTAGAGGAAAGCAACGCGCAGCATAAGTGCTGCATCGTTTAAATACACATAGATATAAAAGACACTCATATGAAAAGAATTTTATTTTACTTAATTGCATTTATGGCACTAATCGCATGCAACAATCCACAACAATCCGGTCGGGTATCGGGAGAAGCGGGAAGTATCTTCCTGACAGAATACGACACACCGTTCGGAATGCCCCCATTCGATCAGATTGAATTCGAAGATTTCAAACCGGCCTTTTTGGAGGGTATCAAACAGGAAGATCAAGAGATCGAAGCAATCGCTTCCAATCCCGAACCGCCCACGTTCGAAAATACGATCGTGGCGATGGATAATAGCGGCCAAGTATTGTCCAGAGTCTCTCGCGTGTTTTACGGGCTACGAAGTGCCGAGACAAACGACGACATCCAAGCACTGGCACAGGAATTGTCGCCGCTCCTATCCGAACATAACGACAATATCTACCTGAACGAGCAGCTGTTTAACCGTATCAAGACACTACACGACGACACCACGGGAATGAACCTCACAACCGAGCAGTACCGGCTACTCGATAGGTACTACAAACGATTTGTACGTTCCGGTAGTATGCTTGATAACGCGCAAAAAGAGCGGCTAAGGGAGATCAATAAAGACCTTTCCGCGGCTACCCTGCAATTCGGGAACAACCTCCTGAACGAAACGAACGGATACAAGCTGGTAATCGAAAATGAAGAAGATTTGGTAGGCCTTCCGGAGGGGGTTATCGCCGCGGCCGCTGAAACAGCAAAAAACCAAGGAGAAGAAGGCAAATGGGTATTTGGCCTCCAGAAACCAAGCTGGCTGCCTTTCCTTCAGTATTCTGAAAAACGAGATCTCCGAGAGAAGCTCTATAAAGCGATGTATACGCGGGGGGACAACGACAATGAGAATGATAATAAACAGATTATTAATAACATCGTGAACCTGAGGGTAGAGAAAGCACAAATGCTAGGGTACCCGAGCCACGCGCATTTTATTCTAGAAGAGAATATGGCTAAAACGCCGGAAAACGTGTATAACCTGCTGAATGAAGTGTGGGAATACGCGCTGCCACAAGCAAAAAAAGAGGCTGCCGCACTGCAAGCAATGATCGATGCAGAAGGGGGTGACTTTAAATTGGCATCGTGGGACTGGTGGTACTACACCGAAAAGCTACGTCAAGAAAAATACTCGCTCAACGAAGAGGAATTGAAACCCTACTTCAAGATGGAGAACGTGCGACAAGGGGTGTTTGAAGTGGCGAACCGGCTGTTTGGTTTGAACTTCAGAAAATTAGAAAATGTACCGGTTTATCATCCTGAGGTAGAGGCTTACGAAGTGCTTGACGCGGATGGCTCGCATCTGGCTGTTTTTTACACCGACTATTTCCCGCGGGAAGGAAAGAATGCCGGCGCGTGGATGAGTAGCTTTCGGATGCAACAGGTTCTCGATGGTGAAAATATACGCCCTCTTATATTTAACGTGGGCAACTTTACCCGTCCCACCGATACGGCCCCTTCACTTCTCACGCTAGACGAAGTAGAAACCCTTTTCCACGAGTTTGGGCACGCGTTGCACGGTATGTTGTCTAACGTGAACTACGTGGGTTTAGCTGGAACCAGCGTATCACGCGACTTCGTGGAGCTACCGTCGCAAGTACTGGAACACTGGGCATTCCATCCCGAAGTGCTGAAGCTTTATGCTTTCCACTACGAGACAGGGGAAGTGATTCCTGACGAGTTGATCCAGAAAATCAACGCGGCTTCTACATTCAACTTGGGTTTTGCCACTACTGAATTCGTCGCCGCGGCCCTTCTCGATATGGAATATCATACCCGCACTCAAGTGGGTACGATAGACGTGCGCGCGTTCGAGAACCAAGCAATGAAAAAAATTGGACTGATCGACGAAATTATCCCTCGATATCGTAGCACCTATTTCTCTCACATCTTTAGTGGTGGATATTCCGCCGGGTATTACGCTTACCTGTGGGCCGAGGTTCTGGATGCCGATGCCTTCCAGGCTTTCGTTGAAAATGGCATTTTTGATCAAGAAACGGCACGCCTCTTCCGCGATAACGTGCTGTCGAAAGGAAACTCCGACGATCCCATGGAACTCTACAAGAGATTCCGGGGCGCGGAACCCGATCCCGTCTACCTACTTAAGAACAGGGGTTTCGTGGATTAATTAACACGATAGGGCTCTTTTTTATATCACCGGATCATTGAAAGAAAATAATCCGGTGATATTGTTCTTAAAAAGACAAAAAAAACGTATATTTGCACGCTAAATTCAGCAGGCGTGATGCGATTTTGAACATCGTTGCACCTATACATGTGATTAGTTGCGAGTTGATAGTTTTAGTCGCGTGCATTCGACCCAGTTCTCACAATTCAAAAAGCAATTATAAGATTAGCCTGCAAAAACGAGAAAAATTGTAAACAAAAAGTAATATTGAAATGCAAAACAAAGGATTCATTAAAGTTTTCAGTATTATCCTTACAGCTATCTGCCTGTTTTACTTGTCCTTCACCGTGGTGGGACGGCAATACAATAAGAAAGCGGATCAATACGCCAATGGAGACTTAGCCCTGAAGAGCCAGTATCTCGATTCACTATCTACAGAGAAAGTGTACCTGAATTACACGCTCAAACAAGTTCGTGAAAAAGAGATTGGATTGGGACTCGACCTAAAAGGGGGGATGAACGTCGTGCTCGAAATCGATGCGGCAGAAGTACTCTCTTCCTTAGCTAATACCGACGATCCTCAGTTCAACCAAGCTCTACGAGAAACGGTAACTCAGAATCGTCGCGGCAGCGCGTCGGACTTTATCTCGCTGTTTCAACAAAACTACGAACAGATCAACCCAGACGGGAGGTTAGCAAATATTTATAGCATCACCATGGGCGACCGAGTGAGCCCCACTGCCACTAACGGACAGGTGATCAGCGTGCTCCGCGACGAACTCACCAGCGTGGCCAATAACTCGTTCAATGTGCTCGCAACCCGTATCGACCGCTTCGGGGTAGTAGCACCTAATATTCAGAGACTCGACCGTGCAGAACGTATCTTAGTGGAATTACCGGGCATCACCGAACCCGAACGGGTACGTAACCTTTTACAGGGGAGTGCCAACCTCGAGTTTTGGAAGACCTATAACGTAAATGAATTGGGCCTTTATTTCAATGAATTGAATGCCCGATCAAGCGAATACGCCATGGCACAACGGTCGGCATTGACTGCTACCACTCCAGATGCTGATGCTGAGACCAACGAAGAAGAAAGTCCCACTGTTGAAGAGGGAGACACAACGGTAGAGACTGCTCCCACGAACGACACACCCGACTCAATCGGGACTACCATCATTACAGAAGATGGAGAAGAGAAAAAGATCGTGATAACGAGGAGCTTCGTGGAATACTTCAATGAACCCTACTTCGCCATGAGCGGGGCAGTCGGTCCAGTAGTAGGTACCGTATCAAAACTGGATACGGCGGAGGTAAACTTTTTATTGAATCGATTTAAAGATGTATTCCCGGCTGACGTACGTTTCAAATGGGGATTCAAGCCGGTAGACCAACGCGAGACCTACTTCCAGTTGTTCGCGCTCAAAGGCGATGGTAGCCGCAGAGGACCCGCCCTCGAAGGCGACGTGGTAACTAACGCGCGGGCGGATCAAGGACAACAAGGCTCGGCGTGGGAAGTGAGCATGACAATGAATTCAGCCGGTGCCAGCCGTTGGGCTACCATCACCGGTGCCGAAATTGGTAAGTCTATCGCTATCCTACTCGACGGGTATGTCTATTCGGCACCCACCGTGAATAGCCGCATCGATGGGGGACGTTCCTCCATATCCGGCAACTTCTCGCCACAAGAAGCACAGGACTTGGAGAACGTGCTTAAGTCGGGTAAAATGCAAGCCGGAGTACGTATCGTACAGGAAGATGTGGTAGGTCCATCTCTTGGTCAAGAAGCTATTCGAGACGGATTTGTCTCCTTTATTATAGCACTCATCGTGCTCTTTATTTTCGTTATCATGCTCTACGGGCTTATCCCGGGCATGGTGATCAACGGGGCACTGCTACTCAACTTTTTCTTTACCTTGGGTGCACTCGCGGCATTCCAAGCGGTGTTAACCCTCCCAGGTATTGCCGGGATGATCTTGGCACTCTCGATGGCAGTGGACGCGAACGTGCTTATCAACGAACGTATCAAGGAGGAGCTGACAGCGGGCAAAACGCCGCGACGGGCACTGGAGGACGGGTACAAGAACGCCTTCTCGGCCATTCTAGACGCCAATATCACCAGTATCATCAGTGGAGTGGTTCTCGCCATCTTCGGATCGGGAGCCATCCGTGGATTTGCTATCACCCTAGTAATTGGTATCACCGCTTCATTCCTCACAGCGGTATTCCTCACGCGCATGCTGTATGAAAACCGTATGGAAAAAGGTAAATGGCTAAACCTCACCTTTAGCACCGGTTTCTCTCGAGCCATGTTCAGGGATTACAATTTCACCTTCATCCAGAACAGCAAAGGGGTACTCACCGGCATCGGTGTATTCGTGATCATCTGTATTATCTCCCTCTTTACACTGGGACTCAATTCGGGAATCGACTTCACGGGAGGTAGAAACTATATTGTCCGGTTTGACCAACCTGTGAAGGTAAACGATGTTCAAGAGGCCGTTTCTCCCCACCTTAACGAATCTGCAAAAGTCATCACCATCGGGTCGGCAAACCAAGTGCGCATCTCCACCAACTACATGATCGAAGAAGAGGGTCAAGGGGTGGAAGAACAACTACGTAACCAACTCGCTTTGGGTCTCGACGAGTTCATGACCCCCGGTAAGACCATTGACGACCATATCCAAAGCTCACAGAAGGTAGGGCCAAGCATAGCGGAAGATATGATTCGAAACGCGTTCATGGCACTCTTTATCGCGCTCGTCGGCATGGGGCTCTATATTTTGATTCGATTCCGAAACTGGGGATTCTCGCTGGGTACGGTAGCCGCGGTCGCGGTAGACGCGTTTGCAGTGATCGGCCTCTACTCGCTGCTCTGGAAGATCATGCCTTTCTCCATGGAGATGGATCAAACCTTCGCGGCTGCCATTCTCACCGTGGTGGGATACTCGATTAATGATAAGGTGGTGGTGTTCGACCGTGTGCGTGAATACATGCAACTCTACCCTAAACGGGAGTTGAGACAGCTGTTTAACGATTCTATGAACGCCACGCTCGCGCGTACTATCAACACGGGACTTAGTACCATTCTGGTCATCATCTGTATCCTGTTCTTTGGAAGTGACGCGGTACGTAGCTTCGTCTTCGCCCTGATGATCGGGGTAGCGGTGGGAACCGTAACCAGCTTGTTTGTCGCTTCTCCGGTAGCTTACGCGTTCATAACCAGAAAGCAAAAGAAAATAGAAGCTAAAAAGATAGCATCAAGATAAAAAACAACATCAAGAAAAGTAAGTAAATAAATTGATTATGAAAACGGGCAGCGCTTTATTGCTGTCCGTTTTTTTTGGTGATAATCTCATTTTTTTATACTTTTGTTCTCACAAATTTGCCACAATAGCTCAGTTGGTAGAGTAACGCATTCGTAACGCGTGGGTCGCGAGTTCAAGTCTCGCTTGTGGCTCTTCTTCTTTTTTTAAATCATATTTTTTCGTACCTTTGAGAAAAACCGATCTTTCAACTGTAACTAACTTATCATCATATCGTATGTCGACATTAAATGGATATATCTCGCAAATCATCGGACCGGTGGTCGATGTGCATTTCGAATTCCCAGACTCAAAGCAAGTGAAGCTTCCTGCCATCAACGACGCGCTCTCCGTGATGCATTCCGATGGACACGAGATCTTTCTCGAGGTGCAACAACATATCGGAGAAAGCACCGTACGTACGGTAGCAATGGACAGCACCGACGGGCTCAGCCGGGGCTTAAAGGTGAAAGCACTTGGACGCCCCATCAGTGTTCCCATTGGTGAACAGATAAAAGGGCGGCTATTGAACGTGGTAGGAAGTCCCATCGATGGCCTTTCAGGGCTCAACCGCGAAGACCAGTACCCCATCCATCGCGAAGCTCCTAAATTCGAGGACCTTACCACTTCGGAGGAGATATTGATTACCGGTATCAAAGTGATCGACCTGCTCCAACCCTACCTTAAGGGAGGTAAAATTGGCCTCTTCGGGGGTGCCGGCGTGGGTAAGACGGTGATCATCATGGAGCTGATCAATAACATCGCCAAAGGGCACGATGGCTACTCCGTCTTTGCCGGTGTGGGTGAACGCACACGGGAAGGAAACGACCTACTCCGGGAAATGATAGAATCGGGTGTTATCAAGTATGGTGATGAGTTTAAAAAAGGAATGGAAGAGGGTAAGTGGGACCTTAGCACGGTTGACTACGAGGAACTTAAAAAATCTCAAACCACACTGGTCTTTGGGCAGATGAACGAACCACCGGGGGCACGGGCTTCCGTGGCACTCACTGGACTGGCTGTAGCGGAGTCCTTCCGCGACAATGGCGGGGAAGGTAGCGACACACTCCTATTCATCGACAACATCTTCCGCTTCGTGCAAGCAGGATCGGAAGTGTCGGCTCTCTTGGGGAGAATGCCCTCTGCCGTGGGATACCAACCCACCCTCGCCTCGGAAATGGGTACACTACAGGAACGGATTGCCTCCACCACCTATGGATCCATTACCTCGGTGCAGGCAGTATACGTACCGGCAGACGACCTTACAGACCCGGCACCGGCCACCACCTTTAGTTACCTCGATGCCTCCACCGTATTGAGCCGGAAGATCGCTTCGTTAGGAATCTACCCAGCCGTGGATCCGCTGGAATCATCGTCCCGTATCCTCGACCCGCATGTAGTGGGCGAAGAGCACTACCAAACTGCCACACGGGTGAAACAAATTCTGCAACGATATAAAGAACTGCAAGATATCATCTCCATCCTGGGTATGGAAGAACTCTCTGATGAGGATCGCCTCACCGTGAACCGAGCTCGTAAAGTGCAACGGTTCCTATCCCAGCCATTCCACATGGCAGAACAGTACACGGGACAACCCGGGGTAATGGTGGAACTCAAAGATACCATCAAAGGATTCAAAATGATCCTCGATGGCGAACTCGATCGATACCCCGAAGCGGCATTCATGAACGTGGGTACAATTGAAGATGCGATACAAAAGGGCAAGAGGCTGATGGAAGAGAGCAAGAAGGCTGCCGCTGTAAATTCCTAATCCGTTTATGACCCATCGTCCATTGCTAATGAAATTGAAATGAAATTAGAGATTCTTACACCAGAGAAAACGCTGTACCGAGGTGAGATAGATTCCATCACGCTCCCAGGTGTGGCAGGCTCATTCCAAATACTCAACAACCACGCGCCCATTATCGCCTCTCTTACCAAGGGGATGCTCACGCTCACGGCAGGAAATACAATTAAAGAGATGGAGGTAGAGGATGGGTTCGTGGAGGTACACGATAACATGATAACCGTCTGCGTGGAGACCATCGAACCGAAAAAGTAAAAGTCCCGATCCACACGACGTGGACACTGGATTCGCAAACGATCCAGCCATGCGACCATCGTTATAAGCCCCTACAGTCGCCAGTGAAAAAGAATTGAGTTTTATTCTTCCGTATTTTTTTGTACCTTTGTTGGTATCAGTTTAAACTGCCGGAGAAAAAAGTATTCGATGAAAAAACTCGTGGTATATTTTGTGATCTTGCATACCGCCATGCTCCTAATCACCGGATTTGGCATATGGTTTATATTGAAGCAGTTCTTCCCACAAATATTAATAGGGAGCTATTACATAGTCCCGTTGTTCTTCTATATCCTCGGACTTATTTTTATCCTGCAGTTCAAACGAACTCCCCGAGAGGCATCAAAAATGGTGAACATGCACCTCATGACGAGAAGCATCAAAATATTCACCTCGTTAGGAGTCATCTTAGTCTACTGGGCACTCGACAAAACCAATGTGCGAAATTTCGCCATCATCTTTATTATTTTCTACCTTATCACCCTCATTTGGGAGACATATATCTACTTGAGGATAGAGAAGTATATCAAGTATAAGGATGAACAGGAAAAACCGCCAGCGGAACGAATAGAACAATGAAACAAATATCAACTATATACCTCCTTCTTATCACCCTTTTGTTCCTTCCCTTTGTGGCTAAAGCCCAAATAGCGGGGACAGAAACGCGGTTAGAGGTGACTGATATAAGATCGGGCACAGAGGCGGTACAACCCGCTACGGAGGAAATACAACCTCAGACTGTAAAACCTAGCCCTGAAGCCGAAATTGGTGATGAGTTAAACGTGAAAGAGTTTATCTTGGATCACCTTGCCGACGCGTACGAGTGGCAAATCGTGAGCAATGGAGAACAACATCTTACCCTTTCGTTGCCGATTATCTTGCGAAGTAAACAGTCGGGATGGCACTTTTTTTCCTCCTCTCACCTGCGAGAGGGTACGGAGTACCGCGGGTTCCAAGTGGCAAATAAAGGAAAATACAAGGGCAAAATCGTGGAGGTAGACGCCTTGGGGAACCTTTCAAGGCCGCTGGATCTGTCACTTACTAAAAATGCTGCAGCCCTACTGATCGCTTCTACACTGCTTATTCTCATCGTAATGGGTGTATCTCGCTCTTACAAGCGTGAACCCTTGGAAGGGAAAAAAGGATTTACGGGTATGTTGGAGATGCTTATCCTTTCGATCAATGACGATATTATAAAACCCTCCATCGAGCAGGATCACCAACGATACGCACCCTACCTGCTTACCGTCTTTTTCTTTATCTTCTTCAATAACCTCTTGGGATTGGTTCCCATCTTCCCCGGTGGAGCCAACGTCACGGGTAATATCGCGGTGACCATCGTGCTCGCGTTGGGTACGTTCTTGGTGATCAACTTAACGGGCACCAAAGAGTATTATAAAGACATCTTCTGGCCCGACGTGCCCACGTGGCTCAAGGCACCCTTCCCCATGATGCAGATCATTGAAATTACCGGGACTATCACCAAACCGTTCGCGCTCATGATTCGTCTCTTCGCGAACATCATGGCAGGGCACTCCATTGTAATGGGGCTCACCATGCTTATTTTCATCACCGTATCACTGGGAAGTGCCATCAACACATCCATGACAATTGTCTCTGTTCTATTCTCTATCTTTATCAATTTCTTGGAACTTCTCATCGCCTTTATCCAGGCGTACGTCTTCACACTGCTCTCCGCCGTATTTATCGGTCAGGCGCGGATCCGAGTGGTTCCTGCTAAAAAAGAATAAAGCTCCGTTGAACTGGGTTGCAATGTTAAAATAAGGAAACAAACCGGTGTTAAATTATACAAACAGGGACGTACCACCATCCGATTCACGAATTGTTTGATTAACTTTGTAGACAGCGAGGAGTTCCTATGGCTACTGCCCGCGCACAATCAAGAAAAGTCGTTCATAATAAACAAAACAAGTTGGGTCGTCCCCCAATAGGTGTAATCACCTTTGACACGGCCCTTAAACACCTGTGTAACATTTAACAAGTTTACAAATGAACGCGATTACAATTTACTGGGTGGTTTTTGCAGCGATCTTTCTCATCGTGTACGCTATCGACCTATCGGTGACTTCTCACGAAAAAGGTCCCATTAGCGTGAAAAAATCGCTGAGATGGGTGTCCGTGTGGGTATCTATCGCGCTGCTAATGGGCATATCGCTTTACTTTTTTTTCCCTCAAAACGAGGGAAGCACCGTCCCTACCGGTCCGGTGATGATGTCGAAGTTCATTGCCGGGTATTTCACGGAATACTCTTTGTCTGTTGATAATCTTTTTGTTTTTATCCTGATCTTTTCGGTGATGGGGATCAATTTAGATAATCAACCAAAACTGCTTAAGATAGGAATTCTCATATCCGTGGTTCTGCGCATCTTTTTCATTCTAATAGGGATGGAGCTGGTAGAGCGCTTCCACTGGATCATCTATATTTTTGGGGTGCTTCTTATATGGACAGCATACAAGATGGCATTCACCAAAGAAGAAGATAACGTGAAACCGGAGTCGAATTTTTTATACCGGATCGCTTCGCGCTTTTTCCGGATCGACCCGGACGTACATTCTCCTCGGTTCTTTACACGAATAGACGGCAAGTTGCATATAACAAATATTTTCTTAGCACTGCTTGTCATCGGCTCAACCGATATTCTCTTCGCTGTAGATTCCATTCCCGCCATCATCGGCGTGATAAAAGAGGGAGCGGGGAACGTACTTACCTTTGCGGAAGAGAATTTTATCGCTATCTCGTCTAACCTATTCGCCGTGATGGGACTGATCTCTCTTTTCTTCGCGTTGAAAGGGATAATGGGCATGTTCCGCTATTTAAAGACAGGGGTTAGTGCCATTTTGCTCTTTATTGGCACAAAGATGTTAATCACGGTGATACCCTCGGTGAGTATCTTTCTTATGCATCACTCCTGGTTGTCGTTAGCGGTAATTGTCTCTATTCTTTTATCGGTGTGGGCAAACGAACAAGATGCCGCGCTCGAGAGGCAAAGAGTAAACAAAGAAGGTGATCATAGTGATAAAAGGATCCGCCCCCATTGAACGGTACGCGGTGATCGTTTTAAAATGTGGAAAAATAGCGTTATCTTCGAAAATTATTTTAAATAGGTTTATCCATTCATTAGTATATTAATTTAAGAAAAAATGACATTACTTACTGTTTTATTGCAAGCATCTCCCGACATTGGACTCGCCTCCATGGGGATAGCCTTGAGTATCGCCCTCGCGGTGGTTAGCGCGGCTTATGGAATTGGAAAAATCGGGCAGTCGGCCGTAGAAGGCATCGCTCGCCAGCCTGAGGCCGGATCCGATATACGTACCACTATGATTATCGCGGCAGCCCTTATCGAGGGAGTAGCCCTTTTTGCTATTGTTGTCTGCGGATTTATCCTTTAATCGAGACGAAGTATGTCGCTGTTAACACCCGAACCAGGATTAGTTTTCTGGATGACTCTATCGTTCGGTGCGGTGCTGTTTATATTGGTCAAGTACGGATTTCCAACGATCCTCAAATCAGTTGAAAAAAGGAAAAACTACATCGACGAATCGCTTCAAGGAGCCCGAGAAGCACGAGCGGAGCTGGATAACGTGAAGAAAGCAGGAGAAGAGATGATGGCGGCCACCCGTGAAGAGCGGGCGGCCATGTTCCGCGAAACCGCGCAACTCAAAGAGCAGCTAATGAAGCAAGCGCGAGAAGAGGCGCAGAAAGAGTCGGAACGAGTCATCGAGTCCGCCCGAAAACAGATCCAAGCTGAAAAAGAGGAGGCCATCCGACAAATAAGAAACGAAGTCGCCTCATTGTCGATCAACCTAACAGAGAAGATTCTTCGAGAAAAGCTGAGCAGTAGTGATGAGCAAATGAGTATGATCGAACGCCTGCTGGATGAAACCGAAATTTCAAAATCTTGATGTAAATGAACACGGGACACATATCTTCTCGCTATGCCACTGCCCTATTGGATTACTCCATCGAGATGAGGCAGCAGGAAGAGGTATACGCGACAATGAAGCTGCTCTCCGCCGTGTTCTTAGAGGTACCCGAACTACGAAGTGCTATGCAGGACCCATCCATCCGTGGGAGCGATAAAATTGAATTTATCCGAACTGCTTGCGGCAGCACCCTACCCTCATCACTCGAGAAGATGATCGGCCTCATCGTGAAAAACGAACGAGAGGAACATCTGCAATTTATCACTCAACGTTTTATAGATCTCTATCGAAACCGGTTCAAGCTACAAGCGGGAAAACTGGTTACAGCTGTACCTGTGGACCCGAAGACTGAGAAAAAGCTCTTCGATCGAATCAGCCAAATTACGGGAGAAGAACTCGAGGTAGAAACGGTGGTCGATTCCGGCATTATCGGCGGTTTTATCCTCAACCTGGACGACTTTCGTTGGGACGCGAGCATCTCGGGAGAACTCCAACGAATAAAAACAGAGCTGATTAAATAATGAACAATGAGAATTGAGGATAAAGAGTTATGAATTGTTTCATTTTTAATCATTAATTAAGAAGGAAATGGCAAACGATGCAATTAAGATAAGTGAAGTTTCCGAGATGTTGCGCATGCAACTCAAGGGAATTGATACCCGCGTACAGTTTAACGAAACGGGAGTTGTGGTCAGCGTGAGCGACGGCGTCATCCGTATCTTTGGGCTGCGCAATGCCGAATCGAACGAACTGTTAGAGTTCGATAATGGTATGCAGGCTATCGTCATGAACCTCGAAGAGGACAACGTGGGCGCGATCCTGCTGGGTGCCTCCAGCGAGATCAAAGAAGGGTTTACCGTTAAACGAACCGGGCGGGTAGCCTCTCTCTTCGTGGGAGAAGGCATGCTCGGACGAGTAATCACGCCCACGGGAGAACCCCTTGACGGGAAAGGTCCGATCCAAGGTGAAAGGGTGGAGATGCCACTGGAGCGGAAAGCGCCTGGCGTGGTCTTTCGACAACCGGTGGATACGCCTCTGCAAACGGGACTGAAAGCAGTAGACGCCATGATCCCCATTGGACGTGGACAACGCGAATTGATCATTGGTGACCGACAAACCGGCAAGACCAGCATCGCTATCGATACCATCCTGAATCAACGAAAAAATTACGAAGAAGGCAAACCAGTCTACTGCATTTACGTGGCAGTGGGTCAAAAAGGTTCTTCGGTTGCCTCCATCGTGAAGACGCTTAGCGACAAAGGCGCGATGGATTATACCACGGTAATCACCGCGAGCGGCTCCGATACCGCGGCGATGCGTTACATCGCCCCCTTTGCAGGAGCTGCCGTGGGCGAATATTTCCGTGATACCGGACGGCACGCGCTGGTGGTATATGACGATCTGTCTAAACAGGCCGTAGCCTACCGTGAAGTATCCCTCGTCCTACGCCGCCCATCGGGAAGGGAAGCATACCCAGGCGATGTCTTTTACCTCCACTCGCGCCTGCTCGAGAGGGCAGCCAACATCATCGACCAAGAAGAGGTAGCCACCAACATGAATGATTTGCCGGAAAGCCTCAAAGGTAAAGTAAGAGGTGGAGGATCGCTCACCGCACTGCCTATCATCGAGACCCAGGCGGGCGACGTGTCGGCCTACATTCCCACCAACGTTATCTCTATTACAGATGGACAGATCTTCCTTGAAACCGACCTCTACAACCGGGGTATTCGCCCTGCTGTAAACGTCGGTATCTCGGTATCGCGAGTGGGCGGGAACGCGCAGATAAAGGCTATGAAAAAGGTAGCAGGTACGCTCAAGATGGACCAGGCGCAATACCAAGAGCTGGCTGCCTTCACCAAATTCGGGGGAGACATGGACGCGGTCACGGCAATGACCATCGATAAAGGACAGAAAAACGAACAGCTTCTCGTTCAACCGGTACATAGTCCCATGAGCGTGGAGCACCAGATCGCTATCCTCTACTGCGGTACCCATGGACTCCTCAAAAATGTTCCTTTGGAAAAGGTCCCTCGCTTTGAAAAAGAGTTCCTCGATGCACTTGAAGCAAGCCACCGACAGGACGTGTTGGATCAACTAAAAAAGGGAGAGATGAACGACAGTATCGCGGAAATCATCGAGAAGGTGGCCGCGAATACGTCCGAAACCCTGCAATCATAGCGCCATGGCACGACTCAAGGATATAAAGAGCAGGCTCCAGTCGGTGCAATCTACACGGAAGATCACATCGGCCATGATGATGGTCTCCTCTGCCAAACAAAAAAAGGCCGAACGGTTCATCCAAAACCTTCGTCCCTACGAGCGCACCTTACAACGAATCCTGCAGCCGTTATTGAATGGAGAAGAGAGCGAAGAACTGCCCTCTTCTTTTATGGAGGTTCGGCCCATCAAGCGGGTTGCAATTATCGCCTTCTCATCAAACACCGGTTTGGCCGGCCGTTTTAACGAGGCTGTGGCTGTTAAGCTTAAAGAGGCAATTTCCGACTACCGCTCTCTCGGGAAAGAGAACATCCTCCTTTATCCCGTGGGCGAAAAGATTACAAAAGCTGTACGAAACATGGGATTCGAGCCGCGGGACGACTATTCGATACTCGCGGACAAGCCCGCGTTTAACGATACACGGCGTATCGCAAGGATGTTGATGGGTATGTTCGAACGTAAAGAAATCGACCGGGTAGAGCTTATTTACCACCACTTCAAAAGCATCCGTACACAAATTCTGACGCATGAAGCACTCCTCCCTATTGAAATAGAAGATCTTGAAAAAGAGGCAAAGAAGAGTGCTCCAAGTGACATAGAGTATATCTTGGAACCGGACAAGAAGGATCTATTGGCTCACCTCGTCCCCAAAGTGCTAAAAGCTAAACTGTTCGCGGCACACGTTGACTCGGTCACATCGGAACACGCTGCACGAATGACCGCGATGCAGATTGCTACCGATAACGCGGACGATCTGATAGAGGAGCTCAGGCTGGAATATAACAAGCTACGCCAACAGTCCATTACCAACGAGCTGCTCGATATAATGGGCGGTTCCTTTGGCAAGTAAACTCCCACACTGCTCGCTTCTTTACCACGATTACATTTGAGTCTCGCGACGCGTATTTTTTTTACACACCGCGTAGGGTATATGTGAAACGGCAGACTACAACGTCCTGTTAATCTGCTCGATATAAGTCAACAATTCTTCCCTACCTTGCTTCTTTTCGGATGAGGTGACGAAAATTGGAGGCAACTCTTCCCAACTCTCCAGCAACTTTTCTTTGTATGCCTCGATATTCATTCCCCGACGGCCGGCTCCTAACTTATCTGTTTTTGTAAAAACAATAGCAAACGGCACCCCGTTCTCCCCTAACCACTCCATAAACTCCAGATCAATCTCCATCGCCTCATGGCGAGAATCGACCAATACAAACAGGTTGGTCATGGCCTCTCGCTCCAGGATATAGTCTTCAATGATCTCACGGAGCTTCTCTCTACTCTCCTTCCCTCTCCGAGCGTAGCCATAGCCTGGTAAATCCACCAGGTACCACTCGTTATTAATCAAAAAATGATTGATTAACAACGTCTTACCGGGGGTGGAAGAAGTCATCGCCAATCCCTTCCGGTTGGTAAGCATGTTGATGAGCGACGACTTTCCAACATTCGAGCGGCCGATAAACGCGTATTCAGGCCGTCCATCATCCGGACACTTTCGGTAGTCGCTGTTGCTTATCACGAATTCAGCACTTTTTATAATCATATCATCATTGATTTTTATCGGTTTATTATACTGCTCCGCTTAGAAAATTAAACGACCATGGAATCATTTCATCTTTGGATTTTGTTTGGTAGTTAATCAATTCAATATATGAATGTTCTTGTCTTTTTGTGATATTGCCCATAGCCCCATACCAGTCAGCAGGCCATTCATTAGCAACAGCTCGTATCCCACCTGATAATCAACCAGATGCAACATGAGGAATTCAATCAAAAAGCAGAGCAACGGTGCGGCGATTGCTACATAGGGGACATACCGGTCCGTGGGCTTCACCTTGCTGTACAACCCAAAAAAATAGAGTCCCAGCAATGGTCCGTACGTGTAGGAAGCCAGCTTGTAGATGGCGGTGATGATACTATCGGATCCAATTGCCTCGATCAGCAGGATAATTAGCACGAACACCACGCTCATCCCCACGTGCACCCATCGGCGGGTAGTAACATCCCTCTTCTCCTGCTCCTTATTCCGCGGGATCGCTTTCATATCCAAGATATCCACACAGAAAGATGTTGTTAAGGCTGTCAACGCGGAATCGGCACTCGAAAAAGCGGCAGCCACCACTCCGACGATAAAGATACCAAGCACCGCGGGACCCAAGTATTCGCTCGCGAGCATCGGTAAAATATTATCGGACACCTCCGGCAGGACGATGTTATTTTGTCCCGCGAAGATAATTAGCAATACACCTAAGCAAAGAAACAAAAAGTTAATCGGGGCAAATGCTAACCCGTACCACACCACGTTCTTTTGCGCGTCTTTGAGCGTCCGGATGGTCAGGTTCTTTTGCATCTGGTCCTGATCCAACCCCGTCATCACGATGGTGATAAACATCCCACTAAAAAACTGTTTGAAAAAATTTTGCGTGCTCGTCCAGTCATCGAACACGAAAATACGCGAATGGGAGCTCTCTCGGATAGCCGTCGCCATTCCTCCTATATCCATATTCATACGGGTAGCCGCCTGCCACACGATCAACACCAATGCAGTGAGAAAAAAAATGGTCTGAAGCCAGTCGGTCCAGATAATCGTCTTGATCCCACTTTTGTGACTATAGAGCCAAATCACCAGGATTATCCCTGTTACAGTTGCCACGAAGGGTACTCCCCAAGCATCAAATACCAGTGTTTGAAGGATAAATGCCACCAAGTAGAGCCGAGCGGCCGCTCCTACAATTTTGGAGATCAGGAAAAACCATGCACCGGTTTTATACGACTTCGGTCCGTATCTTTGGTCCAAGTAGCCATAGATCGTGGTGAGATTCAACCGGTAGTAGAGCGGCAACAGCACGAAAGCTATTACCAAGTACCCGAAGAAGAAGCCAAACACCATCTGCATGTAGGTCATATCCAACCCACGGACCATACCTGGCACGGAGACGAAGGTTACCCCGGAAATCGAGGTGCCGATCATCGCTATCGCTACCACGTACCACTTAGAAGACTTGTTGGCACGGAAAAAGGCATCATTTCCACTCCCTTTACGGCTAGTGAAATATGAAACAAGCATGAGTACGCCAAAGTAGACGACAATTACTATCAGGATAAAAGTTGGCTGCATGGAAGGGAAATTTCAGTTAAGTCCATCGATCAATTGCAGGCACAAAAATACCGAACAAAGTTAAAAAGGACAAGTAAAAAGGGTTAAAACAAAATGGGCCTCGGTTTGTTTAATCATAAACCATTCCAAACTAATTATACAACCCATTCATGGCAAAAGAGAGAGTGTGCCTTATCATCAACCCTGTATCGGGAACAGAATCAAAGAAAAACATTCCTGAAGAGGTTGCTGTAGCTATCAACCAAAAGGAGAACGACCTCATCATTCGCGTAACCGGTTACCCACTGCACGCCTCCGAGATTGCCCGGGAGGCTGTCAGGGAGGGATACAAAAGCGTGATTGTCGCGGGAGGCGATGGCACCGTGAACGAGGCAGCACGGGAACTCATCAACACTCCCGTTACCTTAGGAATCATCCCTTTGGGATCGGGCAACGGGCTAGCAAGAGACCTGGGCATTCCCATTGATGCGGAAAAAGCACTCGAAATCATGTTACAGGGGCATGTACGGGCCATTGATTACGGTACAGCGAACGGGCATATCTTTTTTTGTACCTGTGGATTCGGGTTTGACGCGTTTATAAGCGACCGGTTTGCCGAAGAGCGCCGGCGTGGCCCCCTGGGATATGTCCGCAACGTACTGGAGAGCGTGGTAGATTTCAAGTCGGACGAGTACGAGATCACACACGATGAAGGAACTATCCAAGAACGAGCCTTTATTCTCACCTGCGCCAACGCTTCGCAATATGGCAACGAAGCGCATATAGCGCCGGGAGCGAGCCTCGACGATGGTAAGATGAATGTCTCCATCCTGAAGCCTCTCAATGCATTAGAGATACCGCAGACCACCATTCAACTCTTTACCCGCAACATTGATAAGAACAGCAAGATGACTACCCTTATCACCCAGCGCCTGCATATCAAACGCTCCCGATCGGGTGTGATGCACGTGGATGGGGAACCGGTGCAAGCCGAAAAGGAGATCGATGTTCACATTTCTCACAAGGGGCTCCGGGTATATGCACCCACACAGGCCGAGAACCGAAAAAAGAGGGAGAACGAAAATGTTTTCTCCTCCCTCACCCGCTGGTTTAACTAATGCATGGGTGTTATACTACTTCTTTCTCCAAATCGTGACCTGCATGCGGTGATTCACCGTCACACGCGACGACCGCTTCACCGAATGCTTCAAATCCATCGGGTCCACGTTAAGTTCAAAGTGCGGTTCCAACACCACTTTGATACCGTCGAGCGATGTTACCGGCTCGCCATCGCGTTTGAATCCTCCCGGCCATTTATCACGGTGAGTCTTTCGAACATTCCACTCGTAATCAGACACTAACATCAAGTATCCCCCCTTATTTAATCGCTTGTGAATCCGCGACAGGAAGTGGAGTGGATCACTCAGTTCTTCCAATAGCCCCGGCACGATGATCAGGTCGTACCCGGTGTAATTTGGCTTCAGGTTCATCGCGTCGGCCTGCATAAAACGCACGCTCTTCTTCGCCTCTTCAAGATCGAAATCAGAAAGTAAGATATCCCTGAAAAACACCAGATCACCCTCGTCCTTCATGGTATACCGCGCATACCCCTGTTCCTGTAGCTGGATGGGAACACGTATCATTCTCGCGGTGAAATCGAGTGCCGTCACTTCCCGGTAATTTCTCCCCAACTCGAAGGCCAACCTGCCCGTGTCGGCATTCATATCCAAGATTCGTGCCTCTTCATTCCCCCTCAATAGGTCGTCTGCTAAAGCCGCGAGTTGCAGTGCCATGCTGTTCTCTGTTGCATACGCGTCGCCCCAGTTACTTTCGCAGGAGAGCGTCACTTCGTCATCGGTTTCGTAATCGGCTTGCTGGATAGCCAGCGGAGTATCTGACTCGATATAACGAAAACCGGCGTGTTGGTAAAAATGCCGGCGGAACGCGTACCGGGAGTGTATCGTTGCTTCGTTCCCGGTAGATATCCAAGAACCTCCCTTGATCAGGTTGTGCTTTCCATCGAACGTGGGAGTCGAGAAATCGTCGTACATCGGGTGTACCTTGAAGCCCGGGAAACCGGTGATAGGCGTCTCCGTCCACTGCCACACGTTCCCAATCACATCAAAGAACCCGCCCTGTTCAAACATATTGACCGGGCAGGGCGAAGCATAATATTCAAGGTTGATATTTCCGGGTGCATCATCCCATTCTGTCACCTCATCCAACCGCGCCACTTTATGCAGTCGGTACCACTCCGCTTCAGTAGGTAACCGAATGCTTTTTCCGGTCTTCACGCTCATCCAGTTACAAAAAGCTTTCGCCTCCAGGTAATTCACTTCCACCGGCCAGTTCCA
>CAYFMZ010000027.1:0-2239 GCA_964344275.1 uncultured Proteiniphilum sp.
GACGACATCAGTACTACCTCGTCGTCGCGCATCTTATCGAGCACGCTCATTAGCACGCCCCGGGCCTCCTCGCCTTTCACGTTCAACGCCGCGGCGATCTGTTTGTAGTTAAACTGCTTCTCCTTGTTTTGCGTGAGAAAATCGGTAACCGCGGAAATAAGGTCTTTGCGTCTTAGCGTGGTAGCAGGTGAATCGGATCTCTTTTTTTTACTCATAATTTGATTCGGTTTTTACCTAAAACAAATATAAACGGTTTTAGTTAACGCAAAGTAATAAAAAATTTTGGTCTCCCCCGCGTTTTCCTCCATCTCGTTCCCCTAATAAATGGGCAAATTCTAAAGTTATCACTATTTTTGCAGGAGATGAGGCGGCAAACGATAAAGAGAAACAGATAATGGGGACAAACAGCGAGGAGCAAGGGCACTCACAAATGGAAGGGAAAAGAATACTTATCACGGGAGCCAGTGGTTTTATCGGTAGCACGATCGTGGACAAAGCGATCGGGAAAGGATACGAGACGTGGGCGGGTATCCGTGCCAGCAGTAGCCGCCAATACCTGCAGGACGAGCGGATTCATTTTATCGACCTGCCGTACCACGACAAAGCGAAGTTAAAAGAGCAGTTAGAGGAGATCACGCGGAAACAGGGCCGGTTCGACTACATCGTTCACGTTGCCGGGGTGACCAAGGCACTTCGTAAAACCGACTTCGACCGGGTGAACTTCGAGTACACCCGGAATTTCGTGGACGCGTTGATTGAGCTGGAGATCCTGCCCGATACGTTCGTGTTGATGAGTTCGCTGAGTGCCTTGGGCGTAGGCGACGAGACAGGGTATACCCCTATTGGTGCCAGCCACGTTCCTAATCCCAACACGGTGTATGGCCGAAGCAAGCTCAAGGCCGAGGAGTACTTGAAAGGCTTGGCCGATTTCCCTTACCTGATCCTCCGGCCGACGGGGGTATATGGCCCTCGCGATAGCGATTACTTTATCCTGATGAAGGCGGTACAGAACGGGTTGAACGCGAGTGTCGGTTACCGGAAGCAACTGCTCTCGTTTATCTATAGCGAAGATTTGGCGGACGCGATCTTCCTCCTCTTGGAAAAGGGAGTCACTCGCGAAGAGTTCGTGGTATCGGACGGCGATTGCTATACCGACACGGAGTTCAACACGATCGTGCAAGAGGCCCTTCAAAGAAGGTGGGTGTTCCGGTTGAAGATCCCCTTGTTCCTGATACGGCCGGCCGCCTACCTCAGTGAAAAGATCGCCGCCCTCTTCGGGAAAGCCACCGCGTTCAACAGCGATAAGTACCATATCATGAAACAACGCAACTGGGTCTGCGACATCTCCCCGTTGCACGAAGCGATTGGTTTCGAGCCCAAGTACCGTTTAAAGGAAGGGGTCGCCAAAACCGTCGCATGGTACAAAGAGAGGGGATGGCTCAGGTAACGATGTTTTTCCGGCAAACCGAACGCGATACGTACATTTTTTGTACATTTGTAGAATGAAGATAGCATTAATAGGATACGGCAAGATGGGACGCGAGATCGAAAGAATAGCCCGCGACAGGGGACACGAGATCGTAGCGATCATCGACATGAATGAAGAGGAGAAATTCCATTCAGACGAGTTCAAGAGCGCCGATGTGGCCATCGAGTTCACCTCGCCCGCGAGCGCGTTCCAGAATTACATGCACGCGTTCGAGGCGGGCGTACCGGTGGTATCGGGCACCACGGGGTGGCTCGACCGGATCGATCAAATAAAAGAAGCGTGCGAGAAAGAGGGCAAGACCTTCTTTTACGCGTCGAACTTCAGCTTGGGGGTTAACCTGTTTTTCGCCCTGAATAACTACCTGGCTGCATTGATGAATCGCTTCACGGATTACAACGCGCGGATCGAAGAGACCCATCATATCCACAAGCTGGATGCCCCCAGTGGCACCGCTATCACCTTGGCCGAGGGGATCATAAAAAGGGTCGAGCGCAAGAAGGAGTGGTCTCTGGATAAGAAAGAGGACGACACGCTTCACATCGAGTCGTTTCGCGAAGGAGAGGTGCCGGGCATCCATACCGTGGTATATGAGTCCCCCGTGGACTCCATCCGCTTGACGCACGACGCGAAGAGCCGCGAAGGGTTTGCCTTGGGCGCCGTACTCGCCGCGGAATTCACGAAAGGCAAAAAAGGCTTCTTGGGCATGGAGGATTTACTGAACCTGCAGGCCACCCCATAAAAGATCAAACA
>CAYFMZ010000027.1:2339-11688 GCA_964344275.1 uncultured Proteiniphilum sp.
TGGGCATGGAGGATTTACTGAACCTGCAGGCCACCCCATAAAAGATCAAACAACTCAAGAGATCAAACAGCGTGTAGGCACCGTAACGCGTGCACGAACGATAGAGTATAATAATTTCAGACAACAACAATCACTACAAAACATGAGCAACAAACCATCTTCCCGCCAACAACCCGGCCATTCAGCCCATGATTCCCGCTCGAGTGCAAAGGAACGGTTATTGAAAGCAACGCGCCGTCAATGGGTTTGGTTTATAGTATGGACGGTATTCGTCCTATTGTTTGCCCTTTGGGCCCGGTCGGCGTGGGTACTGTTGCTCCTCCCACTCCTTCTTGATATTTATATCACCAAGTTCGTGCCCTGGGGCTTCTGGAAAAAGTCGAAGAACACCGCGTTTCGAAAAACAATGGAGTGGGTGGACGCGATCCTCTTCGCTTTGATCGCGGTCTATTTTATCAACACCTTCTTTTTTCAGAATTACCAGATACCCACCTCTTCGTTGGAGAAATCACTGCTGGTGGGCGACTTCCTCGCGGTAAGTAAGCTGAGTTACGGGCCTCGAGCACCCATCACACCGCTCTCTTTCCCACTGGCTCAACATACCATGCCGGTGGTGGGTGGAAAATCCTATATCGAGAAACCACAATGGAAATACCGGCGATTGAAAGGTTTCGGTAAAGTACAGCGTAACGATATCGTGGTGTTCAATTTCCCTCCTGGCGACACGGTGGCATTGAACCAGCAGGGGGTCGATTTTTACACGCTGGCAAAATATCATCCCGAAGGGAGCGCGGGGATTCGGGCTGACAAACGCACCTACGGTGAAGTGGTATACCGTCCGATAGACCGTAGAGAGAACTACGTGAAACGCTGCATTGGCCTTCCGGGGGAGACCTTGGAGATGCGAGACGACAGCCTGTTTATCGATGGAGAGTACCTACCTAACCCTCGACTCGCGCAACACAACTACATGATCCACACCGATGGCACCCCTATTTCCGTGGATCTCTTTACCGAACTGGGCATCAATAAGGCGGATTATTTACAGGATGCTTACGGCCAGGCGGCTCCTCGCTCACAAGATCTCACCGGAGTGGATAGCCTAAGCATGGCACTCTTCGGCCTACAGGCCCGCGATGGAAACAACGGGCGAATTTACTACAGCATTCCCATGACGGCCGAAATGGTGGAAAAGATGGAGGCTCGCCCGTTCGTGTGGAATATCGTTAAAGAGAAAGAACAGCCCGGTTTGAATTACTATTACCCGCTGGATCATGACGGTGGGTGGACCCGGGACACATACGGGCCACTATGGATTCCCGCGCGAGGAGCCACCATCACTTTCGATAGCGACGTCGATTACAAGGTGGCAGCTTACGAACGGTGTATCAAGAATTACGAGGGGAACGATTTCGATTATCGCGATGGCAAGGTATACATCAACGGCCAAGAGTCCGACTCATACACGTTCAAGTACGATTATTACTTTATGATGGGCGATAACCGCCACAACTCGGCCGACTCCCGCTCGTGGGGATTCGTGCCGGAAGATCATATCGTGGGGAGCCCCATGCTTATCTGGCTCTCATTTGAAAAAGATCGGAATTGGTTCAACGGGAAAATACGATGGGAAAGATTGTTCCGTAAAGCGAATATACCGGCGTAACCTCGTTTAACAAACTCAAGTGAATGCAGGGGAAAAGAAGGCAAAGGGAAATAAAGCACGTGAATCGATTTAAAAAAGGCATGAAGTGATAAAAGAGCCACGCAATCTCCTTCTCTCTTCCTTTTACTTGGCCCCGGTGGAATACTACGCGGCACTTTTTCATGCCGAGTGCGCGACGATAGAGATCCATGATAATTATCAAAAACAATCGTACCGTAACCGATGCGTTATCGGGGGAGCAAATGGGCCGATGACCCTTAGTATCCCCATCGAGAAACCGGGCAGGGAACGTACATTCATGAAGGATATACGAGTATCGGAACATGGTAACTGGCGCCACCTGCATTGGAACGCCATCCTGTCGGCCTACAACTCCACCCCATTCTTTCTCTATTACGAGGATGATTTTAGACCATTCTACGAGAAAAAGCACCGCTTCCTACACGATTTCAACGAAGAGCTACGCGTTCTCATTTGCCGTTTACTGGGTATTGAAACCGATACAGAATACACCACCGAGTATATGAAAACCGACGAGGCTAATTGTATCGACCTGCGCGAGGCGATCCACCCTAAAAGGCCGTCCCATTTTGAAGCCCCTCCCTATAACCAGGTTTTCAGCGAAAAGCATGGTTTCTTACCTAACTTGAGCATCATCGACCTTCTTTTCAACTTGGGAAATGAAGCGAGGCTCTACCTTTTTCAGGCAGATAGATCCTGTAAGCTCTCCCATAACGCATCATTAAATCGTTGAATATTCGCTTGTCAATATTTATAAACAAGAAAAACCGATTCACACATTCCAGAGGCAGTTTTCATGCTTTATTTCAATAGATCGCCTTTTTTTCCTATTTTTGCAGTTAGTTAGCAGGATAGGTCGCCCTACCCTTGGGTGATATTAATTTGCTAATGAAATAGCCGTGAATAAAGAAGAGACAACATTATGACGCAACAGAAGACGAGGGTCCGTTTCGCACCCAGTCCAACCGGGCCACTACACATTGGCGGTGTCCGCACTGCTTTGTACAATTGGCTATTTGCCAAGCAGCAAGGAGGTGATTTTATCTTACGCATCGAAGACACCGACTCATCCCGGTTCGTGCCGGGTTCGGAAGAGTATATTCAGCAAGCATTCGACTGGTTAGGATTGCCTTTCGATGAGAGTCCCCGAAAAGGAGGAGCCCATGGGCCCTACAAGCAATCGCAACGCCGCGAAATTTACAAGGAACACGTTCACCGGCTACTTGAAAGCAAAGCAGCGTATATCGCGTTCGACACTCCCCAAGAGCTGGAGGCTAAAAGGAAAGAGACTCCTAACTTCCAATACGATGCTTCCACGAGAGGACAGATGCGCAACTCGCTTACCTTGTCCAAAGAAGAGGCTCAAACGTTGATCGAAAGAAAAACCCAGTACGTGGTACGTGTCAAAATTGAGCCGGACAGGGAGATAGTCGTAAACGATATGATACGGGGAGAAGTTGTGATCAACTCTTCCGTACTGGACGACAAGGTAATCTACAAGTCGGCTGATGAACTACCCACCTACCATTTGGCCAACGTGGTAGACGATCACCTGATGCGTATCACCCACGTGATTCGCGGTGAAGAGTGGCTGCCCTCCGCCCCGCTACATGTATGGTTATATAGAGAACTGGGATGGGAAAAAAGCATGCCCCGGTTTGCTCACCTTCCACTCCTTTTGAAACCCGAAGGGAACGGGAAACTCAGCAAACGAGATGGCGACCGCCTCGGCTTTCCTGTCTTCCCCTTGGAGTGGAACGATCCCGCGTCCGGCGAAAAATCGTCCGGTTACCGCGAAGAGGGGTATCTCCCTGAAGCAGTTATAAACTTTCTTGCACTCTTGGGATGGAACCCGGGAACAGACCAAGAGTTATTCACCCTTGACGAGCTGATAAAAGCTTTCTCTTTCGAGCGGTGCAGCAAGAGCGGTGCCAAGTTCGACATCGAAAAAGCCAAGTGGTACAATCACCAGTACATCCTCAAAATGCCCAATCATGAGCTGGCGGAACGGTTTATCCCCACCCTGGAAGAGAAAGGGATCACGGTTTCCACCGAGAAGGTAGCAAGGATCATAGGATTGGTGAAAGAACGGGTTCACTTCGAGAAAGAACTCTGGGAGCAGTCGTCCTTCTTCTTCGAAGCACCCACCACGTACGACGAAAAAACAGTACGCAAACGCTGGAAAGAAGAAACGCCACAACAGATGCAGCAATTAATCGAAGTCTACGAGTCGATGGATAATTTTTCCGCGACCTATCAGGAAACGGTCGTAAAGAAGTGGATAAATGACAATGGGCTCAACATGGGCGGTATTATGAACGCGCTGCGCCTCGCCATCGTGGGCGAGCCGAAAGGCCCCGGCATGTTTCTCATTACCGAACTTATCGGTAAAAAAGAGACACTTAACCGACTGCAGCAAGCGATTGACACCATTTCCCGCTTGCAGTGAAATTAGCGCATCAGCTTAAGGTGATCGACTTTATTCAGCAAAACGCGCAAATGATTCAGTAAAACAGAGATAATGGAAATTGATTTTGTAATTACTTGGGTCGACATGGACGATCCCAAATGGAAGGCCGACTTTGCTAAATACTCCGGTAAGATCGACAACCGGAAGAACGAAGTAACGGAAGCCCGTTTTCGGGATCACGGTTTCTTGAAGTACTGGTTCCGAGGGGTAGAGAAGTTTGCGCCTTGGGTTCGCAACATACACTTTGTCACGTGTGGTCAAAAACCGGATTGGCTTGACACTACTCACCACAAACTAAAAATGGTAAATCATACCGATTACATTCCTGAAAAGTTTTTACCGGTATTCAACTCATCCCTTATCGAAATCTACCTGCATAAAATTCCCGGGCTCTCCGAACACTTTGTTTACTTTAACGACGATTTTTTCATTACAAACCACGTCACGGAAGGACGTTTTTTTACCGACGGGTTACCTAATGACATCGCGGCATTCCGTCACAACTCGGGCATCGGGATGTGGTCGAAGTGCCTCAAAAATAACATCCGAATCATCAATGAAAGGTTCAACAAACGGGAAGTGATGCAACGTGATCACGACAAGTGGTTCCACCCCTCCTACGGAAAGAAAGCTAACTTCACGAAACTGCTCAAACCGCACGGGAAATTCGTGACCCTTATGACACCCCATAACGCGCAGCCCTATCTTAAATCCACTTTCGAGGAGGTCTGGGATTACGCGGGAGACCGACTTTCGGCTGTTTCAAAAAACCGTTTCCGAAGCCCTGACGATTACACACAGGAACTCTTCCGTACTTGGCAGATCTGCCGTTCGAGCTTCATGCCCTACAATACCTATCAAGACACGAAAATGTTTCCTTTGCTCATGCGGCCCAAACAAGCGGTAAGAGCGATATACGACCAAAGTTACAAGTTAATTTGCCTGAACGACAACCAACATATTCGGAATTACGATCAGGTGATGGATAATATTGAAGCGGCATTTCAAACAATTTTACCCGAAAAGTCAACTTTCGAATTGTAGAGTTATTCTACTACTCGGGATGGAGAAACGGGATATGTTTTTCCCAGAATTCAGGTTCATGTACGGCGGGTTTATGACAACCAAAAGGTAACTGGCTACTCATCAAAGAGAAAGCAAAGGAAGGGTGTTTTTCTACTGAAAAACAAATGGCTTCACGCCATTCCGGTTTCCTGAATTTTTCATAGAGACGAGGACCTTCGAGGCTCCAAAAAACATCTTCATTAAAGAGTGAGTCGTTAAATGCCTGTCTTTTCAAATAGGGATTTAATACACCAGGGATTTGAGTTGATTCGAGTATCTGTACAAACGTCTCGGTTTTGCGTAGCGACAATCCCCCATTCCCCACGTTATTATAGTGCTCGATCCTATTCCTTAAGCGCTTCATGTAAAACGGGGGAATTAGTTTAAGTAAAATTGAATAGAGCTTAGCTTTGTTGAGTTTAAGAGGCTTGAGCCACGGGGCACCGATATAATCATAGTCTTTACTACACCAGTAGAGCAGATCGGGCCTGAATAGATAGACATCTAATTGATGGATCAACATATATTTATAGTCGTTGAATCGCCTGTAAAAATTCACATCAAGCATAAGCCTGTTATATCCTCTGATATTCGCGAAAAAGGAGTCATCAAATCGCTCGACTCGGAAATTTTCAAAGTCAGCAAAATTTTCATCCATAGCGGAAGACCGGGGCACGATGAACGCTTTATCCATCCCGGGGGTCATAGCTATAGCTTGCTTTATCGTGTTCCTATCACTTCCTTTGATCGGTTCATAAACCGGGATCAGCACGATACACTCTTTTTTATCAGGCATAATTTCATTTTGAAGAGTAACGTTTTTACGACATCCAAACGATCATGTTCACGGATGTAACGGTTCACCTGCTCGTTCAAACGAAGATTTATCGGGAAAGAGAGCCTCTAAAAAAGGTTCCACCCGCTCCCTATCTTCGTCGGTAGCATGATGCGTATCGTTCAAGCAAAAAAGATAGGGACGATATTTCGTGATAAAAGAGATGTAATCGGGTTTATGCAATCGAATCCTACACGATTCGCGCCTACCCGTGTATTTTAATTTACCCCGTTTTACCGCTAACGCGTAATACAGGTATATGATTCGCTGTATATCTTTTTCATCCCGCACGTGATGAGTAATCGTGGCGGCTATCTCCCCCTTGAAATCTTCTTCCACTACCCTCCGGTAGTCCGACTTCAAGTACGCGTCCACGTTATGGTGAGGCGTTCCCGAGTAATATTTCCCGAACCTCTTCTCGATCAGCAAGGCGGCGTTGTGCAAAGTCTTCCTGTATAAATTGGTATGGATCGAAAAATGCTCTTTGAAGTTATGCATCCATTTCCCGAGGAACGAACGTTGCAATCGGACGATTGGCCAACCGGCAGGAGTGAAAAAGAAAGCGGGCGTAACCGGGCGAGCGAAAAACATATCATCGTTCGAGTAGAGGAAATGTTCCGACAAGCCGGGTATTTTCCATAAAAAATGTTCAATTATTACCGAGTTATAACAGGGGAGCGACTCTTCAGGAAGGAGCCGGCGAATATCTACAATCTCTACTTTTTTATTCGTTTCGTCAAGCCAACTGGGCGTTTGTTCATCCGTTACGATAAACACTTTCCGGATCCAAGGAGCGTTTTTCTCCATGGAACGCAACGAGTATTTCAACTCGCCGTTATCGGTTACGCGTGCCTTTGAAATGGCCTCGATATTTGCCTCGGGCTGGATGCCCAAAAATTGATTTTTCTTTGCCAACCACACGGGTTCGCTCCCATCCACCCACAGGTAGACAAGATCAATTTCATATTGTTGCATAAACTTCCTCATATTGGCGTAGGGTACAAAGGTAACATCAACGAAACGATTTCACCCAATCTTCTTTAAACAAAATGGTAGAATTGAGGCTTTAAAACCTGGTAAAGGGTAAATACAAGAACAATTCAGGTTCTTGTTTGTTTAACAACAAATCTACAAACTACATAATCGACACGAAAGAGGCATGAGCGTAACTCCACCCAAGAAAAAGAAAAGAATCAGGATCCGGACAAAACTATTTGTCCCGCTAGTGTTTATTGTCGCGATCCTCTTTATCACCTATATCTTTCCACGTCAAGGGAGTTTTAACTACTCGTTCGATGAGGGAAGACCCTGGCAGTATGGTTTGCTTACCGCTCCCTTTGATTTTCCTATCTACAAGCCGGCGGAACAACTGAAAATCGAACAAGACAGCATACTGGAGTTTTACGAACCCTATTTCATTGTAAATGATGAAATAAAAGTAAATGCACTGGCTGATTTTGACGCGGACGTCAACCTCAACACCCGTCTTTCGGAGCTTCCCGCTACCCACAAACTTTATATACGAGATAAACTCACCGAGATTTACGAGAACGGCATCATGCGATCGGAAGATTACGACCGTATCCAGCTGTCTCGCACGGGCGCGTTAAGATTGAAACAGGGGAACGTGGCGGAATCCCGTCAAATTGAAACTTTTTATACTATCCGGTCGGCCTACGAGAAGGTTATAGAAGATGTACCCGGCGATTTTGATGCTACCACGCTGAAAGCCGCCAATATCAACGAGTATATTCGGGAAAACATCATTTACGACGCGAGTACATCCGAAAAAGCAAGGAAAGAATTTGTTCAACAGGTCGACATTAGCCGCGGGATGGTACAGCAGGGGCAACGTATTATCGATCAAGGAGAGATCGTGGATACGCGTACATACAACATTCTTTCCTCACTGGAGAGGGCCACTGACGAACGAAGCGGCGGTGCTACCACCAATATTTCGAAAATACTTGGTCAGTTCCTACTGGTTTTTCTGATGTTTGGAGCTTTCTACATGTACTTACTCTACTTTCGTCCCCACGAGTACAGAAACAGAAAACACGTGGTGTTCATGGTACTGCTTATCGTGATCTTCGTGTCCCTTACCGCCATCACGGTACGTTTCGATTTGTTTAGTGTCTATATCATCCCGTATGCCATACTGACCATCATGATCCGCACGTTTATCGATTCTAGAACCGCGTTGTTTGCTAGCCTCGCGATGATCATTTTGAGTTCCCTCATGGTACCGTACCCATTTGAATTTATTATCGTGCAGATCTCGGCATCTATGATATCTATCTTTATGCTAAAGGAACTTTCCGAGCGCTCTCAACTTATCAAGAGTTCGTTTTTCATTCTCTTTACTTATATCGTGGTCTATATTGGCTTGGTAATGTATCAAGAGGGAAGCGTGACGGAAGCTGACTGGGTAATGCTTGTCTATTTCTTAATCAATTTTATCTTTATCCTGTTTTCTTATTCACTGGTCTATCTCATTGAACGTACCTTCGGGTTTATTTCAGGAGTCACACTGGTGGAGTTATCCAATATTAATAAGCCGTTGCTAAAAGAACTATCCGAAAAAGCACCGGGTACTTTCCAACATTCGTTGCAGGTATCCAATCTAGCCGTGGCGGCAGCAGGTAAGCTAGGTGCTAATGCCTCTTTGATTCGAACAGGTGCATTATACCACGATATAGGAAAGATGGTTAACCCGGCATTTTTCACAGAGAATCAAGCACCCGGGATGAACCCTCATTCAGGTTTGCCGTTTGAAGAGAGCGCACGTATTATCATTAATCACGTGAAAGACGGGATAAAAATCGCACAGAAACACCGGGTACCCCAACAGATCATCGATTTTATCGAAACCCATCACGGCACCAGCATGCCAAGGTATTTTTATAATTCGTGGAGAAACGCGAACCCGGGGAAGGAAGTGAACGAGGCTAATTTCATGTACCCGGGCCCTAATCCTTTCTCGAAGGAGACTGCTATCATGATGATGGCCGACGCGGTGGAAGCCTCCTCACGAAGCCTGCCGGAGTATACCGAGGAGTCTATTCGTAACCAGGTAGAAAAAATTATTGATTCGCAGCTAAACGAGGGTTATTTCAAGATAGCCCCAATTACATTCCGGGATATTCAAACAGTGAAAGATGTATTTGTCGAGAAGCTAGTCACCATATACCATTCACGCATCGCGTACCCGGAGCTTAAACGCCCGGAGTAGCGCTGTAATTACTCCCACTCGATGGTCGCGGGCGGTTTCGAGGAGATATCGTACACGACG
>CAYFMZ010000027.1:11788-17030 GCA_964344275.1 uncultured Proteiniphilum sp.
TAATTACTCCCACTCGATGGTCGCGGGCGGTTTCGAGGAGATATCGTACACGACGCGGTTGACCCCTTTCACCTTGTTGATGATCTCGTTGGATACCTTTGCCAAGAACTCGTACGGGAGGCGCGACCAATCAGCCGTCATCGCGTCGGTTGATGTTACCGCCCTTAACGCGATGGTGTTTTCATAGGTGCGCTCGTCGCCCATCACGCCCACCGACCGCACCGGAAGTAGAATCGCTCCTGCCTGCCATACCTGATCGTACAGTCCCGCCGCGCGCAGGCTCGAAATGTAGATATCGTCGGCATCCTGCACGATCCGCACTTTCTCGGGCGTGATATCGCCCAAGATGCGGATGCCCAGCCCCGGCCCGGGGAACGGGTGACGGTGAATCAGGCGCGGCTCCATCCCCAGTTCCAGTCCTACTTTCCGCACTTCGTCCTTGAACAACAACTTCAACGGTTCGCACAGCTTCAGGTGCATCTTCTCGGGCAATCCTCCCACGTTATGGTGGCTTTTAATGGTCACCCCGGTAATGGAGAGCGACTCGATGATATCGGGATAGATGGTCCCTTGTGCCAACCACTTGATATCCGTTAGCTTCTTGGCCTCACTCTCGAACACGTCGATAAATCCTTTTCCAATAATTTTCCGTTTCTCCTCGGGATCGGTCACCCCGCTCAACTCCTTGTAGAAGCGCTCTTTCGCGTTCACCCCGATCACGTTGAGCCCCAAGTGCTCGTAGTTCTCCAGCACATTCTCGAACTCGTTCTTGCGCAACAACCCGTGATCCACGAAGATGCAGGTCAGGTTTTTCCCGATGGCTCTGTTCAGCAACACCGCGGTCACCGACGAGTCCACTCCCCCCGAGAGGGCGAGGATCACCTTATCGTCGCCCAGCATCTCCTTGAGCTCCTTCACGGTAGCCTCGATAAACGAGGCGGGCGTCCAATCTTTCTTCACCCCACAGATGGCGAGGAAGTTATCCAGTATCTTCGTTCCCTGCTCGGTGTGAAACACTTCAGGGTGAAACTGCACACCCCAGGTGGGTTCCCCCTCTACCCGGTACGCCGCGTACTCCACGTCCTCGGTAGAAGCGATCACGGTGAATTCCTCGGGAGCATGAACGATGGTATCGCCGTGCGACATCCACACTTGGTTGCTTTGCCCGATCCCAGCCAACAGCGGGTCGTCGCTCGCTTTCACGTTCAATCGGGCACGCCCGTATTCCCCGTTATCCCCTTTTTCGACAGCCCCACCGGCCGATTTGGCCATCCATTGCGCGCCGTAGCAAATACCCAGCACGGGATACTTCCCGCGAATCGCCTCCATGTCCGCGGTGAACGCGTTGGGGTCGTTCACCGAAAACGGGCTCCCGGAAAGGATCACCCCCTTCACCGTTTCATCGTGGGACGGAAACTTATTGTAAGGCACAATTTCGCAATAGGTGCTTAACTCCCGCACGCGGCGGCCGATCAGTTGGGTGGTTTGAGAACCAAAATCGAGGATAATTATTTTTTCGTGCATAACCTGTAAAGATGAGAGCACAAAGATACAAAAAGATGTTAGACCGGAATAAACACCCACGCGTTGATTTCGTGATTTTATAATTGAATCCCCCGTGGACATTTTTACAACATTATATTATTTTTAATTTTTTTACCCTCGCTCCGCTTTAATTTCCTCCGGCCAAAGTCTTGTCAAAGTCTAACCAAAGTCTTATCAAAGTCTTTTAAAATTCTAATACAATAGAATCAGCTAAGAGTTTGGTTAGAATCAGGTATATCTTAATTTAAGTAAATAACCTGCTTTTTACTCACGGATAAAAAAAGCAGCCGTCGTTCACGGTAAAACAATGAAATCTGTTCAACCAGTTTATCAAGATATTATCATTAATGAATATTTATTTATCGTTTTTCGATATTGCCAACCAGGCGATATCTTGGAGTGGAGAGCAGAGGAATGACAAATTTCCGACCTAATTGTGGAGCGGGAAAGAAACAAATTGCTATCTTTGAGTCTTACAAAGCAAAGTGAATCAATGAACATACGATATATCTGTCATATTATCCTTTTTATCGGGCTGGGTATACCGTTTCAAGCGCGAACGCAATCGCTGGATGAGGCCAAAGAGTGGTACCAAGAAGGCCGGTATGCCGAGGCACTGCCGGTGTTCCAGCGTGAGTATCGGGATAACCCCACCAACGCGCCCATCAACCAATGGCTGGGCGTGAGCCTTTACGAAACGGGTAGGTTAATTGAGGCACGGGAGTATCTTGAGTTTGCCTCCGGCCGAAAGGTTACAGAGGCGTATCTTTACCTCGGGGAACTTTACACCAAATTGTACCGTTTCGATGAGGCGGAGAAAGAGTTTGAAAAATACCAGAGGGCCAACCGAAGAAACCAAGAAGCATTGGACCGATTGGAGCAAGCGAGGGAATATGCCGATCGATTGCAACGCGCGGTGAGCCGCACCGAAGACGTGCAAATAATCGATAGCTTACTGTTGCCCAAAAGCGAGTTTTTAACGGCGTACAACCTGAGCACCTCCTCCGGTTCGTTGATACCGCTGAGTGAATTCTTTAACGAACAGCTGGGCAGCGATAAAACACTTTACATGAACGAAAGGGGCGACAAAATATATTACTCCCGAGGGGATAAAGCCACCGGGAGTAACCTTTACACGATGGAAAAATTGATCGACGCGTTCGGGAACGAGAAGCAGTTGCCTTCGTCGATTAACACCACGGGAAACCAGGCCTATCCTTTCGTGTTGAGCGATGGCCTCACGATCTACTTCGCGTCTACCGGGCATCAATCGTTCGGGGGATACGATCTCTACGTGACTCGCTACAACCTGGCTTCGGACACCTACCTCGTGCCCAACCAGTTAAATATGCCGTTTAATTCTCCCTTTAACGATTACCTGATGGCGATCGATGAAGAGAAAGGGATCGGGTGGTTCGCTTCGGATCGTTTCCAACCGGCCGATTCCGTCTGTATTTATACCTTTATACCTAACCAACGGGTTACCTTAGTGGAAGCGGTAGAATTGGAGAGCGAAGAGGAGGAGATGAAGTATATGGCCCGGCGAGCCATGATCGCTTCGATCGCGGAGTCGTGGAAGGAGAACAGCGACTACACGTCGTTGCGCCTCTTGGCACAACAAAAACCGGTGCAGGAGCAGCAAGAGCGGGGCGACTTCGAGTTCGTGATCAACGATAGGGCCACTTACCGGATGCTTTCCGATTTCAAGAACGACCAAGCCCGGTCGATCTTCTCGCAAGCTCAAGGATTAAAAAATCAATTGAACACCCTCCGTGAAACGCTCGCGGAGCAACGGGAACGGTTCGCGGCCGGTGATTCGGGAAATAGCACGTTGCGAAGTTCCATCCTTCAACTGGAGGAGCAAGAAGCAACGCTTCACAAAGAGATTGAACGCCTGGAGATACAAGCACGTAACCAGGAAATAAGAAGCAGTGGACAAAACATTTAATTTATATTCAAAATATGACACTTAACCTCATAGTAGTAATTGCCGTGATAGTATTGGGTATACTTTTCATGCTTATCGAGATATTCCTGCTGCCCGGCATCAGTATTGCGGGTATCGCGGGTGCGATTTTCCTGATCGGGGGAATCGTGTACGCGTATATGTTCCTTGGTTCTACAGCGGGTAATATAGCGCTGGCTGCTTCGGCCGTGGCCCTGGGAGGGACCTTCTACTGGCTTGTTAAGTCGAAGTCGCTACGACGAATTGCCCTCGAAACCAATATCGAAGGCCGGATGGATAACAGCCACTTGGCGAATATCGCCGTGGGCGACACGGGCGTGGCACTCTCTCGCTTGAATCCTATCGGCCAAGTGCTGGTGAACGATATCGAGGTAGAGGGAAAATCGTACGACGGTGAATTCATCGACGAAGAGTCGGAGGTGGAGGTCGTGAAAGTAAAAACGTACAATGTTCTCGTCAAGAAAAAAGAAAACGAGTCAATTAGCAATTAAATAACATCCTAAAACAAAACCATTATGGATTTTTCATTTCCCTTGATTATTACGATTGCCGTAATCGTCATTTTCCTGTTGATATTTTTTCACTACGTGCCGTTTTTCCTATGGATCAACGCGTTATCAGCAGGCGTCCGCATCTCGTTGGTGCAGCTCTTTTTAATGCGCCTACGCCGCGTACCGCCCCACACCATCGTGTACGCGATGATCGAGGCACATAAAGCCGGGCTAAAAAATGTAACGCGCGACAACCTGGAAGCGCACTACCTCGCGGGGGGGCACGTGGAGAACGTGGTGCACGCGCTGGTATCGGCTTCGAAGGCAAATATCGAACTGACCTTTCAAATGGCCACGGCTATTGACCTCGCGGGCCGCGACGTGCTGGAAGCCGTGCGGATGTCGGTGAACCCGAAAGTGATCGATACACCTCCCGTTTCAGCGGTGGCTATCGATGGTATACAGCTGATCGCCAAGGCAAGGGTAACCGTGCGCGCCAACATTAAACGCCTCGTGGGAGGGGCAGGCGAAGAGACCATCTTAGCGCGCGTGGGCGAGGGTATCGTATCCTCGATCGGTTCCGCGGCGTCGCATAAATCGGTGCTCGAGAATCCCGACTCCATATCAAAAGTGGTATTGAGAAAGGGACTGGACGCGGGTACCGCCTTTGAAATCCTCTCCATCGATATCGCGGATATCGATATAGGTAAAAACATTGGCGCGGTACTGCAAATGGACCAAGCGCAAGCCGATAAGAACATTGCACAGGCGAGGGCCGAAGAGCGTCGCGCCATGGCCATTGCCCTGGAGCAAGAGATGAAGGCCAAGGCACAGGAGGCACGCGCCAAGGTGATTGAAGCGGAGGCAGAGGTGCCCATCGCGATGGCCGAAGCATTCCGGAGCGGCAATTTAGGCATCATGGATTATTACCGGATGGAGAATATCAAAGCCGATACCGATATGAGGGACTCTATCGCACGCCCACAAGGAGGCAATAAAGAGAACAAGAAGTAACGTGTAAGCGTGATTTTTTAATAAACCAAGCTATGAGAATTATTCCCGAATCGGAATTGATCATTAATTCCGATGGAAGCGCGTTTCACCTTCACGTGAAGCCAGAGCAGCTCTCGGACAAAATCGTGATGATGGGCGATCCCGGAAGGGTGGCTGTTACGGCCTCTTTCTTCGACGAGATCGAGGTCGACGTGCAAAGCCGCGAGTTCCACACCGTCACGGGTAC
>CAYFMZ010000027.1:17130-24612 GCA_964344275.1 uncultured Proteiniphilum sp.
GCCCGAGTGCGTGAAGAGGAGTTCGAAGAAGCTTTCCAGCGCCATGTCAATTGGTCGCCTTTCCACTGTTCACCCTACGTGGTGAGTGCCGATGAGGAGCTCGTGGATCGTATCGGACACGATATGATCCGCGGGGTCACCATCTCCGCCATTGGCTTTTACGGTCCACAAGGTAGGCACGTGCGATTAGCACTCGCCGACCCCGAATTGAATAGCAAGATCGAATCGTTCAGATTCGAAGAGCACTCCATCACCAATTACGAAATGGAGAGCTCCGCCATCGCGGGGCTTGCCAAAATGATGGGACATAAGGCAATGACCGTCTGCGCCATTATCGCTAACCGGGTGGCCTTAGAATCGAATGCCGACTACAAAGGCTCCACTGAAGACCTTATTAAAATTGTCTTGGATAGAATCTAAAGATTGAATCTACAACTTGTAACTCAAAACGTGGAGATAAAGAGCTCCACAAACCAATAATAATATAACCGTATGAGAAAAATTTCCACGCTCCTGTTGCTCGCGATTACCATAACCGCGTTCGCGCAACAGAACCAACCACTGCCGGTAGATCCTAACGTGAGGACCGGTACACTCGAGAACGGGCTCACCTACTACATCCGTCATAACAAGTTGCCCGAGAACCGGGCCGACTTTTACATCGCGCAAAAGGTAGGATCGATGCAAGAGGAAGATAATCAAGCCGGACTGGCTCACTTCCTGGAACATATGGCATTTAACGGGACTAAAAACTTTCCCGGGAAAACGATGCTCGATTACCTGCAAGACAACGGGATCAAGTTTGGCACCAACATTAATGCCTACACCTCGTTCGATGAAACGGTGTACTTCATGAGCAATATCCCCACCACCAACCAGAATCTGATGGATTCGGCTCTACTCGTGCTGCATGACTGGTCGAACGCTATCCTGCTGGAGGAGGAGGAGCTGGAAAGCGAGCGGGGTGTGATCCGCGAGGAGTGGCGCACCCGGGGAGGTGCCCAGCAACGCCTGTGGGATCAACTGCTCCCGAAAATGTACCCCGAGAGCAAGTACGCGCACCGTATGCCAATCGGTAGCATCGACGTGATTAACAACTTCAAACCGGAAGAGATTCGAGCCTATTACCACAAATGGTATCGCCCCGACCTGCAAGGGATTATCGTGGTGGGCGATTTCGATGCCGAGGAGATGGAACAGAAGGTGATTGAACTCTTCTCGCCTATCCCCCTGGAAGAGGAGAGAGCGGAACGGGTGTACTACCCGGTATCGGATAACGAAGAGCCTATCGTGGCCATCGCTACCGATAAAGAGGCACGCAACACGCAAATCATGGTGTTTTACAAGCACGATCCCATCCCCCAAGAGCTGCGAAACACGCAAGCGGGATACCTGACCGAGTATATATTGAGCGCGGCATCTTCGATGATGAACCTTCGTTTCGCGGAGATGACCCAAAAACCGGACGCTCCTTTCACCAGCGCGTACGCGTACGATGACGACTACTTCGTGGCCAAAACGAAGGACGCGTGGACAGTGATCGCGAGCAGCGCGGAAGATAAAATCGACGACGCGTTGGCGGCCATAGTGCGAGAGACGGAGCGTGTTAGACAACACGGCTTCACCGCGGCCGAGTATGAAGTGGCTCGCACCAACATCATAAATCGTTACGAGGAGGCCTATAATAATAGAGACAAGCAACGAAACTCGTCCTATTCACAAGAATACGTGCGCGCGTTTACCGATGGGGAACCCATTCCGGGCATCGAATTCGAGTATCAATTTATTCAGGCTGTAGCACCCAATATCCCCGTGGAAGCGGTCAACCAGACCCTCCTTCAGCTCTTGGGCGATGACAATATCGTGATCGCGGTGACCGGACCCGAGAAAGAGGAGTTGACCTACCCTACTGAAGAGGAGCTGCTCGCTGTATTGGCAGCGGTGAAGAGCGAAACCATCGAAGCATACGAGGGGGTGTCGATCGACGAACCACTCGTGGCGGAACCGCCCGCGCCGGGAAAAATCACCCGCGTTGAAAGGGACGAGGCGATGGACGCTACCGTGTGGACGCTTGAAAATGGCATGAAGGTGATCCTGAAAGAGACAGATTTTAAAGACGACCAGATCATGATGACCGCTGCCAGCACGGGGGGCTATTCACCTTTCGCGGTGAATGACCCAATCAACAGCCGGATGATGGGCTCCGTGATGTCGCTGGGAGGCGTGGGCAACTTTAGCTCCACCGACTTGCCGAAAGTATTGGCAGGAAAAACGGCGTCCGCTCGCCCGGGAATCAACCTTACCACGCAGATGTTCAATGGTTCATCCTCTATTCGGGATTTCGAAACGATGCTTCAGTTGGTTTACCTCTATTTTACATCACCCAGGAAAGACGCGGAGGCTTTCCAATCGTTTATACAGCGCAGCGAGATTCAACTTCGTAACCAAGAAGCAGAACCGATGGTCGCGTTCAACGACTCGATCACCCACGCAATTTATGGCGATAACCCGCTGACAGGAAGAACGAAGGCCGACGACCTGAAAAAAATAGATTACGACCGTATCATGGAGATGTACGCCAAGCAATTTAGCAACCCGGGCAGCTTCGTCTTTACCTTCGTGGGAAATATTGATGAAGAAAAGGTGCGACCCGTGATAGAGCAATACCTTGCTTCGCTACCGGGACAACCCGAAGAAGGCGAATTCACGAAAGTCCCATTTGAGTTTCAAGCAGGAGCCTCAGAAAATATCTTCCACCGTGCCATGCAGAATCCCAAAGCCTCGGTATTCAACGTGGTGGCCGGCAACATGGAGCGTAGCCTCGAGAACCAGATCCGTATGAACATGCTCAACCAGATTTTATCCATCGTGTATACAGAGAAGGTACGCGAAGAGGAAGGGGGAACGTACGGGGTACGCACGGGGGGCTCTATCTCGCGTTACCCGGAAGGACAAACCATCCTGCAGATCACCTTCGACACCGACCCGGAATTAATGCAGCACCTGAACCAAATAGTGATCAACGAGCTGCACGCCATCGCTACCGATGGCCCGCGTGAAGGCGATTTCAGCAAGGTGAAGGAGTACATGAACAAGAGCTACGACGAGAACTTGAAAGAGAACAGCTACTGGCTGAGTGCCCTTAACCATAAATATTTCTACGGAGAGGATACCCATTCAGACTACCTGAAAACGGTTAACGCTGTTACGCGCGAAGATATACAGGAGTTCGTGGCAAACTTGCTCGGCCAAGGCAACTTGAAGACCGTGGTAATGTTACCGGAAACAGAATAGACTCTTCAGAGGTAACAGATCAATCGAATGAAAAAAACCCCTGTCGGAATACCGGTAGGGGCTTTTTTATTGACTATTTTCTCTTAAGCCTTGACTGCTTTTATATCAAATTTTCTCGGGGGCGTGCTTGTATTTGAACAGAATCGCGAAGAGAATGGTAACCACGAGCGCGTAGCCGGCAAAGATAAACCAGACCGACGGCCAATCGCCAATCATGAGCGACTTCGCCTCGCCGTTCACCATCACCTCCTGCCAACCGGTAAATTGATTCACGACCCATTGCGCGCCAAGGGTGCCTACCGTGGCACCGATACCGTTGGTCATCAACATGAACATGCCTTGCGCGCTGGAACGAATATGGTGAGGGGTCTCCTTATCCACGAACAGCGATCCCGACACGTTGAAGAAATCGAACGCCACGCCATAAACGAGCATCGAGAGGATAAGCAACCACACACCGCTTCCGGGGTTGCCTAAGCCAAAAAAGCCAAAGCGCAGCACCCAAGCGACCATCGCGATTAAAATTACATTTTTGATGCCATATCGCTTCAAGAAAAAGGGAATAAGCAAGATACAGAGTGCTTCGGATATCTGCGAAAGCGAGATAAGGATATTGGAGTGTCGTACCCCGAAGGTGTTCGCGTACTCTGGATCGGCTTCGAAGCTCGCGATAAAGGGATTGGCGAACCCGTTGGTGATCTGCAGAGAAACACCCAATAACATCGAGAAAATAAAAAAGAGGGCCATTTTTCGCTGTTTGAAGAGCTTGAACGCGTCCAACCCCAGTGCTTGAAACAGTGTTTTGTCACGCGTATCGGTGCTGACAGGACAATTGGGCAACGTGAATGCATACCCCCCTAAGAGAAGGCCGATAAGCGCGCTCATCACGAATTGCATCGCGGTGGTCTGAAATCCGAGGATATCCACGAGCCACATGGTACAAATAAAACCAATCGTCCCGAAGACACGAATGGGGGGGAAAGACTTCACGGTATCCATGCCTCCTCTTTCCAGGATAGTGTAGGCAACCGAGTTAGAGAGAGCCAGCGTGGGCATGTAAAAAGCCACCGAAAAGGTGTAGAGTGTAAAGAATACCGTGAACGACACCCCCTCGCCGGAGTTTAATCCGTAGAGCCCGGCGGATAGCATAAAGGCGGCAGCCAACAGATGGCACATGCCCAACAGCTTTTGAGCCGGGATCCACCGGTCGGCAATAATTCCGACCAACGCGGGCATGAAAATGGAAACAATGCCTTGTACCGAGTAAAAGATTCCAATGTGCGCCCCCAACCCGGCAGGACCCAGGTAACGGGACATGGAAGTGAGGTACGCCCCCCAGACCGCGAACTGGAGGAAATTCATAACGATGAGACGAAGTTTTATTGACATAGGTATATTCGATTATCATACTGTTTTATCGCTGTAACCAGGGCGCGGGGTTGAGCTTATTCGTTTTTTGCCACAACTGGAAATGCATGGTCGACACTCCCGTATCGGGATCGGTAAAGATGCGGCCTAACGACTGGCCGGCGGTCACCTTATCTCCCTGCTTCACGAACAGGTCGTATATATTGGCATAGAACGTGTAATAATCGCCGTGGCGCACGATTACGCAAGTATTTGAACCGGGGAACGAGAACACTTTCGACACCTCTCCATCAAATACCGACCGGATGTTGGCACCTTGTTGCGCTTGTATATCAATCCCGTTACTGTTGGTGGTAATATTCCACTCGGAGTGTCGCTTGTTCCCAAAGGTTCCCACGATAGAAGCGGTACCCGTCACAGGCATGGGCAATCGTCCCTTGTTGGCGGCGAAATTTTTTGAAAGGTTGAACGACTCCGCGGAAGCCGTGCTCGCCCCTGCTTCGATCCGGGGGCCCGGTGCCGCACGATCGGTGGCAGTTTCTTCCCTCGCGGCCGTTTCGGACTTTTCGGTTCGCTCCGTCTCCTTTTCACCTCGTGCTTCAGCCGTCCTACGTCGCTCCGCCTCTTCGGCACGGCGCCGTGCTTCGGCTTCGCGCTCCTGCCTCGCCACCTCTTCCGCGATCAGCTTCTCGATCTGGGAATTCAGTTGATTCGCCTGTTGTTGTTTCTCACGTAATACTCGTTGAAGCTGACGCTCTTGTCCCCTTGCCTGCTCCACCTCCATCTGGTGGGTTTTTTCTTCACCGCGGAGCTTCTCCTGCTCTGCTTGGAGCGACGATAGGGCTTGTTCCTTCTCGACTTTCGCCAGGGCGAGTGCCTCTTTTTTTCGGCTTATTTCTTCGTTCTGCTGTTTTATTTCATCGGCCTGCGATCGTTGCCATTTGGAGTACTCCCTCAGGTACTGCATCCTACGAAGGGATTCACCGAGCGACTGCCCCGACAAGATAAACAGAAGTTTATTCTGACTAAATTTTTGGTTCAGCATTCCTTGGATAGCGTTCGCGTAATTATCCTGCTTCTGCTTCAGCTCCTTGTTGAGCCGCACGATCTCGCTTTCCAATCGCGCCTCCTCTTTTCGCAGTGCTTCAATCTCCTCCCTCTGTACGTTGATCAACTCCCTGCGCGAAGCGATCTGTTTATTGATAAGATTTATGCGGTCGAGAATGGTGGTAGTATGTTTTCTCACGTCCAAGTAGAGACGGTTCGTGTTCCGTATCTCTTCTTGTAACGCTTGCTGTTGTTTCTGCAACGCTTCTATTCGCGCGTTTTGAGAGTTCGCGCCCGCGGCTATAACTACAAGCAGCAATATGAGCGTTACCTTTTTCATTGGCTCGGTGCGATGATTTTCATGATTTGTTCGATCGACGCCCTCGAGTAGCTATCCGGTACCTGCATGGATAGCTTCATAGGTTCGTTGATCACGATATCGGAAAATAGAAAATCGGTGTTTATCCTACGTTCCGATAAAGCAATTGAGGTGTTCATTTTATGAGGAAAGACGCCCCCTTCGAGGAGTATGAAATCTCCATAACTCCACTGCAACGAGTATTCATTCGATGGATGTGCTAAATGGGTGAAGATGATACGATCGTCGCCATTCACCGTGAAAGAGTATTCGATTCCCGATTCGGGATCGTCCGTGGTCAAGAAATAGTTTTTGTCCGTTGTTCGCGTATAGGCGAACCGACGATAATCGTTACGGACAACGCTTTTTTTGTTGGAAACAAAAAGGGAGTTTGTAAACACCGACTGCAGGGTATAGTAATCGAACCCCACCGGGTAGAATTCTTTCAGCGTGGCGATCGATTCCTTCATGTAGCGCTTGTTCATCCGATCGAGAACCACCACGCTATCGGGATCGACATGCAACCGGAACATCTCCACCCCAAACAGGGGTTGCACCGACACCTGAAGCGCGTTGTCTTTTACAATGCGAATAGTGGCACGAGAACTCAACGAACGAGTTCCACTTGAGAGGCTCACGTTCAATCGCGCGGAAAAGGTGTTGTATGAAATATTCTCGTTCAAGACATCACCAAATAGTACTTCGTTACTTTTCTCCGTGGTCGGTGTAGTTGAATGAATAACCTTGTGTTTCGCTTTACATCCCGTGAAAACAAATCCCAACAGGATGAAAAAGAGTATCAAGTAGTTGATTCGTGAAAATGTCATAGTTTTACAAAAATGTGCCATACAAGTATTCTTATTTCAGCTCCCCTGTTTCGATTTTGCGAAGTAACTCTTCCGAGTCGCCACCCAGCTCTCGAGCTTTTATCCACTGCTTTTTTGCCTCTTCCGGGCTGCCTGTCCGATAAAGCACGTCACCATAGTGTTCATATACTTCAGCCGAAGGATCATCTTCACTGTACTCGATGGCTCTTTCGATGTATATTTTCGCCATCGTGTAGGAACCTTGCTCATACATTACCCAACCATACGTGTCGAGATAGGTCGGATTTAACGGCTCTGCTTTTACCGTGATCCCGCTCATCTGCTCCGCCTTATCGAGATCCCGCTTTTCAAGAGACAAGTAATAGCTGTAATTGTTTAATATGGGAAGATTTTGCGGGTTGAGTTGCAACGCCCTTTCGTAGCTTTGAAACGCTTCATCAGCATTTCCCAAGAAATAGTTCAGGTCGCCAATCTGCCCATGGAAGTCCGACTCCACGAGGGGATTCGGGATAATGGAATTTTCAAGCCCTTCCTCGAAAACCCGCAATGCTTCTTCGTGTTGACCCAGTTGGTAGTACGATGCACCCA
>CAYFMZ010000027.1:24712-29538 GCA_964344275.1 uncultured Proteiniphilum sp.
GCTTTCCTGTTATTGGTTTTCTCGTAATAGTTCACCATAGCCAACACGAGAGCCGGGAATTCCGAATCAATGGCTTTTGCTCTTTCCAGGTAACGAATGGCTTCCTCGTTCTGGTTATCTTCCATGTAGAGTTCTCCCATCAACACGAGGTATCTCGGATCATCCGGGTTTTTTTCGATAATTTGCTGGATCTCATCGAACGCTTGCTCCTTCTCGTCCATCATCGAGTAGAGTCGAAACTTGTTCAAGGTGAGCACTTCCGAAATACCGGTCGATTTTTCCAACTCATTTAACGCCTTAATAGCTCTCTCGAGTTCACCATTATCGGCATAGGCATTTGCCAATTCGAAATGGAGTTCCTGTTTTTCCGGGTAGAGTTCCAGCAACTGCTCGTAGATATCTACCACTTCTTGTTTCAAACCCAACTCTTTGCTTAACCCCGCGAGCATCATATTGTAATAGTAGTTGGGTGGATCGTTCTTAACTGCCTTTTTGAAAAAATCCAACGCTTTATTTTTCTCTTGCAGTACGTTGTAAAAAGTGCCCAGTTCGATGAGCACGTTGGCATTTGTTGAATCAATCGAGTGGCAATGCCGGAGAAAATCCATCGCTTCGTCGTATTTCCCCAGTGCCTTGGCATTCAACGCGGCATAGAAGAAATAGTCGAACTTTCGACGATCCTTTTCGTCGATTACCGTCGCTTTACCCGGTTTCGATTCTACGGACTCCTGCATTTCGCCTGCTGGAATCGATGAAATCCCAGCCTTCACCGGTGATACGGTAAATATCAGCGAGAGAAACAGTGAAGCGTAAAGCCACGTTGTATTTTTGTGTATGTACATACCTTTTTTTAATTACGGTACAAAATTGGTGTTTACAGCGCGCCCGTGTGTCCAAAACCACCCGCTCCTCTTCTCGTTTCATCCAAGCTGTTCACCTCTTCCCACTCTATCGTGGCATGCTGTGCCACGACCATTTGGCAAATTCGCTCCCCATCTTGGATCGTGAAATTTTCGTTAGAGAGGTTCACGAGGATCACCCTAATTTCGCCTCGATAATCGGAATCGATGGTTCCCGGAGAGTTAACAATGCTAATGCCATGCTTGATGGCCAGCCCACTGCGGGGCCTAATTTGCGCTTCATACCCTTCGGGAAGTTGAATGTGTATTCCCGTCGGCACAAGCGCCCTTTCAAGCGGTTTTAACACGATGGGCTGTTCCAAGCTGGCACGCAAGTCCATGCCCGCTGCAGCAGCCGTGGCATATTCAGGCAACGAATGTCGGGAATTGTTCACTATTTTAATTCTCATGTGCGGTCGTCATATTTATTTGGTACTGCGAATTTATACAATTCCGAGGAATTAACAGTCGAATTGATGAAATTTAAGCCCTTAACCCCTTATTCTCGGGAAGAAATCGGAGAAGCGCGTTTCATTTGCGATGAAAAAAACATATCTTCGCGTATATGAGTGGACAAGACGACCTATTAGCAAGATTGAGGCAGACATTGGAAGAACAGGGTATCGACTCGTTCCACATCCTTGAGGATCTCGTTCCGATTGAGGAGCAGATGGAGTATTTTCGATATTTTGACAGAATCCGCAGAGAAAACAGAGCCTTCGTCCGAGACGAAGAGGTAGCCCTTTTGTTTTCTCCCGAAGAATCAGTAGAGCGTAAAAAGCGCAGTCTTATCCTCTTGGCGTCTATTCCAGATGTAGGTGCCTATCGGTCGATTGAGACCTACCACAGTAGCCCGCTTGAACCCGAACTTAGCCACTGGGCATCCATGGCGTTGGTGAGCAGCCGCATCGTGTTGAGTTCCGACCTGTCGGGTCAACAGCAGATATACATATCATCGGGACTGGGTGGGCAGGATAAGAAACTCCGGTTTTTTTCGCTTTTTACTACCATCGATCGGCAGCCATTAACCGATTTACAGAAAGAGATCGTGACCCGGGAGTTTACTTTCCAGCTGGAGAAAGCCGACGTGATTATCGAGAAGTTCGAGATCAAGGCGAATTACTTCACGATTCAGATACTCTTTGCTTTCGATAGCGACGCGCGATCGTGCCTCGATGCTGCCGTGAACGAATGCAACCAATACGGCAACTTCCTCGATAAAAAATTCTTGTTCACCAACGTGAAAGTATTGAGTGAAGCCGAGATTAATAACTTACTGGAGAAGAAATAACTTCGTATGCCGACCCGTAAAAAACGGTTCTTCATCTTCCTTCTTGCCGTGACTTGCACGGCAATCACCCTTTATGCCGATGATTTAAATATCCCGTTTATCCCCCCGGTCTACAATTACACCACCAGCCACTACCGGGCAAGCAACCAGAACTGGGCTATTGCCCAAGGAAGCGACGGGGTACTCTATTTTGGAAACGACAACGGCTTGCTCAGTTTCGACGGCACCAATTGGCAACTTCACACCCTCCCGAACCGGCTTTCAGTGAAATCGATCCATATCGACACGATCCATGTACCGGAACGTATCTACGTGGGGTCGTTTGAGGAGTTCGGCTATTTCGAGCGCGATTCGACCCATCAGCTGGCCTATCACTCGTTAAAGAACCTCGCTTCCGACTACACCTTTCATAACGATGAGATATGGACCATCTACCCGTTTAAGGGCAGCATCTACTTTCAATCGTTCTCGGCATTTTTCGAGTACGACGGGCAGCAGGTAAACACGACCCGCCCTTCGCCCGCGGTGCTCTATTTTTTCCCTTATGGTGATACCCTATACGCGCAGTTGATTAACAGTGATTTCTATCGCTTCGATGGAAATGATTTTCATCCAGTGGTCTCACGGGAACAACTGAATGACGATAACGTGGTGGCGGTACTGCCACGGGGCGATGATTGCCTGTTGGTCACCTCCAAGAGCGGGCTTTACCTCTATTCGGAACAGACATCCTCTTTAACGAAATGGCGTACTCCTTTCGATAACGACCTAGAAGCCCACAGCGTAAACCGGGCTCTTTTTACCGGAGACACCTACATCTTCGGCACCCTGAACAGCGGGCTGTTCTCCATGAATATCGATGGGACCATGAAGTGGCACGTGGAACGCCATAACGGACTCAACAACAATACCGTATTGGCGATATTCCTCGATCGGGAACAAAATATCTGGGCGGCGCTCGATAACGGAATCTCCAATATCCGGGTACACTCCCCCCTCTCTTTTTTTGAACCAACGGATATACAGGTGGGTTTGGTTGAGGATATCCTGGTGCACGACAATTCCCTCTATTTGGCTACCAATCAAGGAATATACCATTACTCCGACAACAACAAAGCCCTTGCACAGGTCCCCGATTTCGATATCCAATCGTGGTTTATCAAGCGTTTCGGAGATCAGGTGTTCGTGGGCCATAATCAAGGCACATCACTACTGCAGAATAATCGCGAGGTACGTGTAGAGGGAGCCCGGACCGGGGGAATGGATATGAAAGAGGGGATGATACACGGGAAAAATATCCTGCTCGAGTCCTCCTACACATCACTCTACGTTTACCTTAAAAACGAAACCGGAGCGTGGGCTTTCAGCCACCGCGTAGAGGGTTTTTCAGATTTGATTAAAAACATTGAGATCGATCACGCTAGGGGCACTGGCCATAACCGCGCTCTCGGCCGCGGGACAGCCAAAGGGGCAGCCGACCGGGGAGCAACGCCCCAACATCCTCTTTATCATGAGCGACGACCATGCCACGCAGGCGATCAGCGCGTACGGCCATCCCATCTCTCGCTTGGCACCGACGCCCAATATCGACCGGATCGCGGAGAACGGGGCGCAATTCTGGAACAACTATTGCGCGAACTCGATCTCGGGGCCAAGCCGTGCCAGCATTCTCACGGGAAAGCATAGCCATAAAAACGGCTTCCTGGCGAACTGGAACAAGGAGTTCGATGGCTCGCAGCAGACGCTGTCCAAGCTATTGCAGCAAAACGGCTACGAGACCGCGGTCATTGGCAAGTGGCACCTGATATCGGAGCCGACCGGGTTCGACCACTGGATGATACTGAACGGACAGGGCGATTACAACAACCCCGATTTTATCACCAAGGAGGATACCGTGCAGTACTTCGGGTACGTGACCGACCTGATCACGACCTTCACCAAGCAGTGGTTGCAGACGAGGGACGATTCGCGACCGTTCTTCTTGATGATGCACCACAAGGCACCGCATCGGAACTGGGTGCCCGCGGAACGGCACTACACCCTCTACGAGGAGGTGGAGTTCCCGGTGCCGGACAACTATTTCGACGAGTACGAGGGGCGATTCGCCGCGAAGCACCAGGAGATGAATGTATACCGAGATATGTACGAGGGGCACGACCTGAAGATGGTGACCGGAATCGATAGCGACACTTTACTCTATGACCCGTGGCCGCACGCGTTCATTGAGACGCTGACACCCGACGAGAAGGAGCGGTTCTTTGAGGCGTACCGGGAACGGAACAACGACTTCTATACCACGCCTCGCACAGAGAAGGAGATCGCGGCGTGGAAGTTGCAGCGTTACCTGCAGGATTACTTAGGCACCATCAAATCGGTGGACGAGAGCGTGGGCCAAATCTTGGACTACCTCGAGAAGAGCGGGCTGGCCGAGAAAAACGACACCACGGAGTGGGTGATGATCGACCTGGAACAACCAGGCAACGTGCACGCCGTACAGATCAACTACTTCGACCACGAGTCCGATCTCTACGGGAGGATTCCCGATTCGCGCCACCGCTACGTGATGGAAGGGTCGCTGGACGGCCGGGAATGGGAAACGTTGATCGACAAGAGCAATAGCTTTAAAGACAGTCCCA
>CAYFMZ010000028.1:0-29523 GCA_964344275.1 uncultured Proteiniphilum sp.
CGACATCGCTTCCGCCGCCCGCACATTCTCTCTGGCCACTTTCAGGGTTTTGTTATGCTCCAATGCCCATTGCCGGCACATTTCCAGGTTCACCGGCCTCTGAGCCCGTGAAGAAAAAACGCAGCATAAACCGATGAATATTATTCCAATTTTTCTCATACCATAATAGTTAGTTAGACAACCATTTTTACAAAAACGCGGTTTTATCGCGAACCGTAACGAGGTTTATCCTTGTTCCAAGTTGCGCATAATCCGTATCAGGATATCTTTCGATTGAAGCAGTGTATCGTGAGAGATCCCCTCCACCGCCGTGTTCACCACGTGGCGCACCGCCTTGGTGGTTTTCTGCTTTAACGAGGCACCTTCGGCCGTGAGGTGAATAAGGTTGATTCGCCGATCGGTCGTATGCGGTACCCGGACGACCAGGTTTTTCCTTTCCAGGTTGTCGATAAGACGGGTAACGCTCGGTTTGTCTTTTTGGGTCAGGTCGCAAATCACTTGCTGACTAACCTTGTCTTTCCGCCATAAACAAGAAAGAACCGTCCATTGCTCCGTGGTAATATCAATTCCCTCACGGGAAAAGGCCTTCAGCAATGTCCGGTTGATGATCCCCGAAATCTTTCCGGTCAGTATATCGAATATTTCTCGTTCCGTTACTTTAATCATGCCTTTTTAGTTGCATAGACAACCATCGGGTGCAAATATAGAACATTTTAGGACAAAAAAGCCATCGATTTAGCATTATTCAGTCATTTTTATCTTTTTTCAGATCGATAACAAGCCGGTTATCCTCCGGTGGGAAGTCGAATGCAAACGAATCCATATCCGCTTCCCCCCCTAACAAGGTCGCAAAATTCTCTATCGCTTTCCTCATCGCCTCATCCGGTTTTTCGTCGCCCCGCGCATGCATCACGCTCATCCGGGCAATCAAGTCGACCAACGCGTCCAGCGTCTCTCCCGGCATCGGCAGGCCCATCCCTTCAATACGACTGCGGGCCACCCTACGCGCGATGGTTTTCATCCGTTCGCGGTAATCCGCTTTCAAGTTGGGGTTGCTCGGGATGGAAGTCACGAAGCGGCTGTCGATCGACAATTGCCCCTCTTTCAATTCCATGATCCGGTAGGCGAAAGGGTATTGCGCCAAGCTGGCGGTCTCCACATCGTAAATTCTGTTCCCTGCCGGTGAAATACGTCGGCTTATGTCGTTGGAGTGAAAATGGCCGGTGAAGATCACCTCCAGCCCCGCGTCGGCCAACTTATCGGCTTGACGCTCCCACTCTTCCACCAGGTAGTCAGAGAAAAAGGCCGACTGGTAGGGAACATGCTCCACCAACCCGTGGTGCATCATTCCCAGCACCGTGAGGGTATCCTCGCGCGCTTCTTCCAAGATGTTCAGCGCCCATTCCATCGTTTGTGGACGGATCCTTCCCGCGGTAATGGGGCGATCAGTGTGCTCATCGTACCGGTTGCTATCGAACGCGAGCAGCCAGGTAGTGTCGTTGATTTCCGCGAGGTAACTCAGTGAAGCATCATCCCTGGAGAGGGCGTCTCCATACCCGAACGGCGCATATATTTCGGCAAACTCTTCGGCAGAAACTGTAGGTACCGGAGTCGGTGCTTCTCCGACGTACGCTCGCGCGTTGGGAATATTCACGTCGTGGTTCCCGGGAATGACAAGCACCCGGGTTCCCGATTCAACCAGCGGCTGTAGTTTTTTCGTCAGGTCCATATGGCTTTGCCGCTCCCCATGGTTCGTTAAATCTCCCGGTATAAGAAGGATATCCACCCTCTCTTCCAATAGGTCGTCCAGCACCCTATCGAGCACCTCGTGCAAATCGTTCACTCCCCTGCCCGTAGCTATTTCGTACCCCTCTAATGCAGATCCCTCATCCACCAAATCGGCAGAAAAGTAGTGTACATCGGCCATCACTGCAAACCGAACCACCTCCTCACCTTGACGCGAAGCAATAAGTTCAGTGCCTGAATTTCGATCATAAAGCTCCAAGGATGAGGCAACATACCCCGAGGTAGAGGCAAAAATCCCCGCGATCGGGCTCTGAAATACCGTTAGTACTATTAAAAAGAGAGTGGAGAGGGATCGAGGAAAAAGCCGGTTCATCGCGTGTACTTGTTGATGTATCCTTTCATTTGATCGAGCCATCGTTCAAAAGGGCTACACTCGATCAGCATAAAACTATCGTAGCACTCCTCCGGATCAAAAGCCATCTCCTTGGCATCGCCCCAAATATGTTCAACAAGGTGAGGATAATCAATAAAGGGATTTCGATTTCCCTGAATTTTAAAGACCTCCTCATTTCTTCTCACCTCCTTGATGCTCACCGGATCCTCTCGATGCCAATTCAACAACATCTCGAGCGACCAATCACTTAGTCCTGGATAACTACTGTTACCTAATTGATCGGAGTTCCAGTGCACCACCTCATTTTCATAAGCGGTAACCAAATAAAAAAAAGTACGTGCAAAATCTCCTTTATACTCGTCAATTGGTTCAAAGACCGTTTGGGTGTAGGCACCAAACGTATTTTGCCCTACTTTCGATCCATTGGTAGATTCCCAAAGAATGATCCCCACCTCACCAAAAGGCAGGTTGCCTCTACGGTTATTCACGAAACCATCGGTTGGATAAATATGGAAGAGGTCGCTCTCTAATAAGCGGTTTTTTTGGAACCAGCTACGTGGAAGCGTGTGTTCCCGATTATAACAGTCCCCTTCCCTCCGGTAGGAACCACACCGATTCGTCCGAAAATCATGATAGTACATCGCTTCCTTTTCAGGTCGGTCGGAATACATGTCCCAAACATTGTTGTCTCTCTGGCTGTCGGTCTTTTCAAACATCTCCCATAGCAGCGCGTACGAGACCACTTCGGGATCTTTGATGATATGATAGAGTGCTGTCTTCAGGGGAGCACCGTACTTACCATTCGCGGAAGTATAATACCCATCCGGTACCTGAGAAAAAAGAGGTACACTAAGAAACAGCAGGATTATGATCAAAATGCTGTTACCTGTACGTTTCATATAATTTAGACTATTGATTTCACCAATGATATTTGCTCTTATTACAAGAGGGCATCATATATACCGCCCATGGGTCAGACTTGCTTCATTTCTTATATGTTGTGGCCCCTCTGGTCGCGAATATAGGGATTTCATACGCGAGAGCCATAACCAAAAGGGTAAAAATAAAAAAACAAGGAACCTCGAAAGTCTCGTGACAGCTTATCAACTGGTAAGAAGTCGATCAATTTCCTCCAAATCGGAACGAAAGCTTTTATCAACGTCGGAATAATTCTTTATCGTATTGCACGCGTGTAGCACCGTAGCGTGATTTCGGTTACCAACCTGCACGCCTATCTGAGAGAGTGACAATTCGGTATGCTTCTTGATGAAATACATGGTAACTTGGCGTGCCTGAACAATCTCACGTTTTCGAGATGCCGATTGGATCAGTTCTTTTTTCACATTAAAATACTCTGAAACGGTATCCTGTATTTTCTGAACCGTTACACGTTTTTTCTCGAAGCGAATACTCTGTTCCATCACACGTCGTGCCAGATTCATATCAATTTCCCGGTTATTGATGATAGAATGAGCCATAAGTGAAACCACGATCCCTTCCAAGTCACGCACGTTCTCCGTCACATTCTCGGCTATATACTCGATGACGTTTTCTGGGATAGAAAGCCCATCCGATAGCACCTTGTTTTGAAGGATCTTCTTTCGAAGCTCCTTATCGGGACGCTCTAGCATAGTGGTTAACCCCCATCGAAAGCGAGTCAACAGCCGCTCCTCTACCCCCTGCATATCCATAGGTGCACAATCAGAGGTCATCACCAGCTGCTTATTATTCTGGTGTAGATGATTGAATATATGGAAAAAAGTATTCTGCGTCTTTTCAAGTCCTGATAATTCTTGAATATCATCGATCAGGAGCACATCAATATTCTGATAAAAGTTGATAAAATCATTAATAGTGTTAAACCGACGTGCATCCGTGTATTGTACTTTGAATAGATGCGCGGAGAGGTAAAGCACTTTTTTGTCTGGATAACGTTCTTGTACACTCGACCCGATCGCGTGGCAGAGATGCGTTTTCCCAACTCCCGAGTGACCATGTACAAATAACGGGTTGAACGCCGTCTTTGCCGGGTTCATTGCCACCGCCTCGGCTGCTGTACGTGCCAATCGATTGCTCTCCCCTTCGAAAAAATTATGAAACGTGTATTTCGAGTTGATCTGAGAATCAAACTCGGATGTCTCCACACGGTCGAATGGGCTAGGCACCTTTGCAGTTACTTTCCTACTTGTTCCTTTATCAACAGGATTGTATTGCTTGCTCTCGCCTCGTAATTCCACGGCGGTATTGCTCTCTGTCTCTACCAGTATTCGATAATTTAGTATGGTTCCCTCTCCAATCTCTCGGTAGAGTGTTTGCTGAATCAAATCGAGGTACTTATCTTCCAGGTATTCATAAAAAAACTGACTCGGCACCTGTATGGTCAATACACGTTCCTTGTAATTTAATGGAACGATAGGGGCAAACCATGTATTGAAGGCCGGCTCAGGGATATTGTCCCGGATGACATCCAAACAGTTATTCCACAAATGTCGGCAGTTACTCTTCATTTAGTTCTATATACTTCTTAAAATTAGCCTACTCTTCACCATGACATAACCAAGCAAGCTTGAGATTGCCTCACTTACCCGTTATTTTGGCTTATCGAATAGTGCAGTTTCGCTTGACAATTTTGAATACAAATTTTCAAAAAAAAAACGAGAAAAAAAAATGAACTTTTTATCAAGCTCTTCGTTTGAAAAAAAAATGCTATTTATCAATCGAATACATATATCGAGCTCGCTATGAACAAGATAACACTTCTACTAAACTCGAACACCTCTGATTAACAACGAGATAAAAAATATGCACTCATTAACTAAAAAGATTGAAAGAATTACATTTTCCCTCCTTAAAGTCATTCGAACAAAGGGTTTCCCTGATATTTTAGCCATCCCCCTTATTTAGACCAATTCTATTTTAACAGATCAAGGTACTCGAATAATCTACTGTAAGGAATCAGAACAGACGTAACCGGATGGTTAGATATCTGTCCGGATTGAGACGAATATCTTCCAGCAGTCGCGCCGCCTCATGAATAGTTATATTTAAACTATCATGGAGTTGCGAATCATTCAACAACATACCCAATGAGTTGTCATCGCTGTTGATTTTTTCAGTCAGCGATTTCAAGTTATTTACTGTCTCGTCGATGGAGGTGAACGTGCTCTTCATATCCATCTGATTCAAATCACTGCTTATCTCTTTAATATTTCCAGTTACTACTTTCAAGTTCTCGGTTATTTCGGGCAGATCACCCTCCAGTGCTTCCACTATTAAATGCAAACTTTCACTGGTTCGGTTTAATCGGTTAATAGTGGCTCCTATACCTTCTATGGATTGCTCCCACGTGGGATTCAACATCAACTTATTAATCGAGTAAAGCACAGAATCAATTCGCGTAAGGATGGAGTCAGCTTTCGGCATAACGGCAGCAACATCATCCATCAACCCGGTCTCCTTACTACCCTTGAGTGTGTCTCCCAGCTGAAGGTAGCTTCCCGTGGGTGAAATCACGAGATTCGCTGTGGATGCACCAAACATATCGATGCCATACTCCAAGTAACTACCCTCGGTAATCGGCAGGTCCTCCTCTAAATTAATGCCTACTAAAAAACTCATGGGTTCTGTACCGATCATTTTTATCTGGTTAATCAACCCGATCTGGTACCCTTTCACGTACACTGGAGAAGAGATGAGAAGTTTCGACACGTCGTCGAACACCGCGTAGTACTGATTCTGTTTTTTGAATATGTTTATTCCTTTCAAGAAATTGATCCCGAAATAAATCATGACTAAACTGGCGATAAAAGCCAATCCAATGAGCGCGTGTTTGCTTAAGTTACTCTTCATACGTTACTGTTCTGTTTATTTCACACGCTTCCCTTCCACGAATTCAACGATAAAGGCATCTTTAAATTTCCCCTGTACCTCGCGAAGCACTCGCCTAATCTCTCCAGGGCTTGTCGTGCTCCCGTACGTATACTTATAGGTGGAGCCTTCATGATAGACCTCCACTGGAGATAAACCTTTGAATACCGCTGAGCCACTTTCGTATTCGCGTGAAGAGGTAAGGAATTGTATCCTATATTCTATTTCCTCTGAAGAAGAGATAGTAGAGGTAGACGCCGCGGTGGTGGAAGTTCGCACGGTGGACGCTCCATCACCAAACACGTGACTTTTCTTGTCGTGCTCTCGTTTGTATTCCCTGAACCCATTATAGATAGATGTGGCAAGCGATCCCTGCCCACTCTCACTCTTCAAATAATTTTCTTCTTGCCGATTACTAATATATCCCAGTTCTATCAGGATACTGGGCATGGCCACCTCCCTCAAAACCAAGAATCCCGCTTGGCGTACGTTCCTATTCACACGTTTAGAATTCGAAACCAACTGGTTTTGCACCATGGATGCGAAATTCACGCTTTGGTCTAGAAACTCGTTAGCCATGAACTCGAAGATAATATACGACTCTGGTTCGTTAGGATTGAAACCCTCGTACTTGACCGAGTAGTCCTCTTCGTACATGATCACGGCGTTCTCTGCTTTCGCTACATCCAAGTTATCCTTACTCCGGTGTAATCCCAAAACAAAAGTCTCCACTCCTTGTGGTGATGTCCTCCTCCGATCAAGGGCGTTGCAGTGAATAGAAATAAAAAGATCGGCCCGCGCTTTATTGGCTATTTCCGCTCGTTGGTTGAGTGCCACGAATCGATCTTCTTTACGGGTAAAAAGCACCCTCACGTCAGGGTGATTTTTCTCGATTAGCTTACCAAGCTTTAGTCCAACTGACAAAACGATATCTTTCTCCTTGGAAGAGGCTCCCACCGCCCCCGGATCCTTCCCGCCGTGGCCTGGGTCAATTACGACCGTAAATGTTCGTTCCTGAGCTGTAAGCTCACTCACGAAAAAAAACAGAAGAAGTATACCCGCAAGTAAAACTCGGGCTCTTTTGGCTGGTTTCATGTTAATACTCTTTCTGCAAAAATAAGAATAAATTTATTACGGGAAACATTTTAACCAAACAGTCCCACCGATTTACTCAACTTTGGAAGTATTTAACATGAAATAATGAATTATGGCATAAGCTCGGCAAGCTTTTCGTCCAGTTGAGCTCCTCTCAAGTCCTTGTCAATAATGACACCATCCCTATCAAGAAGTACAGTGTGAGGTATCCCTCGAATGGCATATGCTTCCACGACGGGACTTTCCCAATATTTCAGGTCCGACATTTGAGGCCAGGTCATATCTAAATCACGTATTCCCTGTGTCCAACTTTCGTGGTCTCGATCCAAGGAAACACCAACCACTTCAAGCCCTTTCGATTTGTAATTATTGTATGCAGCCACCACATGTGGCATCTCTTGACGACAGGGTCCACACCATGCTGCCCAGAAATCAATAAGCACGTATTTCCCCTTTCCCACGTAATCGGATAGAGACACTTCATTCCCTTCTGGATCATTCAGGGTTAAATCCACAAAAGGCTTTCCTACAGCCACTTTCTCCAAGTTCTCGAGTCGCTGGATAATCCGATGCACACCTTCTCTTGCCCTAAAGTTATCGTCGGCCAGTTCAAGAAGCTCGCGCTGTTGTTCTGGCTCAAACATCGAATAGGATGTCATAAAGTGATGTCGTCCCAGTTCATTATCCATGTTCTTTTTCGCGTAATCGAGATTCAGTTCCATCAGTTGGCCATATACTCTATCGTACTCACTTCGAACACTCGCTTCCATTGAATCGGTAAGTGTTCCAGCTTGTCGAGCACTGTTAAACTCTTGTACCACTGCCCGGAGATTCTGATCAAGGGCACGTTGCTCCTCTCTGAGATCAGTGTAAGCGTCGTTAGCTTTTGTGCCTCTTACCGTTATGATCGAATCGAAGTCGATGGTAATCGTGCCTGGTTCTATTAAAACCGGTGTCCGGCTAGTTTGTCTCGGGTTTATGGACTCATCCAATGCAATAAAACGCAAGACCGCGGTATCAGCTACACCAGAAAAAAAGAATGAGCCGTTGAGGATGACTACCGTATCGGTTGTCACCATTGCATCATCCGTCATTTGCTGCATGTACACGTTAGTACCCTCGTAAGCCCTATCCGCAACGACTCCCTGGATGGAATACCTCGTATTGGTCTGGCAAGAGAGCAACAACGCCCCCAGTATAAAAAGATTGATTATTTTTCTCATCTGGTTTACTTTTTAATATTAAACAGTACAAAACTACATGATTTTTCTCCTAAATACAAGCTAAGAAATAAAAAATAAGACCGACACCAAGAAATCGAAAAATATTCACCTATTATATGTGAACACATAGGGTATCGATACAAAAAAAGTGCAACCTGAAAGTTGCACCTTTTGATAGTGGTTTGTATGGATTGTTGTTTGCTCTCTTTACTTCACCTCTTCGAAGTCCACGTCGGTGACGTCATCGTTGGGCTTGTTACCGTCCTGCGGTGACTGGGGACCGCCGTCCGCTCCCGGTTGCGCGCCTGCCTGGGCATTGGTGGCTTCGTACATTTCTTGCGATGCTGCTTGGAACGCGGTGTTCAACTCGTTGATCGCGTTGTCAATAGCCGGCACATCCTGCGACTTATGGGCTTCTTTTAGTTTTTCTAACGCGGCTTCGATGGGTGCCTTTTTGTCGGCCGGGATCTTATCGCCCAGATCCTTCAATTGCTTTTCGGTCTGGAAAATAGTCGAATCGGCCTGATTCAGCTTGTCGATACGCTCTTTGGCTGCTTGGTCAGCTTCCGCGTTGGCAGCCGCTTCTTCTTTCATTCGTTTAATTTCGTCGTCGCTCAGTCCGGAAGAGGCTTCGATACGAATTTTCTGTTCCTTGCCGGTGGCCTTATCTTTGGCCGACACGCTAAGGATACCGTTCGCGTCGATATCGAATGTTACCTCGATTTGGGGAATACCCCGTGGAGAAGGTGGTATCCCGTCGAGGTTGAACACGCCAATCTGCTTGTTGTCGCGTGCCATGGAGCGCTCGCCTTGCAGCACGTTGATCTGGACCGAAGGCTGATTATCGCTTGCCGTGGAGAATGTTTCGCTCTTCTTGGTGGGGATGGTGGTATTGGCATCGATGAGTTTTGTCATCACGCCACCCAATGTTTCGATCCCTAAAGAGAGAGGGGTCACGTCGAGCAGAAGCACGTCTTTTACCTCTCCCGTGAGAACGGCTCCTTGGATGGCGGCACCCACCGCGACCACTTCGTCGGGGTTCACTCCTTTATGCGGTTTCTTTCCAAAGAAGTTTTCCACGAACTCTTGTACGGCCGGGATACGAGTGGATCCGCCCACTAAGATTACTTCGTCGATATCGGAGCTGCTCAGTCCGGCATCTTTCATCGCCGTTTGGCATGGTTCTTTACAGTTGAGTACCAAATCGTCGATCAACTGTTCGAACTTCGCCCGAGAGAGTGTCTTTACCAAGTGTTTTGGGATGCCGTTCACCGGCATGATGTACGGCAGGTTTATTTCCGTGCTGCTCGCGCTGGAGAGCTCGATCTTAGCCTTTTCAGCAGCCTCTTTCAGGCGTTGAAGTGCCATGGGATCCTTGCGTAAGTCCACGCCTTCATCGCTCATGAACTCGTCCGCCAACCAATCGATGATTCGATGGTCGAAGTCGTCTCCTCCCAGGTGGGTATTCCCGTTGGTAGACTTTACCTCGAAAACACCATCGCCCAGCTCCAGAATGGAAATGTCAAACGTACCTCCTCCCAAGTCGAATACGGCAATTTTGGAGTCTTTATTCTGTTTGTCCAGCCCGTAAGCCAGTGCGGCAGCCGTGGGTTCGTTTACAATACGGCGGACGGTGAGGCCCGCAATTTCACCCGCTTCCTTGGTGGCTTGGCGTTGCGCGTCACTAAAGTATGCGGGAACGGTAATTACCGCCTCCTTTACTTCCTGCCCAAGATGGTCTTCGGCTGTTTTTTTCATTTTCTGCAACACGATGGCTGATATTTCTTGCGGCGTGTAGAGTTGCCCGTTGATATCCACCCTTGGAGTGTTGTTGTCGCCCCGTACTACTTTGTACGGCACACGGCCGATCTCTTTCTGCACCCGATCGTAGGTTTCTCCCATGAATGTTTTGATGGAAGAGATAGTGTGGCTGGGGTTGGTAATGGCTTGGCGTTTGGCAGGATCACCTACCTTGCGTTCACCGTTATCCATGAAAGCCACAACGGAAGGAGTAGTTCGTTTTCCTTCGTTATTGGGGATTACAACCGGTTCGTTGCCCTCCATAACGGAAACGCAGGAGTTGGTTGTACCTAAGTCAATTCCAATTATCTTTGCCATAGTCTGTTGTGTAATTATATATTGTTTTTTATTATCAGTTTATTGTCCGCACGTAACGGTAGCCTGAAACCCTTTCGAGTTGATGACGCTTCCGCTTAATGATACACTATCTATTTCTCAAATGTTATGCCAAACTCCTTTCGTTTCCGGGAATTCTGCCAATATGTCGGTTTTATCGGCCCTACTGAGCACCTTCTCTTTTTATCGCTCCGCTAATTTTGTTGAATAAATAGGGATAAATAGTAAGGTTTTTTTATCTTTGAGGTTAGGTTAACCGTAGTGAATAGCACACTATTCACTCTCACGGTATCCGGGATAATTTAATAAAGAAAAAACAGGCTATGTTCACACAAGATGATCTCGATTTTTTGGAGATAAAAGGGATTTCGCGCGCGGGTCTCGAATCCCAGTTGAATTATTTTAGAGATGGATTCCCATTTTTGCCTATCGTGGGTGCGGCTTCTGTTAAAAATGGATTGTTGCAGGTAGATGAGAAAGAGGAGAAAGAGTACCTAAAGGCTTGGGAGGTCTACCTGAAGGGGAGCAAGAAGATCACGAAATTTGTTCCTGCATCGGGTGCTGCCAGCCGCATGTTCAAGGATTTATTTGCATTTCTTGACGCGGACTATGACGAGCCGACAACCGCTTTTGAAAAAACATTTTTTGAACAAATACAACGTTTTGCCTTTTTTAGAGCACTGGATGAAAAATGCAAAGAAATACACGGGCAGGGGGTGCTTTCGTTGTGTGCCGAGGGACGGCACAAGGAAGTTGTAACTGCCTTGTTGCGGCCCGAAGGATTGGATTATGGAAATCTTCCCAAAGGATTGCTTCTGTTTCACGCGTATCCGGAAGGGAACAGGACCCCGGTGGGTGAGCATCTCACGGAAGGAGCGTTATATGCTAAAGATAGCACAGGCAAGGTAAACGTGCATTTCACCGTGTCGGAAGAGCACCGGGAGCTATTCAAGTTACTGGTAGCTGCCAGAAAAGTGAATTTCGAGCGTAAGTTAGGGGTTGATATCTCTGTGGATTATAGTGTTCAAAAACCAAGTACCGATACCATCGCGGTGGATATGGATAACAAACCGTTTCGAGAAGAGGACGGCTCCCTACTTTTTAGGCCAGGAGGCCATGGAGCGTTGATTGAAAACCTGAACGAGATTGATTCAGACGTGGTTTTTATCAAAAATATCGACAACGTGGTGCCCGACCGGCTGAAAGAGGAGGAGGCGCGTTACAAAACATTGCTGGCAGGAATATTGGTCACGATGCAGGAGCGTGCATTTAACTACCTGCGCTTGTTGGATTCAGGGAGTACGAATGCCGAAGAGCTGGCCGATATGGTGGCTTTCGTGGAGGATGAGCTTTTTATTTCTCCACCGGAGAAGGCTACCTCTGACACGGAGTTAAAAGAATATCTTCGAAAGAAGCTGGATCGCCCCTTCCGAGTGTGCGGGATGGTGAAGAACGTGGGAGAACCGGGTGGAGGGCCATTTATCGCGGTCAACCCCGATGGATCGTCGTCTCCTCAGATATTGGAAAGCTCCCAGATAGATAAAAACGACGACCATGCTATGTCGGCTTTCAAGAACGGGTCTCACTTTAACCCGGTGGATCTGGTATGTGGCGTGAAGAACTGGAAGGGAGAAAAATTTGATCTTACCAAGCATGTCGATCCCAATACCGGTTTTATATCCTACAAGTCAAAAGATGGCAAAGAGTTGAAAGCATTGGAACTGCCGGGACTATGGAATGGTGCCATGAGCGATTGGAACACGTTATTCGTGGAAGTGCCCATTAGCACTTTTAATCCGGTAAAGACGGTCAACGACCTGTTGCGGCCGGAACACCAATAATATAAAAGGAGGAGTGTCATATATTAATTTACGCGCCAGTGCGAAAAGAACGCGAAACCGATTACGATTGAAGTTCCCTGTTTTATGCATTTTGATGGGTGCCGTTCTCCTGTTAACTTCCTGTCAGCCGGTGAAATTAGGAGATGCCCGTGAGCATTACGCTCGGGGCGAGTACCACGCGGCTGCTGAAGCCTATCGAAAGCTATACGTGAATGTCCCACGCGATCAACGTGCGATGAGGGGAGTGATCGCGTACGAAATGGCGGAAAACTACCGGCGACTAAACCAGCCGGCACGAGCCGCGGCCGCCTACCGAAACGCGATTCGGTACGAATACCCTGATACGTTGATGTTCTATCAATACGCGCGGATGCTTCATCAAGAAGGGAATTATGAAGAGGCCGCATCGGCGTACCTCGATTTTCTGGCTTTACAGCCGAACCACCCATTGGGGTTAGCTGGATGGCAAGGAGTGGAGCGGGCGATCGGTTGGATTAGGCAACCTACCCGTTACCGTGTACAGCGTGAGGAACTTTTTAACTCGAACAGGGGAGAATTCAGCCCTATGTTAAACAGGAGGGGCGACCGGCTCTATTTTACCTCATATAGAGAGACTGCCCAAGGCGAAGAAAGAAGTCCCGTGACCGGGATGAAGTACAACGACCTTTTCTTTTCCAATACCAATGTGCATGGAGAGTGGCAGCCGCCGAAACGGATCGATACGGGTGTCAATACCGATTTTGATGAAGGTACCCCTGCCTTTTCACCGGACGGAGAGTGGATGTACTACACCCATAGCTACGCTGATTCAAACCATCCCACGGGAACAAGGATTCATGTCTCTCGAAATGTGAACGGTGAATGGAGTAGCGGACGACCGATGGAGCTGGAGGGAGACTCGCTCTCGTCGTTTGCCCACCCTGCCCCTTCTCCATGTGGCAACTACCTCTATTTCGTATCGGATATGCCCGGTGGATATGGTGGAAAAGATATCTGGCGGGCAACGCTTCGGGGAAGCACCAAGGTTGTAGCTATCGAGAACATGGGGCCGGAGATCAACTCACCGGGCGACGAGATGTTTCCCTATGTTCGTAATGACTCCATGCTCTATTTTTCGTCCGACGGCCATCCCGGGATGGGTGGGTTGGATCTGTTTGTTGCCGTGAAGGTGCCTGGAACCACACGCTGGGAACTCCGAAACATGCAATCGCCTATCAACTCTCCTGCCGATGATTTTGGAATCACGTTCTACCCTAAAGGAGAGAAAGGTTTTTTTAGCTCCAACCGGGATGACGCGAGGGGGTACGATCATATCTATTCGTTTGATCACGTGGAGGCTTCCATACGGGTAGAGGGGATTGTCGTGGATCATATAGACGAGTTTATAGCCGGTGCTGGAGTGACGGCGGTGGGGAGCGACGGTTCGCAATGCCAATTTGTCACCAATAGCGACGGAGAGTATCGATTTAATGCCCAAGCGGGGGTAGAGTACCTGTTCTTGGCTAACGCGGAAGGTTTTCTTAATAGAAAAGGAAGCCTGTTGCCACTGCCCGAGGGTACGGACACGCTGGTATATGTCGATTTTGAAATGATCCCGATCGGAAGGCCGGTGGTGATGGAACATATTTTTTACGATTTTGATAGCGCGGCGCTACGGCAGGAGTCGGAGGAGGAACTGGAAAAACTGGCCGGGCTGATGAGAGAGCATCCCGAAATCTTGGTGGAGCTTGCTGCTCACACCGACCGAATGGGGCCGGACGATTATAATAGGGAACTGTCGTTGAGGCGTGCCCAATCAATCGTGGATTACCTTGTAGCACGTGGCATCGACAAAGAGCGGCTCGCGGCTACCGGGCACGGTAAATCACAGCCCGAGATCGTGAGCAGAAGCACGGCCATTAAGTACGACTTCTTGAATGAAGGAGATATACTCTCGGAGGAGTTTATCGAACAATTGCCGATGGAACAGCAAGCAGCGGCCGATCAAATAAACCGTCGGACCTCGTTTAAAATAACCGGCACCCATTTTGGATCGCGTTGATAGCTACAGGACGCCCCTGATTAGTCACTTGGTGAAGTGTAACGGGATGGTATAGTGCAATTTATCGGTCGATCGGGTTAGTTCAACGCGCAAAACCGTCAGATGTTCAACAAGATTTATTACTTTTGAAGTATCATTTTATAACAGGTGTATGTTACGATCACTATCCATACAAAACTACGCGCTCATTGATTCGCTCCATATAGTGTTCGACTCCGGTTTTTCCGTTATAACGGGAGAAACGGGTGCTGGGAAGTCGATTATCTTGGGTGCGCTATCACTTATCCTGGGACAGCGTGCCGATACACGTCAGATCAAACAGGGCGAGAATAAATGCTTGATCGAAGGTGTTTTCAATATTTCTTCCTACCATTTGGAACCCTTTTTCATGGAGAACGATTGGATATACGATGGGGATGAATGCATCCTGCGACGAGAGATATGGGGCGGAGGGAAGTCGCGTGCTTTCGTGAACGATTCACCGGTCTACTTGAACGATTTGAAAAGGCTGGGTGACCGGCTGATTGATATCCACTCTCAGCATCAAAACCTCGCGTTGCAAGATAACCTGTTTCAATTGAGCGTGGTGGATGCGATAGCGGGAACCGGCATGGAACGAAAAGAGTACAAGAAGGCTTTCCATGATTTTCGTGCCGCAGAAAATGCACTAAATGAACTGCAGGCTCGATCACGGGAGAGTAAAGAGGAGGAGGATTACCTACGGTTTCAATTTGAAGCCCTTCAAGAAGCTGCCTTGGAAGAAGGAGAGCAAGAGCGGCTGGAGGAGGAATTGAAAGCCATGACTCATGCCGAGGAAATAAAAACAGGGCTCTACGAGGCCACCTCGCTCTTGGGTGGTGAAGAGCAAAATGCCGAGGCGTTGCTTCGATCCGCTGCCGAGTCCCTGATTCGCGTGCAACGGGTATACCCCAAGGTGGGGGAATTGGCAAAGCGAGTGGAAGCTGCCTATATTGATATGAAAGACGCACGCGAAGAAGCAGCTCGTTGGTTCGAGGAGGTGGAGTTCGATCCTGCTCGGCAGCAGCTGGTGGAAGATCGCCTTGGTGTGATCTACGGGTTACAAAAGAAGCACTCGTTGCAAACCGTACAGGAATTAATAGAGTTGCGTGAAGGAATAGCTGCCCGGTTGCAAGGCATCGATTCGCTGGAAGGGCAACTAACGGCACGTGAAAAAGAGACCACAGAGAAACATTCGGCCATGATCGCGAAGGCAGAGGTATTAAGCAAGAAGAGAAAAGCAGCTGCTCCTGGAATTGAGAAACAGCTCATGGAGAAGCTCTCCTACTTGAGGATGGGCAACACCCGTTTTCGCTGTGAATTCACCACGAAAAGAGAGCCCGATGCCACGGGAGCAGACACGGTACAATTCGTTTTTTCAGCCAATAAGAACACCCCACTTCAACCGGTTGCCGAGATCGCTTCGGGTGGGGAGATATCACGACTGATGCTCTGCCTTAAAGCGATGATCGCGGGTGCCACCGCCTTGCCTGCCATTATTTTCGACGAGATTGATACCGGCACCTCGGGAGAGGTAGCCGATAGGGTGGGTGCCATTATGAAAGAGATGAGCCGCGATATGCAAGTGATTGGCATTACCCACCTGCCCCAGATCGCGTCCAAAGGGCATGCCCACTTCGTGGTGTACAAAGAGGAGCTTGACGACAATGTTGCCACTCGGATTAAAGAACTCTCCCCATCGGAACGGGTGGAAGAGATTGCACGTATGTTGAGTGGAGCGGAGGTGACGAGCGAGGCAATGGAGAATGCCCGAGTCATGCTGGAAGGGTAAAGCGATCGGTGTGTGAATAAAAAAATCAAAAAATGAACCGGAAAAACCGTACATGCCGGAAAAATGTTATATAGAATGAGAGAGAAAGAGATGATATTTGGCATACGTGCCGTGATAGAAGCGGTGGAAGCCCGTAAAGATATCGATAAGGTATTGGTGAAGCGAGAACTGTCAGGTGAACTCTTTTCCGAACTGCTGGATCTGCTTCGGATTCATGAGATTCCCATGCAGCGAGTACCCGTGGAGCGGATCGACCGTGTAACCCGTAAGAACCATCAGGGAGTAGTTGCTTTCACCTCCGCCGTTACCTACCAGAAACTGGAGCATATCGTGCCGTTACTCTACGAGGAGGGGAAAAACCCGTTTATTCTCGTGCTGGATGGGCTTACTGATGTACGTAACTTCGGTGCCATTGCTCGCACATGTGAAGTGGCAGGGGTGGATGCAATCGTGATCCCCGCGAGAGGTAGTGTGTCGGTGAATGCCGACGCGATGAAGACATCGGCGGGGGCGTTGCACTCCATTCCGGTATGTAGGGAACGAAGCCTGAAGGAGGCCATCGTTTTCCTGCGAAACAGCGGGATTAAAGTGGTGAGCGCGACGGAGAAGGCTGCTGAGTTATATACACAAAGCGATATGAAGGTACCGGTGGCTCTCTTGATGGGATCGGAAGACGTGGGTGTTGCTCCCGAGCACTTGAGATTGAGCGACGAGCTGGTGCGAATTCCCCAGTTTGGAACCATCCAGTCGCTTAACGTGTCGGTCGCCGCTGGGGTATTGATTTACGAGGTGGTGCGCCAGCGTGGGGAGTAAATGACGCGTTGAACGGGAAAATTGTTTGATTGAAAATGTATCAATATAGAATAGTATAAAGCTTTCACGAGAGTCAAGTTCTGGTGAAGACACGGTTGAATGCTGTTCAAGTGTTTGGATTCTTGGTTCTTGTGTCTAAATTTTAAAATGTATGAAAAAAGTGATTTCAACCAATAGTGCCCCGGCAGCTATCGGCCCATATAGCCAAGCCATCGAGGCAAACGGGATGTTATTTTTATCGGGAATGCTCCCCATCGACTGCGTGACGGGGAATTTCGTTCCGGGTGGGATTAAGGATCAGACAGCACAAATTTTCGTCAACATAAAAGCAGTGTTGTCCGCGGCAGGATTGAATATTAATCACGTGGTAAAGACGACAGTGTTCCTTGAAGATATGTCTCTTTTTGATGGCATGAACGAGGTATACGCCACGCAGTTCAAAGAAGAGTTCCCGGCACGTTCTACTTTTGCCGTGAAGTCGTTGCCCAAGAACGCGCTCGTGGAAATCGAGGCGATCGCGGTCAGGTAGCATCTTATTCAATTACCGACGGAAGCTCTTCGGTTTCCTCCTCAGGGGGATCTTTTTTCACCACGAAGGCACTGATCTCCCATAGCATATAGATAGGGATGGTCACCACGAAAAGGGAGAACGGGTCTCCCGAAGGAGTGATTAAAGCGGCTGCAACTAACGAGCCGACAATGGCATGGCGACGGTATTTTCGGAAGAAAGAGCGGTGTATCAGGTCCAGGCTCGATAATAGCCAAAAAACAAGTGGCAACTCGAACACCAACCCCATGATTAGGATGAGCGTGTAGAAGTTGTTCATATAGGAATCGAGCGAGATGGAATTTTTTATGGCATCGCTCAACTCAAAGGTAATAAGAAAGCGAAAGATCAAGGGGAAAACAACGAAATAGCCAACCAAGCAGCCTATAACGAACATAAATCCTCCGAATCCGAAAGCTCTTTTTACTCCTCTTGCTTCATTTTCATAGAGCGCGGGGCTTATAAATTTCCATAACTCATACAGGATATAGGGAATGGTACAGAGTGCTCCAAATGCCAACGAAGTAGAAATATAGGTCATAAACTGCGTGGTCATGTTGATATTGAGCATCTCAACAGAAAATGCATCGGCTGAAAAATCGGGCAAGAAGGGGAGAAACTCTCCAGCTTTTTCAAAAAAGCGGTAGGTGACAAAGTCCGATGATCGGGGCGCGAGGATCACGCTGTCAAATATCCGTGGGATAATAATGAAGCCCACGATGGAGAAAACGAGAACAGCACCTAAAATACGAATAATGGTCCATCGGAATTCTTCCAGGTGATCCCAAAAAGACATTTCTTTTTCTGCCATGTATATGCTGCTCTATAGATATTAACTCCCGAAAAACAACCCCATTACGCGATGGTGTGGATTCGAAACACGTTGATAAAACAATAACTTCGTTGGATGTAATAGGTACGACCTTACCTGATTTGGTGAAGAAAGGCGAAATATAATAAATAGGTGTAAGTATGTGACAATCCTGATGCCATGAGCCATAGATGTTTCACCAATAGGGGAAAATCATATTGTAATCTTGAAGGCTCAGCCTATTTTTTTTAAGTAGCGGCTCTCTATCTACTCGTTGCTCGTGGATGATTTGCTGTCAGGATCGGCCTTGATGTCCTCTTCAATATCGTGCAATCCTCTTTTGAAGCTATTAATACCTTTTCCTAAACCTTTCATGAATTCAGGTATTTTTTTCCCTCCGAAAAGGATCAAGATAACCAAAACGATGATAGGTATCTCCCAGCCATTTAAGTTAATAAGCAGTGGATTCATAGTTTTCTTATTTGTTTGATAGTTTATAATTACGTTTATTTCAACGTACAAATGTAGAACTTATTCGCGAGAGTAGCGAAAATAATTGTCATAAAGTTTAGAAAACGACTGTTAAAGGTTTACATTCGAACGATCACATCCATGTATATAGGGAGGTGATCGCTGAACCCACCTAAATAGCGAGGGCCTGAACTGGTGCGATACGGTTTCCTACCATAATACTTGTCGTCATCTTCCAATAAGAAATCGGGATGGAAGATACACGCCTCAAAATCTTTAATATGCAGGCTATTGCCCTCCCTTAACAGGTTGCCATTAACGATCATCTGATCAATTACTTCCCATCTACCCTGGTACTTATAGGTACCTGTTTCTCCTGTTCGTGAATAGTCAAAAAAGAGATTGTATAATCCGTTGTCACGAAAGGGAGGGTCTGGCTTGTGGGCATTAAGTACACGTGATAGGCTTTTGCTTCGCGGCGGATCATTAAAGTCGCCCATGATAATACAGTGTGGCCGGGCACGTGTAGAGAGGAGACTATCAGCCTTGACACGCAGCATATTAGCCGATTGCACTCTTGCAGGTTCTGTCTCCCGTTGTCCACCGCTTCGGGATGGGAAATGACAAACAAATACATCTACTGTATCACCATTGACCAGCTCGCCCACAGCGTGAAGGATATTGCGTGTAGGCCGGCTACCGGAACACTCAAGGTTGATTTGGTATTCATCCCATTCAAGCAGCTTAAACTGGTGCCGTTGATACAGTAGAGCCACGTTGATTCCTCTTTCGTCGGGGGAGTCAGTGATGAGGTATTCATACTCTTGTGCTCGCAAGGGTGAGCGACGGGTGAGGTCGAAAAGCACCGAATCATTTTCTACTTCGCACAACCCTACCAGCGCGGGCGGCTTCATTTCACCTACCGCGGTAATTACCCTTGTGATGTTACGCAGCTTCTCCCAATACTTCCAAGGCGTCCAACGCATGAACCCGTCCGGAAGAAAATCGTCGTCATCCTTTAACGGGTTATCCGTGGTGTCGAACAGGTTTTCCACGTTGTAGAACATCACCCGAAAATCGCTCTGAGAGTAAATCCCAGGTAGGAATAGTATAATGAAGAGGACAGCCAGTACCGCGTACCGCATCATAATAGAAAACCACCTCACACAGAAAACCACCTCCTCTCTATCCTCTCTATCCTCGTGGTAATTCGTTGTTATGAACGGGCAGCTCCTCCAATATCTTCACGAGGAAATCCCAAAATTTCCCCACGGAAGAGATCTTCATTTTCTCGTCCGGCGAGTGCACGTCTGTCATATCGGGGCCAATCGAGATCATGTCGAGTCGAGGGTACTTCTCAAGGAAGAGGCCGCACTCCAGCCCGGCATGGATCGCTTTTACCGCGGGGTCTTTATCATACAGTCGCTTGTACACTTCTTGGGCATGTTTGAGTATCCGGGAGTCGGGATTCGGTTCCCAACCGGGATATCCTTCATTGTGGACGACCTTTGCACCTGACAGCTCGAAAACAGACGAGACCATCTGTTTCACGTATTCTTTTTGAGATTCCACCGAGCTGCGCTGGCTGGTACCAATCTCGATCTGGTGCCCTTCTATCATTTTTATGGATGCCAGATTGGTCGAAGTTTCCACGAGACCATCAATATCGCGGCTCATACCAATCACCCCGTGAGGGCAAGCACAGAGTAGACGGATTAATTTCCGACTCGTTCCCTTTTTCATCGCTTTCGATGGCGATGGCATTGATTCTAACTGAATATCCAGCCCCGGGTCCATTTCCCGGTATTCATTCTGTACTTGAGTTAGGAAGGTATTTAGCTTCACTCGTACATCTTCTTTGTATTTCGCTTTCACACCTGCCACGGCATGCGATTCGCGAGCGATCGCGTTGTGCAGGTTACCGCCGTTGATCTCGGATAAAGTTAAACCATACTTTTTATGGGTTAGGGCATAAAGGAAGCGAGCGAGGAGTTTGTTGGCATTTCCGAGCCCTTTGTCGATGTCGCTGCCCGAGTGGCCGCCGCGGAGCCCTTTTACCGACACCTTGAACCAGAAATGACTCTTTGGTGCCTCTTTTGGCTTGTAGTTTAAATAGGCCTTTGTGCCTATCCCCCCCGCGCATCCGATATAAATTTCTCCCTCCTCTTCCGTGTCGAGGTTGATAAGGATATCACCGGTGAGGAATCCCGGCTCCAACGAATTGGCACCCGTGAGTCCTGTCTCTTCGTCTACGGTAAAAAGTGCTTCGATTCTACCGTGTGAGAGGTCATCGGCTGCTAAAATGGCCAGTTGAGCAGCTACTCCAATACCGTTATCTGCACCCAAGGTAGTTCCCTTTGCTTTTATCCAATCACCCTCGATCACGGTTTCAATTGGGTCGTTGTCGAAATCATGCTCCACATCGGAGTTTTTCTCGCAAACCATATCCACGTGCGATTGCAGGATCACGGTGGGGACACTCTCCTTTCCAGGGGACGCCGGTTTAGTAATGACCACGTTGCCGGCCTTGTCTTGCCGTGCTTCCAGCTGATGTTCTTTGGCAAAATCCAACAGGTATGCCAAAATTTTCTCCTCTTTTTTAGAGGGGCGGGGGATACGCGTGATATCGTGGAAATACCCCCAAATAGCAGTAGGTTGTAGCTCTTTTATTGTCATATATAAGCAATATTTTTGATGACTATAAAATTAGCTGAAAAAAATGGATCGAGCAAAAATTTAGCATCTTTAATCACGAAAAGTGATGTTTAATTGGCTAATTGAACTATCTTCGCGTTATTAATAAAGAGAAAGGAGTTACGATGAAAATTCTTATTTTTGGCTTTGCCTTACTACTTATCGCTGTTTTGCTGATGGGCGTTCGAGTGTTTTTTACAAAAAAGGGAGAGTTTCCCAACACGCATATCGGAGCAAGCAAAGCGATGCAAGATCGCGGTATCCACTGTGCCACCTCACAGGATAGAGAATGGAGTAGGAAAGAGAGTCCCGTAGAACAACTATTAAAATCCGATAAATTATAAATCTCTTGACAATGAAGAATTCTACTCATTACATCATCAGCGGTGTGCTGGCGGTTGCTTTAATTGTGCTTTTTATTCTCCATTTTACATCCAAACCTGTCGCGAACCAAACAACCGGAAGAGAACTCTCTGTTTTGTTAAACGACTCTTCCATTACTTTGCCAATCGCGTATGTAAACGTGGATTCGCTTTTAATGAACTATAATTTCGCGAAGGACCTGAACGAATCATTGCTTCGGAAAGAAGAGAGCACGCGTGCTACTTTGAATCAGCGGCAAAACCAGATCAGCTCTGCTGCTCAGGAATTTGAACGTAAGCTTCGTAATAACGCGTTCTTGAGTCAAGAAAGAGCACAGCAAGAACAGGAGCGTATACTGAAGATGGATCAGGAGTACCAACAATTGGCAGAGCGCCTCACCCAGGATTTTATGCTGGAGCAAGAGAAGCTGAATATCCAGATGGAGGACACCATTAAAGCGAGAATGGTTGAATACAATCGGAACAGAAAGTACGAGATCATTTTCAGTAATAGAACCACGAGTACGATCTTGTTTGCTGATGATAAGTACGATATCACTGCAGACGTAGTGGAGTTCTTGAATAATAAGTATGGCCCTTCAACCGGTGCCGCACAGGAGTAGATACGTGCTTAATAGCCGTTGCACAGAATATTTGCTTGGTTAGTTATATTAGCTGACTGTTGCAGGCTCAAAATAATAAAGGGTGTATCCATCAGGTTGCACCCTTTGCTGTTTTCTTCAGATTTAATTGAACCTTGACGTTGTTCTTGATTTCATCACAGTATGAAAAATTGGAGATCTTATATAGCGAGACAGAAAAAGGAGTATATAGATGCTCCTTATCCAGAGAATTTAAACGCGGAAATAATCGTCGTAATCCCCTGCTATAACGAGCCTGACTTACTAGAGACGTTACGCTGCTTGAGCAAATGCCAACGCCCCCCTGTAAACGTACTCGTCGCTATCGTGATCAATTCCGGGGTTAATTCCAGCGAAGCCTCCATCCTCCAAAATAGGGTTACTCACGAGGAAGTGAAGTCGTTCGCGGATCGCCATGACGAACAGGGTTTTTCATTCATCCCTCTTCTTTTTGAAGGGTTGCCCAGAAAACACGCGGGAGTGGGTCTGGCCCGTAAGATCGGGATGGATCTAGCCATCAATCACTTCTTGAAAAATGAGACGCCGCGAGGAGTTATTGTTTCGCTGGACGCGGATTGCTTAATATCACCTGACTATCTAATAGCGATCTATAATGCTTTTCTGCAAGAACCCCGTCTAACTGCCACCATTCATACGGTGCGTCACCGTGTAAACGAACCCGACGAGAGGTTGGAGCGAGGCATCCGACAGTACGAAGCCTATCTTGGCTATTTTCGGCAGATGCTGAAAGAGATCGGCTTTCCTTACTACTACCAAACGATAGGATCTGCATTTGCTGTGTCAGCGGACGCGTACGTTAAGGTTGGTGGCATGGGGCGGCAGCAGGGAGGAGAGGATTTTTACTTCCTTCATAAAGTGTTTGAACTGGGAACGGTGAAAGAGTTGGACAATGCCGTGGTCTATCCCTTGGCACGTTATTCCGACCGTGTCCCATTTGGTACCGGACCCGCGTTGCAACGAATAATGGATCACCCCGAGGGTATACTGAATGCCTATTCGGAAGGTTCTTTTCGGGAACTAAAACGCCTTTTTGACCGCGTCGATACTTTTTATAATCGAGATGAAGAGGAAGTTGCCATCCTGTTAGGAAATTTGCACCCCGCATTGCTAGAGTATCTAAAAGAGATCGATTTCCGCCGCGTGATTGAGGATTGCAACGCGAACAGTGCCAAGATAGACACCTTTAGGAAGCGATTTTTTCACCATTTCAATGCTTTCCGAATAGTAAAGTATCTCAACTTCGTGCATCCCCATCCTTTTCCTTTCGAGATTATTTCTTGACATAAGTATATTACTTCATTGCCTATTTAAGGCAAATATTGTATATTCGCGTCAAAATGAAAGGCGTTGCTTTCATAATTAAAATTTGCTGTTTGATATGAACATCAGTATCCTCGAAATAGTCAGTGCATTTTTGGTGTTGTTCGCGATTATCGATGTGACAGGATCGGTGCCCATCTTTTTGAATTTACGTGCCCAGAATAGAACTATTCACCCGGAGAAGGCTGCTTTGTACTCCTTGTTAATCTTAGTGGGATTTCTGTTCGTGGGCGAGTGGATATTGAAGTTGTTTCAGCTGGATGTCTCTTCTTTCGCGGTCGCGGGAGCAGTCGTACTGTTAATTATTTCGATTGAAATGATTTTCGGTGTGGAGATTTTTAAGCACGACAATACTCATTCATCCGATTCATCTACCCTTTTCCCGGTCGTGTTTCCGCTGATCGCCGGCCCTGGGAGTTTCACCACCCTTCTTTCCATGCGGGCCGAATATTATACCATCAATATCATCATTGCTGTTCTGCTGAATTTGATAATTGTTTACTTTGTGCTTCGATTTCTAGACCCGGTGAAGAAACTTTTAGGAGATAGCGGTGCCTATATTCTCAAGAAATTTTTCGGGGTTATCCTGATGGCTATTTCGGTAAAGCTACTTACCTCCAACCTGAGCGCGCTGATTGCTTCGGTAAATGCGGGGTGACAACTTTCTATGCTCAAACTAATTATTTGACAAAAATAACGCGTATCTTTGTGTCTGGTAACAACAATGATTTGTTTCAGGTATCGATGTGTTTCTTAGTTAATTATAATAGAACCTATATTATTTCATATAAATTTCAACAACATGAGAATTGTAAGTGTTTTAGGACGTGAGGTCCTGGATTCAAGGGGAAATCCTACAGTTGAAGTCGACGTACTAACTGAATCGGGTGCCTTTGGGCGTGCCGCGGTTCCTTCCGGAGCTTCTACTGGAGAAAACGAAGCGTTGGAGCTTCGCGATGGCGATAAAGGCCGTTACCTCGGGAAAGGGGTATTAAAAGCTGTTGCCAATATCAACGATACTATCGCGCCGGCGTTGTTGGGTGCCAACGTGTTGGAGCAAACAGAAATTGACGCCAAACTACTGGAGTTGGATGGAACCAAAACCAAATCGAACTTGGGTGCTAACGCTTTGTTAGGAGTGTCATTGGCTGTAGCCAAAGCCGCTGCTCACTACTTGGGCCTACCCCTCTATCGCTATATTGGTGGAACCAACGCCTACGTGCTGCCTGTTCCTATGATGAACATCATTAACGGTGGATCGCACTCCGATGCTCCCATCGCGTTCCAAGAGTTCATGATTCGTCCGGTAGGGGCTAGCTCTTTTAGCGAAGGCTTGCGCATGGGAACCGAAGTATTCCATGCATTGAAGAAGGTGCTTCACGATAAAGGATTAAGCACTGCCGTGGGTGATGAAGGTGGCTTTGCTCCTAACCTGGCAGGTGGTACCGAAGAGGCATTGGAGTCGATCTTAACCGCGGTTAAAAATGCCGGATACGAGCCGAGCAAAGATGTGAAGATCGCTCTCGATTGCGCGGCTTCCGAGTTCTACGTGGATGGCGTGTACGATTACAGTAAGTTTGAAGGAGAAAATGGTAAAAAACGTACCCGTGAAGAGCAAGTTGCTTATTTGGAAGAGTTGATTACCAAGTACCCTATCGATTCGATAGAGGACGGTATGCACGAGAGCGACTGGGATGGCTGGAAGCAGCTTACCGATAAGATTGGAGACCGCTGCCAACTGGTAGGTGACGACCTGTTCGTAACCAACGTGGACTTCCTTGAAAAGGGAATCAAAGAGGGCTGCGCCAACTCCATCCTGATCAAGGTGAACCAAATTGGTACCCTTACCGAAACCCTGAATGCCATCGAGATGGCACACAGAAATGGGTATACCAGTGTGACTTCGCACCGCTCGGGAGAGACAGAGGATGCTACCATCGCTGACATCTCGGTGGCTACCAACGCCGGGCAGATCAAAACCGGCTCGCTGAGCCGTTCCGATAGAACCGCCAAGTACAACCAGCTGCTCCGTATCGAGCAAGAGTTGGGAGACCGTGCGGTGTACGGGTACAAGAAAATCAAGTAAACAGTTTTTTTATATAGTACGAGGGGTGGGACCGCTGAGCAGTTCCACCCTCGTTTCATGGAGGAAGAAGGAGTTTTGTTTTGATAATCCAAGGAACACAGATAACGTGTGTGGCCACACTATATATATACGCCGAGAATAAATGCAATTGAACTAAAAGAAACAGCAATTAAAAAATCACTACTTTTGTAGGCAAGATACGTGAAAAAGCGGTTTTCTCTTGACAACTTAATTGAAACTGAATGTCAGAATACTATTAAAAATAAATATTATTACATGTCATGAAAAGAATTTCTAAATTAACATTTTTAGGATTTGCCCTATTTGTATCCGCGGCCCTCTTCACATTGAATGCGGAGATTAAAATGCCGGCCATTTTTAGTGATAACATGGTGTTACAGCAGCAATCCGATGTCGCCATTTGGGGCTGGGCAAAAGCAAACACCTCGGTAAGAGTGGGTACCTCTTGGGACAAGAAAAAATACTCTACGAAAAGCGATGCAAATGGCTATTGGGAGTTGAAGGTGAAAACGCCTGCCGCTAGCTTCACCCCGTATACCGTGACAGTCAGTGACGGGAAATCGATAACATTGAATAACGTGCTTATCGGTGAAGTATGGGTTTGCTCTGGACAGTCCAATATGGAGATGCCGATGAAAGGGTTTCCTAACGAGCCGATCAAAGGAGGTCCGCAAGCAATCGCGACATCCACAAATCCAAACATTCGTTGTTTTACCGTACAAAAGGCATCTACATCGATCCCTCAAGAAGATTGCGATGGTACTTGGGAGATGGCGGGACCAAAAACAACCCCGAACTTCACGGCAGCCGGTTATTACTTCGCTCGTTTACTAAACCAAGCACTGAATATTCCGATAGGCTTGATCCACACGAGCTGGGGCGGTTCGAGTATTGAAGCATGGTTGACCCCCTCCTCTATCAAGAGTGTAATTCCTGGTGTAGATATTCCGGCCAACGATAATGAAATAAAATCACAGATTGCCACCCCTACTGTATTATATAATGGTATGATTCATCCCATTGTAGGATATGGTATACGGGGTGCTATCTGGTATCAAGGCGAGTCCAACCGCGAAGCTCCAGACCTATATGTGGAACTCTTCGATAAGATGGTCCGCGAATGGCGTACCATCTGGGAGGTAGGCGAGTTCCCATTTTACTACTGTCAGATTGCCCCATTTAATTACGGGGGAGGACTTAATTCAGCTTATATTCGTGAAGCGCAAGCGAAGGGAATGAGAACAACACCCAACACGGGAATGGCTGTTTTAATGGATTCGGAAAGTCCCTTTAGTATCCATCCTTCCAAAAAGAAAGAGGCCGGCGAACGTATGGCACTTTGGGCATTGGCAAAAACTTATGGTTTGGATGATATACATTACCGTAGTCCTGAAGTAGAAACTTTAACAACAGAAGGTCGAATGGCAATCCTCACGATGGATATCCCGTCTCAACCTGGACTAACAACACTAGGAAAAGAGGTTTTACAGTTTCAAATCGCTGGTGATGATAGAGAATTTCATCCTGCCAAAGCAGCTGTTGCCGGCAATCAGATTTTTGTTTTTTCACCCCTAGTGGAGAAACCAGTAGCTGTCCGCTACTGCTTTAACGACACTGGAGCAACCGAAATTTTCACTGTGGAAGGGAACCTACCTCTTTCATCGTTTCGCACGGACGACTGGTAAAAAAAATGTCAACCATTCATTTTTTCGGAATATTTACTATCTTTGCACCCCGAAACAGAAGGGAGGTTATTGAACGAGCCGGATCAAAGGAAAAAAAGTGCAGCATCATATAAATTTATCAACATCACCCGTACTTAACGACAGGTGAACGTTTAATTTATACTGATGCAAAAACAAACTAACGGCTTCACACGTTTACTTAATAGCCGGTTGCCACATCAAAAACATCGTTTATAACGTAAGGCAGCCACCCAGAGATATAAAACAAACTAACGAATAAAAACAAGAAGAAAAATAATGATTGTAGTACAACTAAAAGAAGGCGAGAATATTGAAAGAGCCTTAAAAAAATTCAAACGTAAATATGAAAAAACAGGCGTGGTTAAAGAGCTTCGTCGTCGGCAGGCATTCGCCAAACCATCGGTAACAAAGCGCAAACAAAAGCAACGTGCCGTCTATGTTCAGCAATTGCAACAAGAAGAAGAATAATTAAAAATTTTTTCTTACCTTCGTAACCACTTCTCTTCACTAGAGAACTACGGTATGTGGAAAGAAAAATTCATAAAATATCTCCGTTACGAGAGGAACTACTCCTCCCGAACGGAGATTTCTTATTTGACGGATCTTATGCAGTTTGAAGAGTTTGTGACGGTGGAACAAGGGACTTTCAATCCTGCAATCATTGACAACCATCTCATTCGCAGCTGGGTGGGAACTTTGATGGAGCAAGGCCTCAAGGCTAGGACAGTAAACAGAAAGCTCAGCGCGGTGAAATCTTTTTTCCGTTATCTAAAGAAACAAGAGCTAATCAAGTATAATCCCGCGGAAACAGTCGTGGGCCCAAAAGTCACGAAAAGACTTCCCTCCTTCGTGAATCATCAGCAGATGACTCGTGTTCTGGACGACGAACTATCCTATACCGATGATTTCAAAGGAGAACGCGATCGGTTTCTCATCGAGTTGCTTTACGTAACTGGAATGAGGCGAGCCGAACTCATCATGCTTAGAAACACAGATATCGATTTTTATACCGGTACCCTACGGGTAACAGGGAAAAGAAACAAACAGCGGGTGATCCCTTTTTCCGAGGAAACGAAAGAAAAACTACACCGATACATCACGGTTAGAGACTCGAAAATAGAGAACAAATCATCCTTCCTTTTTGTTAAAGAAGATGGAGGACCTCTCTATCCTAAACTCGTTTACAACATTGTGCACACTCATCTTAAGAGCATCCCTACCGTAACAAGAAAAAGCCCGCATGTGCTACGCCACTCCTTTGCAACAGGGATGCTCAACAATGGAGCAGAAATTAACGCTGTAAAAGAGTTATTGGGACACGCTAGTCTTGCTTCGACAGAGATCTATACACATGTAACATTTGAAGAGATGAAAAAGACATATCAACTCGCTCATCCAAGAGCAAAAAAAAAGGAGGAATAGTATGGAACTAACAATTCAATCAGTAAATTTTGACGCGACCGACCAATTAAAATCATTTGTGGAAAAAAAGGTCAAGAAACTGGAACGTTTTTCAGAGGATATCATTCAAGCGGAAGTAATTCTAAAAGTGATAAAACCAGAGGCTACAAACAATAAAGATGCCGCTATGAAGCTGTTTCTCAGGCACGGTGAAGCATACGCGAACAAAAAAGCAGACACGTTTGAAGAGGCAATCGACCTCTGCGGGATGGCCATCGAAAAACAGATCCTGAAAACGAAGGCTAAAAAGGAACGTCCAACAACAAAAATTTAAGATAAAAGTTTTGGCATCAAGAAAAATATCACTACCTTTGCGACCGTTTCTCTCTTAACTTTGGAGAGGAGCGGTTAATATCAAGACTATAAGCCTCTTTAGCTCAGTTGGCCAGAGCACGTGATTTGTAATCTCGGGGTCG
>CAYFMZ010000029.1:0-9326 GCA_964344275.1 uncultured Proteiniphilum sp.
ATGGATAACCTGATCGAACTGGTCTGTGGTTGTTTTAGTGTTAATCCGGAAATATCGAGGAGCTCCGGAAGGGAGTATTTCATACCGGATCACAGGATCTACGACAACTACCATGAAATGTTTGAACGTGAGATGGCATTGCCCGAGGAAGAGCGGATGGACTTTGTCACCATCGTAACCCCCAACAAATGGCATTTTGAGCCGGCTATGATGGCACTCGAGAGGGGTATCCACGTGGTACTCGATAAACCGATGACCTTCTCCCTTGAAGAGGCCGTTAAGTTAAAGGAAAAGGTGAAAGAGACTGGGCTAGTACTGGCTCTTACCCATGTCTACTCTGGCTACCCGGCCGTTAAGGAGGCGAAAACAAGAATCGCGAACGGGGAGCTGGGTAAACTACGGAAGGTATACGTGGAATACACGCAAGGGTGGTTGTCTCAACGAATTGAATTAGAAGGAGGCAATAATGCCGGGTGGAGAACCAATCCCGAAACTACCGGTAAAGCGGGTTGTATGGGAGATATTGGAACACATGCCTGGCATCTTGCCGAGTACGTGACGGGACTTAAAGTGACGGAAGTATGCGCCGACTTACAAACTTACGTGGAGGGACGGCCGGTGGACGACGACGGGGCGTCGCTGTTACGAATGGAAGAGGGAGTCACAGGCGTGTTGATGGCTACCCAAATCGCCACGGGAGAAGCAAACAATATCCGCATCAGGGTGTATGGAGACAAAGGGGGACTGGAATGGAGACAGATGGATCCGAATAGACTATTTCTCCGGTGGGACGACAAACCGGCGCAAGAGCTCTACATGGGGAACAATGAATTCCTGGGTGACCTGGCAAAATGGAATACAAGGACGCCCGCGGGACACCCGGAAGGATTTATTGAAGCATTCGCCAATATCTACAGAAATTTTGCCCTATCAGTAATGGCTAAAAATAACGGAGAAATACCGAGTGTTCAGGTTTCCGATTTTCCTACAGTGGAAGATGGACTCAGGGGTATGCAGTTTGTAGAAACAATGGTGGAATCAGGAAAAAATGATCTTGATAAATGGTGTAAATGGATAGAATAGAAACAAGAACAACTAATAATAGGCCAACTTTAAGACGTTATTTTTTCTTATAAGATAAATATTACGTACTTTTATAGCCAAATCGAGTTGAGTCATAGATGAACTCTATTGTTTAGTTTATTTTATCAAGTATTGTGATGGCTAAGCGTTCGAAAAAAAAAGAAGGAACCAAGAAAAAAATTCATCAACGAAAAGGATTTTTCCTTACCATTGGTATTATTATTGGGATTGTTTTCGTTGCTACTTTATACCAGACTTCGGTCTATTTCTCTACAAATGAGTCGTGCATGATGTGCCATGCTCACCCCCACGCGGAGGAGAGCTGGAGGCTGTCGGTTCACGTGAATAACAGCAGCGGTGTAATGGTGAATTGTGTGGATTGTCACCTGCCACCTACCGACAACACGTGGGCTCACTACTCGGCTAAAGTAGCCCTTGGTGCACGTGATGTGTGGGGCTTCCTTACTAAGGATGTCGAGAATATAGACTGGGATAAGAAATCGGAGTTGGAACACGCTGTAAAGTATATTCCCAACGAATCTTGCGTGAAATGTCACCAAGATCTGTTTCCACAAGGCATCACAGATGAAGGGATAATTGCTCACCTGCACTACGACGATAATGCAGAAGAACTAGGCCTTCAATGCATCAGTTGCCACCTGGACGCGGGGCATTATAACCCTAACTACGCGCACGGTCAGATGACTGGAATTCCTGGAATGGGAGGTTCCTACGCCGCGGATACTACTAACTACTTTAAAGAGGCAACACCTATTACCGCTTTCGTGAATTACACGGAGCAAATTCCCGGTACACCTATTTCATTCAATATGATAGCGATTGATGGCGGGAGTTTCATGATGGGGAGCCCAGAAAATGAACCGTTACGTAATCCGGATGAATCCCCGCGACATCAAGTGGAAGTGAACTCCTTCTTCATGGCCGAGGTGGAAACCACCTGGGATCAATACTGGGCATTTTACGCGGAAACGATGAGCGAAGGGCGCACACCTCCGGAGACGGTGTATCAAAATAACTTGAATGCAATGGGAGTAGATGCTATATCAGGACCTACTCCGCCGTTCGGGTACCCGGATCAGGGATGGGGACAGGGCGACCGGCCAGCTATCACGATGACGCACTACGCGGCAGAAACATTTTGCCAGTGGCTTTCAGCTAAAACAGGTAAAAAATACCGCCTTCCCACCGAAGCCGAATGGGAATACGCTGCACGAGGTGGTACGGAAACGGCTTATTTCTTTCCTGGTAGCCCAAGAAATTTCTCCGACCAAGGATTCATGAAGAATATATTTAAGCCAAAAACCGACGGTATCGTCGACTACGTGATATACGATAAAAATAGCGGTGGGCGCACGCAACCCCCTACAGAGGTGATGCCTAATCCCTATGGACTGAAAAATATGCTGGGGAACGTGATGGAGTATACAGCTGATAGGTATGATCCGGATGCGTATGGAAAACGCACGGGTGTGACACGTAACCCACTGGTTACCGAAGGGGATGAATGGGTGGTTCGAGGAGGGCTTTATTCTTCCGATGCCGCCGATGTTCGTAGCGCGAGCCGCAACCACACGAGACACGACGCGTGGATGAAGACCGACCCGCAACAACCAAAGAGTATCTGGTGGTATTCAGACGTGAAAGGAATCGGGTTCCGAGTTGTATGTGAGCCGGATTCTGCCATCGGCAGATAGAAGGTGCAGATAGAAGGTGCTATTTCACCCCGTGGTATGATATGACAAATCCTAACGACAAATAAATAAATCAAATGAAGAAAGAAAACAATGTAACCAGGAGAAATTTCCTGAAGACATCTGCCGTGGCAGGTGCCGTAGGGGTGATCGGTACCGGTTCAGCCGGCTTGCTGACATCCTGCAGTGGAGGAAGTGATAAACGTGCAACCGGAAGCGGCCCACTCAGAGAGCCGGGAAGTTACTACATCCCGGAACTTGTTGATCTGGCTTCCGATGGAAAAGAATTGAAAGCAGGAGTAGTGGGTTGCGGTGGACGTGGTTCAGGAGCAGCCATGAACTTCTTGAACGCGGCCAATGGAGTGACCATTGTTGCCCTTGGCGACGTGCTCCAGGAAAGAGTAGACGGGTTAGCTACTAAACTAAAAGATGAAAGAGGTATCGAGATTGCCGCGGACAAACGTTTCGTGGGATTGGACGCGTACCAACAAGTAATAGATAGCGATATCGACGTGCTGATCGATTGCACACCACCATTCTTCAGGGCAGAACACTTCAAGTATGCCGTGGATAAGAACAAGCATTGCTTCCTAGAGAAACCCATTTGCGTGGATCCCGTGGGATATCGAACTGTCATGGCAGCTGCACGACAGGCTCAAGCGAAAAATTTGAGCGTGGTCACTGGTACGCAACGCCACCATCAACGGAGTTACGTGGAGTCGTATCAGCAGATCATGAACGGGGCTATCGGTGAAATTACTGGAGGAGTGGTGTATTGGAACCAGAATATGTTATGGTACCGTGATCGTCAACCGCAATGGAACGATTTCGAATATATGGTGCGTGATTGGGTGAACTGGAAATGGCTCTCTGGAGATCACATCGTGGAACAACACGTGCATAATATCGACGTGTTTACCTGGTTCTCTGGTCTTAGACCAGTGAGCGCGGTAGGATTTGGCTCGCGCCAGCGTCGTGTTACGGGTGACCAGTACGATAATTTCAGCATCGACTTCACCATGGAGAATGGAATTCACCTTCATAGCATGTGCCGCCAGATTGATGGGTGCGCCAATAACGTGAGCGAGTTCGTACAAGGAACTAAAGGGTACTGGACTTCCAACGGGGGATGCCGCATAGTGGACAACCAAGGCAACGAGGTGTGGAAATTTGATTACGATGCCGAAAATGCCAATTACAAGCAAACCGATCCCTACACGCTGGAACACGTGAACTTGGTTAACTGCATACGGGGTAACACTCCCATCGAACAGGCTTCCGAGACGGCTGTTTCCAATATGGCAGCGATCATGGGACGTGAGTCCGCCTACACTGGTCAAGAGGTGACGTGGGAGTCCATGACAGCTTCCGCACTCGATTATACGCCTGCCGACATGAAGATTGGGCAGATGGATATGTCCGGTTTCACGGTGCCGGTACCCGGGAGTGGAAAATAAAGTGAAGATTATGACACTCGACCGAAGAAAATTCATTAAAACAACACTTGCCGGATCGGCCGCGGTGGCCGTCGGTGGGTGTAGCTCGTTCGCGACCGCGAGCGGGAAGAGCAGGGGCACTTCCAGCAACGTGGAGTTGAAGCTTTCCTTCCAGGAAGGCAATGCACCGGGAGCTAACCTGATCGAGAAGTTCGATTTCATGGAAGCGAATGGTGTCGTGGGGTTTGAACCGCACGGCAAGCCATTGCTAGCTAGGAAACAGGAGTTCAAGGATGCCCTGCAGGGACGTAATATCAAGGTAAGTGCTGTTTGTGCTGGCTTCGATGGGTTTATCCTGTCTACTGACCCGGAGATCAGGAAGCTGTGCCGCGATACCATGGAGCAGTTGATCATTGCCGCGGGCGAGTTTGAGTCGACCGGCGTGATTATCGTACCGGCTTTTAATCATCAAGTACCCGCGATGCCGCATACCCAAGAAACACGGGATTTCCTGTGTGAGCAGTTCGACGAGATGGGTACCTTGGCTCAAAAGCACGGTACTACTGTTATCTTGGAACCGCTCAACCGCGGGGAAGCGTTTTACCTTCGCCAAGTAGCCGACGCGGCATCCATTTGCCGTGATATCGCAAATCCCGGGGTCACCTGCTTGGGTGATTTCTGGCATATGACGTGGGAAGAAACCTCCGATTACGGGGCGTTTATCTCCGCGGGTGACTACCTCCAACACATTCATATAGCTAGTCGTAAACGTCGTATCACACCGGGTGAAGATGGCGATGCCGATAACTACGTGGATGGCTTCAAGGCTCTCAAGAAACTTGAATATGACAAGTACGTGAGCTTCGAGTGCGGTGCTGAAGGCGACCGTGAGGTGGTGATCCCAGCCGCGCTAGAGTTGCTTCGCGCGCAGTGGGAGGAAGCTTGAGGGTGCTACTATAAAAATGATACATTTTTAACAAAGTATCACTGAATGATGAAAAATGAGTGAAAGAGAAACAGTTTCTTTCACTCATTTTTTTTGTTCTAAGCAAATTTTGATATTTTTGCAGCTTGCAAAAGCGAACGTATCTATCAAAAAGTCAAAAAAATAGAATCACGGCATGGAGAAATTAATACAATTCCTTTCATCCTATAAAGCAACCATAATACTGTTGCTGATCTACTCGGTGGGGCTCGCGTTGGCCACGTTGGTGGAAAAACAGATGAGCTCCGAAGCGGCTAAAATGCTTGTCTACTATTCCCCGCTCTTTATTTTTCTTCAGTTCTTACTGGTACTCAATTTCATTCTTCTTGTCCTTCGAAAAAGCTGGTTCCGTCAAAAAAAATGGGCCCTGTTGGTTATCCATTTCGCGTTGGTAATTATTATGGCCGGCGCGTTAACCACGTTTCTATTTGGTAAAGAGGGTCAAGTACATATCCGAGAGGGAGAAAGAGCGAGCGAGATGGTGATGCATACGTCGAAAGGTGTTAAAACTGAAAAGTTGCCATTTGAACTGGAACTAGTTGAATTCACGCTGAATAGATATCCCGGCTCTCAAAGTCCCTCCTCGTATGAAAGTGAACTAAAGATACACGTGGAAGGAGAGGTGAGGGAAGCACGTGTATTCATGAATAACGTGCTGGATTTGAAAGGGTATCGGTTTTTCCAAGCCTCCTACGACCAGGATGAGATGGGAACAGTGTTGTCTGTGAATAGAGACGTGGCGGGTCGAACCATAACGTACTCGGGCTACCTCCTTTTAATGATTGGCTTCATTATGATGTTCGCGATGCCAAACTCACGATTCCGAAAACTGTTAGTGCAACTGAAAGAGACCCGCGCACAGGCGACTAAAATTGCTTCAATCGTGATTTTACTTTTGCTCCCCGTGTTGTGTAATGGACAGGTATCGGCTGATATGGGTAACGTGGCAGAGGCAGTAGAACAGAATGTCGTCCCTGCTGAACACGCGGCCCGTTTCGGTTCCCTACCGGTACAGTTCCGGGGAAGGGTGATGCCGATGAACACGTTCTCCTCGGAGGTACTGAGAAAGATTCATAAAGAGCAGAGCTTTGGAAGCCTCAACTCGGATCAGTTCCTACTCAGCCTGTTCGCCCTGCCGCGAATGTGGATGAGCGTGCCTGTTATCGCGGTCACGAATGAAGAGGTGCGTGCCCGCTATAATCTTCCGGAAGGGTATGCCTCCTATTCTCATTTTTTTGATGAACAAGGAGATTACCGCTTATTGACACAGCTGCATGAGATCCATCATCGGCCGGTGGGAGAGAGGAGTTCTTTCGACAAAGAGTTGATTAACTTGGATGAACGTGTAAATATAATGTACCTGCTAATCAATCAAAATCTGCCGGGTATCTTTCCTCTTCCAGGGGATCCTGCCCATACGTGGTATGCCCCTGGTGACGACCTGTTTCATTTCCAAGAAAAGGATTCACTATTTATTAATCAGACTTTCTCTTGGTATTTATCCGAGGTGATGCATTCGCTACGAAGCGGCGATTGGGATAAACCGGATAAAGTATTGGAACAGATAAAAGCCTTTCAGCTGGATAACGATCAGGCTTCGCTGATCAACCAAGATAAACTGCAGGCGGAAGTACGCTATAACGGGATGAATATTTTTGGTAAGAGTAGGGTGGGATACCTGCTGCTTGGAGGTTTGCTGCTTTTGGTAGTGATGATGCAGCTCTTCAAGGAGCGTCCTTGGTTGCATTACACCGCGCTCGCGCTCACGGCTGCCATCGTGTTGGTATTTATTTACCATATCACCGGAATGGGGCTGCGGTGGTACATCTCGGGGCACGCGCCATGGAGCAACTCGTACGAGACCATGGTCTATATTGCTTGGGCAACGGTACTGGCCGGGTTGATCTTCGGACAAAAAAGTACGATCACGCTCGCGCTGGCTACCCTCTTTGGGGGAGTCATCCTTTTTGTGTCGGGACTTAATTGGATGGATCCTCAGATCAACACGCTGGTGCCCGTACTGAAATCACCATGGCTGATGTTTCACGTGGCCGTGATCGTGGCCGCGTATGGTTTTTTCGGCATCAGCTTTTTATTGGGTATTACCAACCTTTCGCTGATGGCATTCACGAAAAATAGCCTCGTTATCACCTACCGGATAAAAGAGCTGAGTATCATCAATAATCTCTCCCTTTTGGTTGGATTAGCATTGATGACCACTGGCACCTTCTTGGGAGCTGTGTGGGCAAACGAATCGTGGGGCCGATACTGGGGATGGGATCCCAAGGAGACTTGGGCACTTATCACGGTAGTGGTTTATGCCATCGTGACCCACCTCCATATGGTGAAAAAATGGAACAATCCCTGGATCTTCAACCTACTCTCGGTACTTGCCTTCTCATCTGTGTTGATGACGTTCTTGGGAGTGAATTACTTCCTAAGCGGAATGCACTCGTACGGCCAGACCGATGGTATGGCCGGCGTGTTTACCTATATCGCGGTTGCTTTCGGATTGGTTGGTATTCTTGGAATACTCTCCTGGAGAAAAAATAGAGGGGGCTTGATGAAGATTTAACGGACAACTCGGTGAGCACGGGAGCTTCAGGAACCCGCGCTAACCGGGTGGATATCATATTAGACGCGAAGTAGGACTAAAATCGTCCCTTAAAGAGGGTGGGGTTGATCGTGAGGCTCACGTAGGCCCAGTCTTGCCATGAATCAGGACTTCCAAGAGTACGGCCTTTAGCAATAGGCATCGCGTCGGTGGCCAGCATAAAAGAGTACCCTCCCTCCAACATGATATGCTTGCGGATGGGGTAGGTAAAAGTGAAATCTATCTCCGAGCCCAGGTTCTTCATTGTTGTATTCTCTACAACAATATCGTTGGCCGAAGAAAAATGGTGATACCTCACGTCTACGCCCAGCTTTTTCCCTGTATTCCAGTGGAGGCCGATATATTTATCCCACACGCCATAATAGTCGTATCCCCTGAAGTAGTCCATCGAACCCATGAACGAGTGGTTGGAACGATACAACAGATCCATGCGGGTGATCTTTTCCGAATCGGGATCTTGGCCGGGATGGAATTCGGTGCCACCATACAACGCTAATTTTTGGTTTAGAGCGTAACGTCCCCTCAGTGCTAACATGTAGGCATTGACCTTCTCATCGTTGCTATTCGTACCCGTTTGATAATACACCGTTCCCATGATATTCCAGGTGTTGTTCTTGTACCCGATGTTGGTACCCATGGTCTGCATGTAGGCTTTTCTCGGGTCTGCCGGCTCTCCCGTTATGGGGTTACTCGGATCTCCCACCTCAAAGCCAAGGTTCACGAAAAGCACCGATGCATTGAATCCATTTGGGTTGCGGTATTGGTACCAGGCGGTTTGCATGTTCTGGTAAGGTTGTCCCACCTCTTCGTAAAAAGTACCCTCGTTGGTTTTCTCTCGGGATTGGTTATAGGCGAACGATAGGTGCAGCGTGTTCATCTTGTTTTCGTAGCCCAGCTTCACCGCGTCGTGCCAAATACCGGTGGGTGTCCAGCTTGATTCCGATAATATACGTCCGTCGTCGTAGCTCAACGATTGGCGGCCGATCTTGGCAAAATAACCGTTACGGCTCATTTGTGCCCACGCCTCGTGCATGGTGAAACGTCCGCCGTCGTTGTCGTTTTGTCGTTTTTGTCCCCAAACCGATACATCCTGAGCGGCTACACGGGCCGATAAAAAGCCGTTATCGAAGTTAACTCCCACGCGTGCACGATTAGAGATGAAGGCCGATGCCTTGTCCCCTTCCGAGCGCGGATAGTTGTATCCATTCCGGTACTCAAAACGGGGGCGCAGGTTCATATCGATTGAAAACTCCCCACCTGCTTCCTCAAACTGGGCGTGCAAACTCAATGGAAAAAACAATCCCGCCAATAGTATGGCCGTTAATATTTTCTTCATACCAAGCAAAAATTTAAGTGATTCTATCTGGATTATCAATTAATCGTTTCTTTATGTAGATATTTGATGCTCGCTTCGCTACAGCATGTTGATGCATCGCTTCTTAGCAATATGTTTATGCATCGCTTCTCGACGGCATGTTTATGCATCGCTTCTCGAC
>CAYFMZ010000029.1:9426-11355 GCA_964344275.1 uncultured Proteiniphilum sp.
ATGTTTATGCATCGCTTCTCGACGGCATGTTTATGCATCGCTTCTCGACAGCATGTTGATGCCAAAGATACATAAATTTATATAAAACGACTATCTTTTGTGTCTCCATATTTGCCACGAGTTGACCAGGTTTTGCCACAGCACGTAAGCACCCGGTCCCAAGGTAGCAAGCGGATTCAGATAGGTTTGCGTGAGCCATATGGCAAGTACCGTGTTCTTTTGTCCCAAGCTTTGCCCCCCGGCCACGACGCGTCCGAATTTCCTGCCAATACGCCTTCCAAAATAGAACTGTAGTAGGCATATAAAAAGGGAAGCGACGGCGATCAGAGCGACTAACGTGTAATTGCCTTCTGCCCGGAGGCGCACGAACCGGGTGATGTTTCCAATCACCACGGTAAGGGCGACTGCCCAAATGTAGAAAGAGACAATCTGCGCGGATTGGATTTTCCGGTGTAGCTTGGGTGAAGCTTTGTTTATGAAGAGAGCCAACAGAAATGGCACGATCAGGATAGGCATCACGCTCCGGAATATATACCAAAAAGAGGTGGCGAACGAAACGCTCTCCCCGCTGTGTCCAATTAAAGATAAAAAAAGAGGGCCGATAAAAGCTACCGATAGATTACTTATGATGGTGTAGGCGGCGGTTACCGGAATACTTCCCCCTAACAGCCCGGCGACCACCGGCGCGGAGGTGGCGGTACCCGTGAGAACACAAATCATAGCCGCTTGTGCCAATATCTCGTTAAAGGGACGCAGTGAAAGGTAAATCAATGCACTGCCCGCGTATTGTATAGTCAGCAATATATAATGAAAGCGAGTTAGTCGAATATCGCTCCAGCTCACACGGCAATAGGTGATGAAAAGCATCGTCGATAACAGGTAGGGAATAGCCGGTGAGAGTACGGCAAGGGGTTGATGAAACACGATCCCCAGTACCATCGCGATGGGAAGGAGGTAACGCTCGATATATCGTTGCATATTAGTTATAATAACTGTCCGGACTGAGCGATGGATCCGATTCACGAAGCATATCCTCGTAACGGATATCGACCATCCGTCGGGTCCGGTCGAATACCCAGTCGCGGATGAAGTCCTCTATTTCCGGAAGAAACTCCTGCATCGGATACTCCGATACCTCGTGCCCGATTCCTTCCATGCTGTAGAACAGGTAAGGATACCTCTCCTGCCGGAATTTGTTTGCCAATGCATGTGAACCGAACATTCCCAGGCGGAGAAACCGTGTCTGCCGGTACGGCACCAGCTTATCGGCACTTCCGTGAAAAAAGAGAGTAGGAGCTGGAGAAGTAGTATAAGATGGGACTCCTTCGGTGCTAAAGATCCCTCCCGCGAAAGAGATCACCCCCGCGTACCGAAAATCGGACGGCAGGATATCGGCTACCGGATGATTGTCCCGTTTCCAGTAATCGGCCTGTAGAACTGTGATAGCACCCGCGCTCGATCCGCTGATAATGATAAGGGAGGGGTCGATGTACAATTCATCGGCATGTTCAATGAGGTAATTCGTGGCAGAATAGAGATCGGTCACGGCCATCTCTATAGAGTTTTGGAGCGGTTTAAAATTCAGCATCCCCGGTGCTTTTTCATCTTTCATTCCCAAGGTGTAATCGATCGATACCACCGCGAATCCTCGTCTCGCGAAGTATGTGAAATAATCCTCGTACGTTTCGGCATCGCGGGATCCTTCTTTGAATCCGCCACCAAAGACAAAAACCAGGCAGGGCCTTGGCAGTAGCGTGATCGAGTCGCTCTGGTATATATCCATCTTTAACTCGTGTTGTTCGCTTGTTCCGAATGGACGGGTGTCTTTCAGCAGCCCCGGTTGTGAAAAGAGAGATAGCGGCAGGAAGAAAGCCGCGAAAAGGATACACAGTGCTGCCTGTTTCATAACCGTTACCTGTTTCATAACCG
>CAYFMZ010000029.1:11455-29072 GCA_964344275.1 uncultured Proteiniphilum sp.
CCTGTTTCATAACCGTTACCTGTTTCATAACCGCTATCTGGTTTTTAACCGCTGTCTGTTTGATGACCGCTATCTGTTTCATAACGAAGGCGGGTTGGTAAAGTCCGATACCAGCTTCAAAATCTCCGCTTTAGCACGATCGTAATCGTCGTTGCAGACAATCGCGTCGAATTGGGGAGCGAAGCTCATCTCGTACTCCGCTTTAGCAAGGCGTTTTTCGATCACTTCGGGGGCGTCTGTATCCCTTTTCTCCAGCCTTTCACGCAGTACCTCCACCGAGGGAGGCATCACGAAGATACTCAAGGCACGGTCGCCAAAGATTTTTTTGATATTCAAGCCCCCCACGCAATCCACGTCGAAGATCACGCTTTTGCCTTCATTTAAGATGCGTTCCACCTCACTTTTGAGTGTCCCGTAGAACTGTCCTTCGTAGACCTCTTCATATTCGACGAACTCGTCCGCCGCGATCCGCTCCCGAAACTCTTCGGGGGTTAGGAAGTAGTATTCCACCCCGTTTGTTTCCTCGCCACGCGGGGGCCTGCTCGTGGCAGAAATCGAGAATTGAATATTTAACTCTTGCGCGAGTAGGTAGCGCACCATGGTCGATTTTCCTGCACCTGACGGGGCTGATATAATAATTAATCCGGCCATATTATTTTACTATAACACGTTTAATATCTGTTCCTTGATTTGTTCCAGCTCATCCTTCATCTGTACCACGATCCGTTGCATGTCGGACTGATTCGATTTGGAGCCTAAAGTATTGATTTCTCTGCCGATTTCTTGCGTGATAAAGCCCAGTTTTTTTCCTTGCGACCGGGGATCGTCGAGTGTCTCCAAGAAATAGTCTAGGTGATGAGCGAGGCGTGTCTTCTCCTCGTTCACGTCCAGTTTCTCCAAGTAATAAATAACCTCCTGTTCAAACCGGTTCTTATCGTATTCAATCCCCTCTAAGTTCTTTAGTTCTTCGTGTAATCGGCTTTTGACTTTCTCGATTCGTTCCGCTTCGAAGGGTTCAATTTCGCCGAGTAGGATACGAATACGGTCAATCTTCTCCTTTAACAGGTTTTGTAACATCTCCCCCTCACGGGCACGAAAATCGATCAGCTCTTTTACTGCCTGGTTGATCGCGGCTTCCACCCGTGTCCATTCGTTATCGTCCAACTCTTCGATCTCCTGCTTCATTGTATCGGGCAGGCGCATCAGTACCGTAAACCAATCCTTAGGGACAGGGACGGACATCTCTTTCGCGAGCGCGGTCAGTTCTTGTTGATACTGCTTCACCACGTGGTGGTCGATTTTAGATGTCACATCTTTGGCCACCACCTCCACGTTCATGGATAAATCCACCTTCCCTCGTTCCAATTGCTTGGAGAGCGAGTTCCGCAAAGTGATCTCTTTCTCCCGGTACAGCAGGGGGAGACGCGTGAACAGATCGAATTGTTTACTGTTTAGTGATCGTATCTCGATGGTAATCTTTTTGTTCGGAAGTTCCACGACCGCCCGGCCGTATCCTGTCATTGAATGTATCATTTTGCTTGTTTTAAATGCAAAGATATGTGATTTCGGGCGATTAATGGGTATCGGTTCGTAAAAGTTGAGTTTGTAGAATTTTGATTACGCTTTTTCTTGGTTCATCGCGCGAAGTTGTTCCACTTCCCTTTTCTCTTTTTCCGCTCTTTCAGCCTTTTCTGTATTTTCAGTGCGATCGCGTTCGTCGGCCAGTCGCAGCAGACCACGCGTTTCAACCACGTTTGAAATTAACAAGAAGAGGCAAGCAGCGGTGGCCAGGTATTGGATCGTGCCGGGGAAGAATACCTCTAGGGTGATGATGATTGCCAGTAGCACCCGCACCTCGGTGGGACCAAATATTCCCGAGTCGATCGAGTATTTTCCTCCAATTTTGTAACGCAACTGGGCGGTAATCATCTCCCATCCGTAAAGCACCACGAAGAAGAAGCCCGCGTACTTCCACGCTCCCGGCGCGTAAATCGTGAACCCCGTCCCAATAAGTAGGGTGCCAATCCAGTCCACCGTCACATCCAGCGAGAACCCATACCATTTACGGGGTTTCTTGCGGTAGTAAGCCAGTCGGCCGTCCAGCGAATCGCCGAACCAGTTGATGATGAACCCGGGTATAGCTAGCAATAACCAATAGTGGCTAAGATAGGCTCCCAGCACGAAACTGGCTGCTACCATCAGGTTGCCGAAGAAGCCGATCGCGGTGAGCCCGTCGGAGCTGATCCATGATGGCACTTTTTGTACCAGGTAAGCAATGCTTTTCTGTTCCCCTGAACGGAGGATATTGGTTCGTTGGCGATCTTCGGTGATAAGTTTAAGCGATCTCGCCATCTTTCTTTTATCACTTTTCATATTGGGTCCTTTTTTCACGAGTTGGTTATTTTTGATCCGGTGAGCACACGCGTGAAACGTGATTAATTAACCGCGTACTCTCATGCAAATGTACTCAAATTATTTCGATGTTACGAATTTGTTACAAGGAAAATTGTGGATTTGCACCTTGTTTTTCCTCTGATGCAACGCACGTTTTATTATAATTGCAGTGCACGCGATACGAGGGTGCAAGAAAGCAACAGGCTGAATATGAAAAAGCAATTAATGGAAATAGGAGAGGAAAATCAATTTGTATAGCGTATCTTTGTGAGGAACGGCTCAAAATTCACACTGCTTATGATTAAAACACAACCCATTGGAGAGGGCATCCAAAAGAAAATTATCCATATCGATATGGACGCGTTTTACGCTTCCATCGAACAGCGCGATCACCCCGAATACCGTGGGAAGCCGGTCGCCGTGGGGTACGGTGAAAAGCGGGGTGTGGTGGCAGCCGCCAGCTATGAGGCACGTAAATACGGCGTTCATTCCGCGATGCCATCGGTGACCGCTTTGCGCAAATGCCCGCACCTCATCTTCGCGATGCCACGGTTCGACGTCTACCGCAACGTGTCGAATCAGGTGATGCAGGTATTCCATGAATATACCCGTCTGGTAGAACCGTTATCGCTGGACGAGGCTTTTCTTGATGTCACGGTCAATTACCCGGGTATTCGCTCCGCGACCCTGATCGCGAAAGAGATCAAACAGAAGATATTTAACCGGACACGGCTCACCGCGTCTGCCGGCGTCTCCTATAACAAGTTTCTGGCCAAGATCGCGTCGGACATGCGAAAACCGGACGGCCTGTTCGTGATTGAACCGGAAAATGCCGAGGCATTCATCGAGAAACTGCCGGTCACCAAGTTCTTCGGGGTGGGGAAGGTGACAGCTGCACGGATGGAGAAGCTGGGCATTCGTACCGGATATGACCTGAAGCAATGGAGCGAGATCGACTTGGCGCGGGAGTTTGGGAAGACGGGGATTTCTTACTACCATTTTGCACGGGGAGTGGACGACAGGGAGGTAGAGTCGGAGAGGGTACGTAAATCACTGGGAGCCGAGGAGACCTTCTTGGACGATCTGGACGAGATGGTGGATATCTTGGGTGCGCTCGATCAAATTGCCCGTGAGGTGCACCGGAGGGCAGAGAAACGAAAGTTTTTAGCCAAGACGGTGACTCTGAAGATAAAATATGCCGATTTCACCCTGATCACACGGAGTAGGACGGTGGACCACTTCGTGAACACGTACGAGAGGTTGTTTGAACTGGGAAAGGAGTTGCTGTTACAAGTGGAAGATTTCGAGGAGAAAAAAATAAGGCTCCTGGGCCTCACGCTAAAGAAGCCCGATGCCGAACAGGCGTTATTGCCCGTGGATGGTGTGCAATTGACGCTCGACTTCGATGAGTGGGAGTAGTGGGAGTAGTGGAGTAGTGGGAGTAGTGGATGAGTGGGTGCATTGGGAGCAGTGAATGTTTTCCTCTCGTTAGAGTATAAAATTCTCCGGTATCTTGGGAGTGATATCGGTAAAGTAGGATCTGATTTTCACGATATCGCTCAAGTAATCGCCCGTGGGGTAAAACATACCAAGGGTTCTCGCCTCTTTCTTCGCGTAATCGAGCCCGATAAGCAGGATGGGCACGTTGGCCTTGAGCGCGATAAAGTAGAACCCCTTTTTCCACTTTTTAACCGGCTTGCGTGTCCCTTCGGGGGTGATGCCCAAGTGCATCCATTCCCGGTTGTTAAACTCCTCTGCCAGTATATCGGTGAGCGATTCGTTGCGCCCCCTTCTCACGGGGATGCCCCCGATGCTCCGGAAAAAGATATTGAACGGGAAGAAGAACCACTCCGCTTTGATCAGGAAGTTGGCTTGACGACCCAGGGAGGAGTAGGCCAGCTTACCCACCACGAAGTCCCAGTTGCTGGTGTGGGGGGCTACCGCCAACACGCATTTGGGAACCTCGGGTTGGTTATTTACCACGCGCCATCCCAACACCTTGTTCAATAAAAACTGACTAAAATTCCCCATGCTGTTTGTTCGAGTCTATTTCGATTAAGATTTTAGACATCCGATAGTCACTTGTCTTATCCCTTAATCAATACACTGTATATTATTAAAAAAAATCAATCGTTATACTCTTCCAGTTCCAACGCCAACCGCTCCCAATTGTTCAGGGCACGGTCTAATTTTGCTTTCACCTCAAGGTATTGCTGCAGTAGATCCATATCGGCCGCTCCTTCCGGAGTGGCGAGTTTCTCCTCCAGCTCGGCGATCTTTGTCTCCAATCGTTCCACCTTTTTCTCGGCCTCTTCCGTCTCCCTCTCTAATTTTCGAAGTTTACGGTTGTACTCCTTTTGCTCTTGGTAGGAGCGTTTCCCTGCTGATGCATGTATTTCTTTCCCCTCGGTTTCGTTTTTGGCACGGGCACTGCTCTCCTTCTCCCCGCCTTTTGACGCGGCCGGCGTGCGTTCCAACTGTTGAAGGGTATCGAGTTTCTTTTTATCAAGGAAGTCGTATATGCCCCCCAAGTGCTCGATCACTTTTCCACCACCGAACTCGTACACCTTGTCGACCAGTCCATCCAAGAAATCCCGATCGTGCGATACGATGATGGCCGTCCCGTCGAACTCACGGATCGCCTTCTTCAGCACATCCTTCGACGCCATATCCAAGTGGTTGGTCGGTTCGTCCAGTATCAACAGGTTCACCGGCTCCAGCAGTAACTTTATCATCGCCAATCGGCTTCGTTCACCTCCCGAGAGTACCTTCACTCGTTTGTCGGACGCCTCTCCACCGAACATGAAAGCACCCAAGATATCCCGTATCTTCGAGCGGATATCGCCCACCGCCACGTTGTCGATGGTTTCGAATACCGTTTGTTCTTCATCTAAAAGTTGTGCTTGATTTTGGGCAAAGTAGCCGATCTTCACGTTGTGCCCTAATTCCAGCTTGCCCCCGTGGTCGATCTCGTTCATGATGCACTTCACCAAGGTCGATTTCCCTTCACCGTTCTTTCCGACGAATGCCACTTTCTCTCCCCGTTCGATGGTGAGGGTTACATTGCTGAATACCCGGTGATCCCCGTAGCTTTTGGATACCTCTTCCATGATCACAGGGTAGGAACCGGAGCGAGGCGCGGGCGGGAACTTCAGGTTGAGGCGCGAGTTATCCACTTCGTCCACCTCGATTCGTTCGATTTTTTCCAGCTGCTTCACGCGGGATTGCACCTGGTTCGATTTGGTCGGCTTGTAGCGGAACCGTTCGATAAACTCCTCGGTATCCTTGATCTGTTTTTGCTGGTTCTCGTACGCCCGCAACTGTTGCTCCCGGCGTTCTTTCCGTAGCTCCACGTAGCTCGAGTAATTTACCTTGTAATCGTGTATCTCTCCCAGCATTATCTCGATGGTGCGGGTGGTTACCCTATCCAAGAAAGCCCGGTCGTGCGACACCAGCATCACCGCGTTTCCGTTCGTGGCCAGAAAGTTCTCCAGCCATTGGATCGACTCGATATCCAGGTGGTTGGTCGGCTCGTCCAGCAACAGTACGTCCGGTGCTTGCAGCAGTAGTTTTGCCAGTTCGATCCGCATGCGCCATCCACCACTGAACTCTTTTGTCGGCCGCTCGAAATCGCTCCGTTGGAATCCCAGCCCCGTCAATGTTTTTTCTACCTCCGCTTCAAAGTTGTGGATACCGGATACTTGAAGGTGTTCTTGGAGATCCGCCGCCCGTTGAATAATCGCGTGGTACGCGTCCGACTCGTAGTCGGTGCGTTCAGCCATCTCCCGGTGTAATTGTTCCATCTCCTGCTCCATCCGCTGCAGGTGGACGAACGCGAGGGACGCCTCTTCCCGTACCGTGTGGTTGTCGCTCAGCGTCATCTGTTGAGGCAGGTAGCCGATGGAAGCCTCTTTAGGGATCGAGACATTCCCGCTGGTCGGTGGCTGCAACCCCGCCATGATCTTGAGTAGGGTCGATTTGCCCGCGCCGTTCTTACCGGTGAGTGCTACCCGCTCGTTCCGGTTCAGTACGAACGAGATCCGGTCAAGCAGGGTGAATCCACCAAACTGTACCGTTATGTTTTCTATCGAGAGCATTCGGGAGCCTCTTTTATCTCTTTCACCAACAGCTCCACGTCATGTGCCGAGAAGTTTTTCTGTTCGCCCTTCTCCATGTTCCGCACGCTGATTGCCTCCTCGTTGATCTCCTTCTCGCCCACGAGTGCCACGAAGGGGATGCGATTATTATTGGCGTAAGTCATCTGTTTTTTCATTTTTGCCCCATCGGGATAGAGTTCGCAACGGATTCCCTCTTTCCGTAGCCTGTTCATGATGGGAAGGAGCCAGTCCGCCTCCTTCTCGCCGAAGTTAACGAACAGGAGGTCGGTCGCGTGGTCGAAGTTTTTCGGGAACAGTTCCAGTTGATTCAGCACGTCGTACACCCGGTCGGCACCGAACGAGATGCCCACCCCCGATACGTCGGGCATTCCAAAGATACCGGTCAGGTTGTCGTACCTGCCCCCCCCGGCGATGCTTCCGATTTCCGCGTCGAGCGCCTTCACCTCTATGATGGCCCCGGTGTAGTAATTCAATCCCCTTGCCAGCGTGAGGTCCAGCTCCAGTACGTTCTTCAACGAAAGCCGCTCGGCCTTATCGAAAATATACTCCATCTCCGCGATTCCTTGGAGTCCCATTTCCGAGGAGGCCAGAATCTCTTTAAGCTGCCCCAGTTTTTCCGTGGCGGTGCCGCTCAAGTATAGTATGGGCTGCAGTTTATCGATTGCCTCCCTCGCGATCCCTCTTTCGGCCAGCTCCTCGTTCACCTTTTCTCCTCCCATCTTGTCGAGCTTATCGATGGCCACGGTAATCGCGGTGATTTTATCTGCCTCGCCGATCACTTCCGCGATACCGGCAAGAATTTTCCGATTGTTTAATTTTATCGATACGCGGATGCCTAACCGCGAGAACACTTCGTCGATCATCTGTACCAACTCCACCTCGTTTAGGAGGGAGTCCGATCCTACGATATCGGCATCGCACTGGAAAAACTCGCGGTAACGACCTTTTTGTGGCCGGTCGGCCCGCCATACCGGTTGTATCTGGTATCGTTTGAAAGGAAAGGTGAGCTCGTTGCGGTGCATTACCACGTAACGCGCGAAGGGCACGGTGAGGTCATACCGTAGTCCTTTGTCCGATATTTTATGGGCGCTCTTTGCCGAGTTGCCTTCGGCAAGGTCTTCGGTGTCCAGACCGGACAGGAAGTTACCTGAATTAAGCACCTTAAACAGCAGCCGATCCCCCTCTTCCCCGTACTTTCCCAGCAGGGTAGAGAGGTTCTCCATAGCCGGTGTTTCAATCTGTTGGAACCCATGGAGGCGGTAAACCTCTTTGATCGTGTCAAAAATATAGTTTCGTTTCGCCATCTCTTCCGGCGAAAAATCCCGTGTACCTTTGGGAATGGAAGGTTTTTGCATCGTTCTAAAAAATTAATACGCGAAGATAATGATTTTTATAGAGAGTGGAGAACAACAAAAAAACGGGACCTGGTTCCTTGAATAAGGGGGTTACTGCTTACCGCCGAAATTAAAAACCACCGGGATAGCGGCCGGCACTTTAATGAGCGAGTTACCCACCGTTAGCTTGGGCCACAGTTTCACGGTTACCGATGTTTGGTTGGATGTAATCCCCAGGAAAGCACTCATCTCGTTGGTGACTCGATCTTGCGAGTAACGATTCATCAGGCTTTTTAGGTCCAGGCTTACCGGGATAGAAACCATGCTGGTTTGCCCGGGATCGATGCGGATGGGCACATCCATCTTGCCTTCCACGAACTCCATCTCGTTGATCAGGATCGCGTAATCCAGTGCATCAAGGAACGCTGCCGAACTGTTGGGATTGGTCACGTCCATGTTCAGTGTCATGCTAAACGGGATGGTTTGTCGGATGGACCCGCCGGCGAGCACCGTGGCAATAGAAGCCAGGTTAGAGACCGAGATACTGGAAGCGTTCCCCAGGTTTATCCCGGCTAACTGGATATTGTTAAGTGAATGATACCGATATTCACTTTGAGAAAGCTGGTAAGCCCCTCCAATACGGTTCATGATATCGCACCCGGTGAATAGAACCGCCACGATTAGGATGGAAAATACTTTTTTCATATGCTTGTTTAATCATTAATTTACTTGATCGTTACCATGGTGGCACCATATCCGTACTCTTGAAAAGAGGCATCTTGGTAGTAACAGGAAGGATAGTTCTTCTTCAACTCTTTGATGACAGCATTCCGGAGTACCCCATCGCCTTTCCCATGGATAAATACCAGCTTTCGTCCCTTAAACGGTAGGTGCTCCTTCATCGTATCGTTGAACACTTTCAATTGATACTCCAAGATGGCCGCGTTGTCCATTCCCGCTGTTGTATCCAGTAGCTGGTTGATATGTAAATCCACCTCAACGATCGGATCTTTCTTCGGCTTCTCAATTCGTTTACGCCTTGCCGGTCGGTCGGCCCTTCGTTTCTCTTTGATCGCCTGTTCCAAGTCGCCCGCCGATATCAACAACTCTTTTTCCGGTATATCTTCTTGGATCACGTAGTAGACGAGCGCGTCTTCCTCGAAGTAGTCGTTCTCTCGGAAGCTATGTAGCTTGTAGAATTTCACCGTGTCGATACGTAGTTCCACGGAGCACGGGTTTTTAAACCGGTAAGGTTTATCTCTTTTGAAGGCAATAAACTGCACGGCTACCTTTTCGATGTCGTTTAGTGACGCCTTATCGAACTCCTCGATGAAAATTTTGGTGTTTGGCTCCACGAGCCCGGTGTATCGGCTTTTCCATGAGTTGTTCTCCCGGCTCATGTAGTTGAAGTAGAGATAGTAATTGCTATCGTTCACGAAATAGCATTCGTACGAGGTGGAGGAGAGGTTCTTGATCTCCATGGGTAAATATGCCAGACAGGCAGTGAGTTGTTCTCCCTCGGGAGTCTCTTCCGGCTCATACCTTTCGTGGCTTGTCTCTTTTTTACTGCTGATATCAACATTTCGCGACTCTACCCCCGTTTCTGCCCTTTTCTTGTTGCCGTGGCTCTCATTGTCGTGGCTCTCGTTGCCGTGGTTTTTGTTACTGCTGGATGGTTTCTCTGCACTCGACATTAGCGTGTCCGCGGGTTCCACCACCACGCACTCCGAGATAAGCACCGGCAGGTCGAAGCCATGCTCGTCTTCCACGATCACGATCTGTTTGCCTTGGAAACCTTTTACTCTTCCGCCACCCACCGTGTTGAGGAAGCGGACGGTATCACCAACTGATAATCTTCTCATTTTATTGAATATCCTTTCTTTTGCCCGAAGTTATTTTCCGGTAGCAGCTGTCTACTGGGCAAATATTTTTGTCATCTGGTGCAAAGTTGACTAATTTTGCGGAATAAATGCATTAATAAATACGAAAATCGTTTTTTTGCTCGTAAAAATAATGAAAAAAGCCGATATAGAGCAATTGCAGATCGCTCGTTTCGATTACCCTCTCCCGGATGAAAAAATCGCCAAGTATCCTCTTCACGATAGGGATGAATCGAAACTATTGCTATACCAAGGCGACCGGATTACCGTGGATCGATTTGCCGGGTTGGTAGATCATCTCCCTTCGAATAGCCTGTTGGTTTTCAATAATACTAAAGTGATTCATGCACGCCTAATTTTTCAGAAAGCTACAGGGGCTCGTATTGAGGTGTTTTGCCTCTCCCCACGAGAACCGGGTGATTACGTACTCAACTTTCAGCAGCGACAACGTTGTACTTGGAACTGCTTGATTGGGAACGCGAGGCGATGGAAGGAGGAAACGCTTGAAATGCAGATTCCCCTAAAAGGGGGCGCGGTTACACTGCGTGCGGACAAGGTAGGTATGATGGGAGGGGAAGCGGTGATAGCGTTTTCATGGAACAACGAGCGGGTGACTTTCTCGGAACTGCTGGATGCAGCGGGTAAATTGCCCATCCCCCCTTACCTCAACCGGCCGGCGGAAGCGAGTGACGACGAGACGTATCAAACCGTCTATTCTCGCGTAGAAGGGTCGGTAGCCGCGCCCACGGCGGGACTGCACTTCACGCCGGGATTGATGGATCGCCTCCGCCACAAAGGGATTAAGACGGCGGAGGTTACGCTCCACGTGGGGGCCGGCACCTTTAAACCGGTGAAGTCGCCCACCATGGAGGCACACGAGATGCATACAGAATTCATCTCGGTTCCCGTGGCGACGATCCAAACGCTGCATGATCATCCCGGTAAGATAGTGGCCGTGGGGACCACTTCCGCTCGTACCATCGAAAGCTTGTATTATATAGGCAAAAAACTCAATGAGCAACCGGATTACTCTCTCTCCTTATTCAACGTGGAGCAGTGGGAACCCTACGACGAAAGCAATCCCATCGGGCCAAAACAGGCACTGGAAGCTATCTTAAGATACTTGAATCGAACCGGAGAGCAACAGCTTACGGCTACCACCCGCCTGATGATCGCCCCGGGGTACTCGTTTCATTTTCCCGATGCCTTGATCACTAACTTTCATCAACCACAGAGCACGCTTCTGTTGCTGGTATCTGCCTTTGTTGGTGAAGAGTGGCGTTCGATCTACCGGTTCGCGTTGGAAAACGATTTTCGCTTCCTCAGTTACGGCGACGGCTCTTTATTGTGGAAAAACCCCAAATAACCCTTCTTTTTGGTTAAATAAAGCGCGTTGACACACCAGCTTCCTCTTTTTTTTCGTATCATTGCATCAGTAAAAAATCCTCGATCAATCATTAAATTCGTTTAAACTGATTTGGTTGCAAAAGTCGCCCGTATACTCGTTTACATCGTCGCCGGAATCGTACTGCTAAATATCGTGCTTTTCCTGCTTTTTAGTATTCCCGCGGTACAAACACGGGCGGCGGACTTTGCTTTAAAGAAAATACAACCCATTATTGATACCCGCGTGTCGCTCGATGGCGTTCGAATTCGACTCTTTAACCGGGTGGAACTGAACGGGCTTTACGTGGAAGACCGGCAACAAGATACCCTTCTTTACACGGGCAGCATTACCACTCGTATCCTGCCTTTCGATTTATTGAGAAACAAGGTCTCGGTTGTCTCGTTGAACATGAGAGATTTCGTGGCCAACGTGCATCGAGCATCGCCCGACGATCCTTTTAACTTTCAATTTATTATTGACTCCTTTGCCACGGAGAAGGATACCACCGTGGTTCAAAAAGATAAAAAACCGTGGCGAATCATGGCCGAAGATATACGCCTGGAGAACGGCCAACTCAGTTATCATATTCACTCTGTACCTCTCACTCCCGGGAGGTTCAACGCGAGCCATGTAGATGCAGCCGGTTTTAATTTCCGGGGCAGCGTTGATTTTTTGAGTATGGAGGATATGGAGGCGGAGGTGAAGCAGCTAACCCTCTATGAGGAAAACGGCGGTATTCATCTGCACGACCTCACCGCCCATTTTCGTTCGGAAGGGTCACGCATGGAGAGCGATCGGGTAGATCTTGAAGTGAATCAAACCGAAGTAGCGGTGAGGGACGCCTTCTACGACAGGGTGACCAAAGAGGTGGGGGCTACCGTGCAAAGCGATCGAGTAGATCCGGCCGATATCGCCCTCTTCTCTTCCCGATTTGATCACCTTGATAAGCCGATATCATTCGATCTGAATGCCGAAGGTATCCTGCCTCAGGCCAAGCTCAACCATATCAACTTTCAGTACGGGGCCGATACCCGTTTTGAAATTGGTGGTTCGATCGGGGACTACAGTGATCTGGAGGCGAGCGACCTGAACGTTCACATCCGTAGCCTTTCGGTTTCGCAGTTGGACTTGGAATCGCTGATACGTGTAGGCGCACCCGCGTACTCGTCTCCCCCACAATTGATGGCGTTGGGTGATATGACGATGAGGCTTACCGCGGCGGGCAAGCTTCCCAATTTTAATTACAATATAGCGGTGGATACCGAACAGGGGGACGTGGCACTCAATGGCAGAGGGAGGATCACGAACCAGTTCAAGTTGTTACGCTTCGAAGGGCCTGTTCGAGCGAACGACATCATTGTAGCCAATATTATCGGGGAGAACGCCGGTGTAGGGAACTCCACGATGAGTGCCACTGCCGGGGTGACCATTGAACAAGGAGGCGGTGTGACGGTTACTGCCGATGGAAATATCGAACTCACCTCCTATAAAGAACATCCCTATTACGATCTCTATTTCAACGGCACCTATGCCGGCACACGAGTAGACGCGACCGTCACCACCGATACCGAACTGAATAAATTGGACTTGGTGGCGGGAATCGGTTTCGGCGAGGAGTTGAGTTTTGAGGTAGAGGGAGATATTGAACGATTGGATTTGAGGCCCTTCGTGATGATGGAGGGATGGCAAGCTCCTTCGCTTTCAACCCGTCTCGAAGCCCAATTTGCCGGTAGTACGGTGGATGATCTGGTAGGGACTCTCGTGATCGACCAGACAGCGTTGACCGATAGTAGTTTCTACTATAACCCGGGTCCTATCTACATGCAGGCATTGGCCGATGAAGGAGAAGGGAAAAAGATCGAGATCATGTCGTCGCTCCTCGAAGGGGAGATTACGGGACAGTACTATTTTACGACGATGGGGAAAGAGTTGATGCAGGCGTTGCGGCCGCACTTGCCTTCATTGGTCGATTCGGGTAATGAATCGCTTGCTGAGGAACACGGGGGAACCGGATCCGGGAACGACTTTCAGTTTAACCTATTAGTGAAAAATACCGAGGATATATCCTACGCGTTTTCCCTCCCTTTTTATAACGTGGAGCAAGCCACCATCACGGGACACATGCGGTCACTCAACGATCAGCCTTTACGGGTACAAGCCCATGTACCGAGGCTGATGTTCGGGAATAACGACGTGCGGGAAACGAAGCTCGATCTCTCAAGTGAAGAGAGTGGCATCGACCTGGATCTCAATAGCTACCTGGTGCAATCCAATGGCCATGTGAACGTGCGGTTGCATAGCGAAGCGGCGAACGATTCGGTGATCAACCGCCTCAATTTTGAACTTCAGCAGACCAATACACGCTCAAACGGAGAACTGTTGATTGGTATGGGGCTATTGCGGGACTATAATCAAGATTTAGGCATCGATATTCGAATTTATCCCACGTTCGCGCAATTCAACGATAAGCGGGCCGACTTCAATGACGCGACCATCGATTACCGGAAAGACCGCATCACGATTCGCAATTTTGGTATTCGCGAGTCGGAGATGCTGTTGCTTGGAATCGAGGGGGTAGCATCCAAGAGCGAGGCGGATAATATACGTCTTTATTTCAATAACACGGAGATAGCCAATATCCTCGCGGCGTTTAACGTGTCTAATTTCTACGGGTCGCTCAACGGGGAGATCTTCGTCCGCCAGGCATTGGAGACACCCATGATTCGGACCGAGGACTTGCGGATTGAGAATATCACGGTTTATAACGACACGATTGGGACGCTGCGCATCGAAGGGAACTGGGATCAGCTCTATTCGGGCTTGAACCTGAATGCCTATCTTATGAACGGGGGGGAAAGGAACCTCGAGATCAAAGGGTACGTGCCAACTGGAGAGAGATGCCCTGTGCCGATGGACGTCAACTTCACGGTGGATAATTTCGGGCTGAACGCGATAAAACCTCTTACAACCAGCATATTCAGTGACCTGTCCGGCCATCTAAACTCCAATGTGCATATTGCTGGAAGCCTCTCTGAACCCATCGCGGAGGGGTGGATAGGCATCGACGAGGGATTGTTAAAAGTGGCTTATACCAACGTCACCTACCACCTGTCGGACACCATCCGGATTGGAAGAGATAACGTGGGGCTGGACAATCTGGTGATTCGCGATCAAAACAATAGAACAGCCACGTTAAACGTGAGTCTCTCGCATACCAATTTTGGGCGGATGGCCTACAACGCGTCCATAAAACTGGACGATTTTATGTTGCTAAACAACGAAAATCGTACCGACCTGATGGCGTATGGTTCTCTCCGCCTATCGGGTGACTTGAACGTAACCGGTTCTCCGGCGGGGATTTATGGCGATGGAAATATAACCACCAAAAGTTTGTCGGAAGTAACGGTGGTGCTTCCACAAACCGCGAGAGCCACCGAATACAGCGGCATAATATATATTAATACGCCCACGGACGACTCGCTCAGCTTTTTGCGTAGGCTGGAAGATCCGGCCAATCAGTCCAACCGCCGCGTCTCTTCGGGAATTCCCATCGTGATACGTGCGACGCTCGATTTAAATCCACTATTAACAGCGGGGGTTGTTCTTGATCCAACAACCGGTAACGCGTTGGAAGTAAATGGTGAAGGAGAACTAAGTATAAACTTTAACTCCAAATCTACACCGCCCGTGCGCCTTTACGGGGATTACGTGATCAACGAGGGGAAGTTTCATTACAACCTACAGAATCTACGTGCCATCGACTTTACCATCCGTGAGGGTAGCAGGCTAACCATGGCAGGCGATCCGCTGAACACTCAATTCAATATCACCGCCTACTTGCCGGTAAGGGCCGATTTAACCGCGCTGAGTCCCACGTTCGCGACAGAACTGGCCAATACACGGGTGCCGGTAAACGCGTTGCTGCAAATACGGGGTGATTTGCAGGGGATGGATTTGCAGTATGATATCGAACTTCCCGAAAGCTCCAGCGATATTCAACAGCGAGTGAATAGCTTTATTAACACCGAAGAGACCAAAATTCTACAGTTCGCGTACTTGGCTACCACGGGCAGCTTTATCCCATCCGAAGGATCGCCGGATCTCAACTTCGGGTCCTCCGTGTTTACCAAGTTCGCGGCCAATACTCTATCAAGGGGATTGGATGCCCTCTTCACGAGCGCGTTGAGAGACAACTGGTCCATAAGCACCAACTTAGAATCGGTGGATGGAACCTTCGACAACGTGCGGATGGGAGTGGATGTATCCACGCGCTTGCTCAATAACCGGCTGCGCATTTCAACCAATTTAAGCTACGGCGACAATAGCATGATGGCCACGCAGCAAGCGTTCATGGGGGAGTTTGATATGGAGTACGATATAAACAACTGGTTGATGTTTCGTGCCTTTAACCGGGCCAATGAACGGTTCTATCGCCGGGCTCCGACCACCCAAGGAATAGGTTTCATGGTGACCAAGGAAGGGCAATCGGTGAGAGACCTTTTCGATTTCAGGTTTGTAAGACCCAGAGAAGATGAATAGTAGGAAAAATAAACATATACCCCTCTTGCTTTCGCTGCTCCTGCTCGTGAGTTGCGATGTGACCAAGAAAGTACCCGAGGGGAGCTACCTTCTCAATAAGGTGGATATACACTCCGACGTGAGGGGCATCGGGGCATCCGATCTACGGCCCTATTTGCGTCAACGCCCTAACTCATCGATACCGATCGTGGGAAAGTGGAAGCTTCACATGTATAATATCCCCGATAACGATTCTACTTGGTTGAACCGGCAACTCCTGAAGCACGGGGAGCCGCCCGTGCTCTATAACGAGCAGTTGGCTACCATCTCTGCCGAACAGATCCGTTTGCACCTCAATAACAAGGGATACCTCAACGCGGAGGTCGACACGACCGTGGTGAAAGAGGATAAAAAGGCGAACGTGGCCTACGATATCACGGGGAACCAGCCTCATCGTATTCGTGTCTTTAACGACACCATCCGTTCGGTTGATACCACTATCCATAATATTTTAACTAATAGCGGCCGGCTCGAACTCATGAAGGAAGGGGATATTTTCGATCTTTCGGTATTGGAGGATGGGAGGGAGAAAATGACCAACCTGCTACGAAACCGGGGCTATTATAATTTCTTGAATGAGAATTTTTATTTTCTGGCCGATACCACGGTGGGCGACCATCAGGTGGATATCACCCTCGCGCTCAATAATCCTACCGATACCAGTCGGCATGAACGATACAACATTGGCCGTGTAACGGTGATCAACGGGATAGACGAGGCGGTTTTAAAAGATTCTACCCGTCGTTCTCGCTTGGATACGATCGAGTACCGCGGGCTCCAGATTATTTCCGAGAAGGATCCTTTCTTATCCCCCAAGGCTATCTACTACAACACGTTCGTTCGACCCGGCAGGCTCTATTCCGAACGGATCGTTGAAAGAACCTATGCCTCGATGAATAGCATGGGGCCGATCAACCAGACTGCCATTAACCTCACGCCGGTAGTTCGGAGCGACTCCAGTTTTCTGGATACCCGCGTGACTCTTTTCCCGGGCAATATGCACTACATGCAGTTCGGGATTGACGGCACCAACTCCGCGGGCGATCTGGGAGTGGCCAGCAACGTAACGTACGAACATCGGAACTTCTTTAAAGGGGGGGAGACTTTCCGCGTACAGTTGAACGCCGCTTACGAGTTTATCCGGGCGACGGACAATCTTAACTTGCTCGACAATAGTTATTACGAGTACGGGGGCGAGGTGTTTCTTTCGATCCCGCAATTGCTACTACCGTGGGGGATGAACCGGTTACGGGATCAACCCTCCGCGTCTACGGAGTTTTCCACGGGGGTCAACTTTCAAAGCCGCCCCGAGTACCTGCGTCAGTTCTTTAACCTTGCCAGTCGCTTCCAATGGTCCTCCTTCGACTGGCGGCTACAAAACGTGCTGGAGCCGGTGGGCATCACCTACGTGCGCATGCCTTGGCACTCCGCGCGATTCGATTCGCTCTACTTGAATGAAGATGTCAATCCCATCCTGCGGTACAGCTACGATGAACAGTTGATTGTCCGCTCTGCATACAACATCACCTTTACCAATTATAGCCGCATCGCCCGTAGAAGCATGCCGGAAGTACCGTTTCGTCTCCGCGCGGGAATCGAAGTGGCGGGATGGCTCCCTCGTATAGCGACGGGTCTTGGTGCCGGTGAGCGCGAGAATGGGCGAGAGACCTTTTTCAAGATTCCCTATTCAGAATATGTCCGGGGAGATTTCGAGTTCGCTCCCATGTACGTGTTCGACGATAAAAACACGATCGCCGCCCGTTTGGCCGTGGGGGTGGCCTATCCCTATGGCAACTCCATTGTACTGCCCTTCGAGAAACGCTATTTCGGGGGAGGAGCGAACAGCGTTAGAGGGTGGAGCACCCGGACGTTAGGGCCGGGTACCTACGATCGCGATACCACGGGCTCCGATTTTGGCAGTAGGGT
>CAYFMZ010000030.1:0-28193 GCA_964344275.1 uncultured Proteiniphilum sp.
ATATTTCCGGATTAACACTAAAACAACCACAGACCAGTTCGATCAGGTTATCCATAAATGCCGCACGACGGTGTATGGCTCCGATAAAGGCATCGTTCCCACCGCCGACCATGCCCATTTTGAGTTTTTTATGCTTCATAATATCCAATAATAATTATTTATTAGACTGTCCGAAAACAAAGATATAAAATTCCCTTTAACGACGCTTATAATTGTTTTGATTCATATGATATTTCCGGACAGTCTAATAATAGTTGTCAATTACCGTAAACGTATACTTCTGCTATACTGGTAAATGGATCCCTATTACTATCCGGTAGATGAATCTTCAGATAACGACCTTCAAAATCAGAAGTAGCATTAATAGTAAGTTTATCTCCACTCGTGAAAACACCCTCACCTATTTTTATCCAACTATCTGCGTCCGGATCACTGTCATTACTTACAAATAATTGAATTGTTTTCGTGTCTGTATTACCTCTACGTCTGTATATATCGAAAAATGCAATTTTTTTAGGAGATTCCATATCTATAATTGCCCAGTGTGGCAGAGGTGTCGACGGATCCCATTTCGAATGCCAGTACGTACCGAGATCATTATCGATCAATGTATTCATACCACCACCATCACTTGCCGTTTCATCCGATACCTGTAATACTTCCCAGTTACTCCTGTCATACAAATAAGTTGCCGGAAAAGGTTCCGGATATTCTATCCATTGCGTATAGAAAGTATCTACTGCTTCAGCTTCGGGAATAAAAAGAGACCTGTATTCAAACTGTGTACCGGCTTTTACATCAATATCTATACTATAATCTGTAACCGGCATAGAAGCAATTGCAGTTGTGCCATCCATTTTCACATATTTAACTTCATTGGCAACCAATCCATCCGGTGCAGAAAACCATTCTATGGTACCGAATTTATCGGTTAAATTTATTTCTTTGATTCGCCTGTCGATTAATGAAGAATAATATATTTCATTGTAAGACGAACCAAAATCGGTAACAACCAAGGAGTGATGTCCAAAATTGTCAACGGAGTAAATATTGAATGTATACGACCTTTCCGGCATATCGGTCAACATTACTTCGATACTATCCATTTCGGTTTTAAACGAGACAGGGATACTTATAGAATCCATCCCGTTATTCCATAAAACATTGATTGTTTTAACATTTACGCCATTATACATCCATCCGCGGAAAAGAATTCGCTCCTTACCGGCAATAAAAGCAACTGAATCGGGTTTTGGTGCATAAATTATCTCTCCGTCCTTGATATATTCTTTATGGACATCCATGAAGTCTTCGCAGGAACAGATCATGGATATCGACATTAAAATCAGAAAGAACCTATATATTTTTTTCATATGATTAAAACTATTTATCTTTATTCCGCTATTTCTCCATAAATATCCACCTCTGCCGGATGGGTAAATGTTGTTCCGCCAAATGTGCTGGAAACAACAATACGAATATATCGCAGAGGCTCCTGATCAAGTTCAAACGTAAATTCGTGTCCGGCTTCCGCTGCAGCCATATCCTCATCGGTTACTGTTCCGGATGGAGATCCCGACGGTTTGATGATTTCGCAATCCATGATTTTTGTCCATTCGTTCCAATCGCCGCTCTGTGAGGGTCTGTCCACTTTACCGTAAATCGTAAATTTCTGAGGATTTCCCCAATTATAATAGGTATCACTATACCGTCTCTGATGCATTACGACACGACTAATCTTTGCCGTACTGCCCAGATCTATTGTAAACGGGGCAGGAATCGAAGAGTTAGGCGAGTGACCAAAAGTATCATGATCGTCATCGATTATATAGCTGTCCATTCCTTCCCAATTGGTAAAATTCTGGTCATTTCCCAATTTCATAATGGTCATTTTTGTTTTATCGAGTTTCTCTTCATACATGGGAAGAATGGTACCTCCTTCAGGGTAAATGGTATCTGAAGCATTACCATAATTGTCGCGGATAATGGCAGCGAAAATCCGGGGTTCGGGATCATATCCCCTTAAGCTCTGACGAGCTGTATCGGCTGCTGAAGAAATTATCCTTCTTGTCTGTAACTGTCCTAATGAATCCTGTGCTAAAAACTCAAAATTCATGGGTGCCTTATATTCATTCGTCCAATTGAATTGCGCTCCGCCAAAATCACTGACAATTCTAACGGTAGGAATTACTTTACTCAATGGCGACTCCAATGGGGTAATAGAAATAATTACAGGATCCGACAATTCCTGGGCACGATTGTATGTGAATAATCGTACTTCGTGAGCCTGAGTATCATTGAAGCCCAATATTTCCAATTTATTCTCGTAAAACGACGCTGAAGCCTCATACGTTTTCCCTGTAGTAAGTGTATAGACCCCTTTCACCCCCAATATATCTTCCACATTAGGTATCCGATAATATATGACGGCTCCTCCGGGTACAGGCTCAGCCGTTACATCCGTTACCATTTGAGGTTTTCCCAAACTGCTTGTGATCGGTTCCAGTTTTTTTTCTTCACAGGAAAACACGATACTCAGCAAAATAGTGAATAATAAATATTTATTTTTCATACGATTATTTTATTTTTTTACATTTACGTGTATGGAACTCGCAATAATCATGTTCCTTTGTAAAACTTTTTCTTATGCTCGTTTCATAATATAAGCTTATTAAATGATCACCACCCTGGATTTTGTACCAATTGTGGGTTTCTAGTTAAATCACTTTCCGGTATAGGAGCAAAATAATCCCGATACGTAAATTTTTGTGTATAATAAGTAGTTACCGTATAATAATCCTGCAATTCCGGTGCATTGACATTCCATCCTTGAATCAGGCGATTTTGCTCCCTAAGGGCCGTTTTCCATCTGTGACTATCCCAATAATATACACCTTCGCATGCAAATTCGATTTTTCGTTCCTGCTGGATAATTTCACGCATTCCCGATTTTGTCTGAGGTTTATCCGGCTGGTTCGAATAGTTGGCCCAACTCTCCACGACACCCTGTAAACCGGCACGTTCTCTGACCATATCAATATATTGATATACTTCGGCATCAGGTACATCTTTCGATTCATTCAAAGCTTCCGCACACCAAAGTAAAAGATCGGCAAAACGCATGTCGGGAAAAGGATACGTTTCCGTTGTGACACTATTGGCATCTCTAAACATAGTATTTATCGAGACCAGTTTTTTAGGCCAATATCCGGTAGCATTATAATCACCCGGGTTAAATACGGATGAAAACTCTCCGAATCTATTTCTGGGATAAAGTGCTTCCGAATCATCGTCGGGATAATTCTTATACGAATTGCCATACCATTTTCCTCTGTCGAAACCTAACGTGGCATAATATCTCGGTTCACGGTCAAAATTGAGTACGGCGGTTTGTTCTCCTTGCTGGATATAGTATTTGTGACTCTCATCGCCTGTTCGCAGAGAATATCTCTCTGAATAGGGATACGTTCTGTCTTCATGAATGGGAACACCGTTATTCGAATAAAATACCTCAACAGTAGAAAAAGGAACGCTCATTGTCCCGGATGCAGAAGAAGAAGTTCCCTGTTCCAAACGAGGCAGACAAGGACTCTGTAAGCCCCAGTTCACGGGATAAGAAGAATTCCCCCAAACTATTTCTCTGTTCCATCGTTCACTTACGGCGCTTCTTAACGTGTTTACCAGTAACGTCGTATCAGACATCCTCTTGGTAGCGACAAAATCGGTAGTTTGATAGAGACGGATACCTGCTTCCGTACAAACATCAATAGCTGTTTTACATGCCTCTGCAGCATTACTCCATCTACCAGCATCATATACCTGATTAAAAAACGGTTCCCCATTATGATCCAAAAAGCTATTATAATCCGTATTTCCGTTAAAGAGAGGACTTGCCCAATATATCAATACTTTCGCTTTCAACATATGCGCCGCTGATTTCGTAAATCTTCCCAGTTCCGTCGTCCTGTTCTCAATTACCATAGGAAGGGCATCACTCTCTATTACTTCATCAAGTAACTCCAGCACATAGGCAAAACAATCATCAATTTTTTCCCTATAAACGCGTACCCCTTCCGTTGATTCGTTAATAGGGGTATTTTCCTTCAAAGGACAAATCGGCCCGTAATACGAAATCAAATAAAAATGAAGATAAGCTTTAATAAGCTTTACTTCCGCTTTCATTCTTTCTTTTTCATAGCGATTCAAATCTTCAACACGATCCACATTTTCAAGAAAAGTATTACACTCGCGGACACCTGCATACAGGGATCTGATCATGGTTCCCGTTCCTCCCCAATAATTTATCAATGCGGAAGTAGGACTGTCTTCACCTAATCCGAATCTCATTCCGCCACTGGTTCTGTGTTCTTTATTGAAGATCATCTCCATTGCACCGAAAATAGCCGGGTTTTCATTCCACCCGGCAGATTTCGGCATCCCCCAATAACAGGTAGCCAGATATTGCTCCGTAGTATAACGATCGGAAAAGGCATGATCCAATGTGGCGACGTTGTCCGGAACAACGTCCAGAAAATCACAAGAGTAAAATATCGCCATTACGAAGACAGATACTATAATTTTTTTATAATTCGTTTTCATACGTTCTTTCATTTAAAATCCAATATTCAATCCGACATTAATAACCCGCTGTATAGGGTATCCTAACCCATTGCCTGCCATTTCCGGATCCCATAATCTAAAACGGCTCCATGAGAATAGGTTCGTTCCGCTTACATATACCCTTAAATTCGCCATCTTCATCTTTTTTCGTGTATTTTCGGGAACCGTATATCCCAATTCCACAGATTTCAAGCGCAAAAAGGAAGCATCCTGCATAAACCATGTGCTGGTTTGATTGTTATTTTCAACCTGATAATTTGCCAAACGGGGCCATAAAGCATAAGGATCACGGTTATTTTCAGACCAATAACTATCTGCAAACGCTTTTAAAATGGCATTTTGCCCAACACGTCCATCGTACGCATCGGAATCTAGGAAAGGTGTTGTATTATACAAATCAATCCAAAATGATTGTCGTGCCGATCCCTGAAAAAAGAAAGAGGCGTCTATTCCTTTGTATCCGACTGTCAGACCAAACCCGTAATTAATTTCTGGAGTAGAGGGAAAGCCGATCGGAACTTTATCCAATTCGGATATTTTTCCATCATTATTTACATCACGATACTTTATATCTCCCGCTCCATAATTTCCAAATTGAACAGGTGAATTCTTCACTTCCTCTTCATCTATGAATAATCGCTCGGCAATATACCCCCAGTTTTGAGATAGCGAATGACCGACCCGTGATAACCATGGCGTCGCACTATAATCCGGTTCTTCCCATTTAATGGCCTCGCTTGTGGCATACGTAAACGTTCCCCGGCCGGTAAACCAAAGATTATTATTCACTACCTTTTCATAATTCAATTCTACATCAATTCCTTTTCCCATCGCTTCCCCTAAATTTGCTTTTACAGCCGGGATAACTCCCATCGTATTGGGGATAACACGATCCAGCAAGATATTCTTGCGTGTTTCTTTAAACAGGTCTATATTGGCCGATAATCCTGAAACAGTCGTAATTTCCGCTCCTATATTGGTCTTGTAAGCTGTTTCCCATCCGATACGATCATTCGCATAACGTTGTATATTAACTCCTCCGGGATTATAGTTTAACTGTGTACCCCAGTTTACGCTTCTGTCTGCATACAAATCGACCTGCGACATATAATAGAACCGGTCATAATCACTCCCGATAGCGTCATTTCCTACCAGACCATAAGTCGCCTTTAATTTAAATTGGGGAAAAATATCCACTAAAGGTTCAAAAAATGTTTCGTTCGAGGTCATCCATGCAATTCCAAATGAAGGGAAAAATCCCCAACGGTTATTTTTGGAGAATCTTTCTGAACCATTATATCCAAAATTAAATTCAGCAAAATAACGGGTATCGTAATTATAGGCCAGACGTCCGGCTAATCCGATATTTCTGCTGGGTAGTGAAAGTTGTAAATTTTCTGCAATACCCGATTTATCATCACGCATAGTATATACCAACAAAGCATTCAAACTGTGAAGATCTACAAATACATTATTATATTCGGCCACTGCTTCCAAATACATGGATGTATTGATATAGCGTTGTCCCGGCTGATAGTTTATCCACTCCGTACCTCCGGCAGGATTTAACCGCTGCAAGTTATAGGTGTTTTTCAACAAATCGTAAGAAGCAATGCTGTAATAAAACGGATAGTATTGGCGCGTGACATTATACTCCGAAAAGCGATTCATATTGAACATTACCCGGGAAGTCAATCCCTGAAGAATAGATGCCAGATCCTGTTTCACTTCAAAAGAAACGATCATTGAATTTTTACTTTGATCCCGGTAGCCTTTGAGGGATTCGGCATATGGATTAATATATCCTGCATGTCCATAATTCCCGAACAATATATGTTTCGCGTAAGCAAACTTTTCATCCGGTTCATAATAAGGTTTAAACATAACAGGGTTAGCCTGCATAACTTTTTTATACATTCCACTCCCTCCGTCAATAGGACCGGTGTATTCATCGAAATTTGCGCTTAATCGAGCTATTAACTCGGTGGTTTCAGTCAGGTTGATATTTACATTGGAACGGAAATTATATTTCATCAATAAAATGTTGGAATTAAAATTATTCCGTTTGTCTATTTTTAAATTTCCGTTGTCACGCGTAATATTGGCAGCCACATAGTATCGGGCTACTTTACCTCCTCCGCTTACACTTAAATTTGCTCTCTGATTGCTGATGACATCATTAAACATCATATCATACCAATCAGTAGCAGGGAAAATATCAGGGTACAGGCCACGTTCGGTCATCAGTATCTTTTCTTCTGAATACAAAGCCAATCCCAATGGATCACGTGTTTTAATAGCTTCATTCTGCATACGCATATAGGTAACCGGATCCGCTATTTCCACTTTTCGGGTAGGTGATGAAAACGAATTTTCTATACGGACATCAAATTTCACTTTCCCCTCTTTCCCCTCTTTGGTTGTTACCAAGATCACTCCGTTGGCACCCCGGGCACCATAAAGAGCCGTCGCCGTCGCATCTTTCATAATAGAGAAACTGGCAATATCATCCGTATTCAATCGGGCTAAGTCATCAGGGCCCAATTCAATTCCATCAATCAATATAAGCGGGTCTTTTTTTGCATCGGCACCAAAAGTCGTAATACCCCGGATAAAGAAATTGGCATTATCCTGTCCGGGTTCACCTGTTGTCTGAAAAGAGATCAAACCGGCAACGCGTCCGGCAAACGCCGTGGTCAGGTTACTGCTTGGCACCTTCAGTTCACCCGGTTTAACGGTAGTTATGGAAGCCAGCACACTTTCTTTTTTCTGTCTGGCAAAGGCAACGACAGAGACCTCATCTAATTCTTCCGCCTGAAATTCCATTACAACATCAAGCGTGGTTTCTCCTCTAAACAGTACTTCCGTTGTTTCCATTCCAACAAAGGAGACGGCCAACGTACTACCGACAGGACAATCGGGGAATACATAGATTCCGTCAACATCCGCAATAACCCCCCGGGTACTTCCCTTTATCTGAATAGTTGCACCAGGTAAAGGATCTCCCGCAGGATCCGTTATTTTTCCTCTCACCGTAACAGTTCTTTCTTGTTGTATTTTATGAATATCCGGTTCATTTGCCCGGAGATAATCATTCGATACAAACAAAAACGTCAGAAAAGCCATACACAGAAGGTTTCCTTTGTTTGTACGGACTCTTCTTTTAATAACACACTTTTTTAACAAATTAATCATAACATGGTAATTAAAGAATAAAATATTAAAACTTCAAATAAAATAATAGTATACAGGGTATTATTCCTGTATAATTCCGATACTTTCTAAATTTTTCTTACTTTCTCTGAATAGTGTAATAAACCCGATCAGGATGATAACAGCCATAATAAAGGGTACAGTCCAAACAGAAACCCAGCTATAGGCTCCTTGCGCCGTAGTGTAATGATCCACAACGCTTCCAGCGACTAGGGTCCCCAAATACTTTCCTACACCATAGGTAGCAAACGCGATCAATCCTTGGGCCGAATTTCGTAACGAAGAAGGTGCTCGCTCATCCACAAACAGTTGTCCCGACACAAAAAAGAAAGTAAAACAGAACCCATGAAGGGGTAATACCGCGTAGATAAAGCCGTTCTGTCCGGTGTAAGCACCCAGTGCAAAACAACCATACATTAATACCCAGGCTACAATCGCGGCCACGATGCTTCCTTTATAGCGCAGCTTGAGGAAGATCAAAGGGAACGCGAAAAGAAAAATCACTTCCGCCACTTGCCCCATGCTCATCGCTGCAGCCGCGTTATTAATTCCTACATTCACGATAAATAGATTCGTAAATGAATCATAAAAAGCGAGCGGGATGCAGGTCAATGCCGAAAACACCAACAGCACCAAGAACGATCGATCCTTCGTGAGCTTGAAGGCATCAAATCCAAGAATTTGACGTACAGCTACCTTTTCTGTCTGTTTTACCGGTGCTTTATAAGGCAGCGTGAGCGCGTAGATACCCGCTAACAGAGAGATCCCGGCAGCAATAAGGAAAGGCGTCGACAGGGGCTCTAGCTTCATAGAGCTTATCAAGAGCCCTGCAATAATCCATCCGAACGATCCAAACAACCGTATACGCGAAAACTCCTTAGAGGGTTCAAGCAAGTTATCAAACGAGATGGAGTTGCATAAAGACATAGTGGGCATAAAACAGATGGAGTACAGCAACAGCACGGGGAAAAACAGCGAAAACTGGGTGATTTGAGTTAACCAAACTAACAATAAGGCCCCAATGATATTCAAAAATGCCAATACCCGATTGGCAGAGAAAAACCGATCGGCTATCATGCCCACGATCACGGGAGATATGATTGCCGCGATAGCTGCTGTGCTATATGCTAACCCGATTTGCACTCCCGTGAAATGAAGGGTTTGCCCCAAATATGTTCCCATGGTCACGTACCATGATCCCTGAATAAAGAACTGAAAGAACATCATCAAGGACAATTGTGTTTTTTTACTTTTACCTCCCATTGTTTATTTTATTTTATTATTATTGAACCATTATATTTTTCATCGATATTTTTCATCGAACAGATTATTCTCTCTAAAATGTGATTTCTGCCGGCTCCAACCAAGGTGAGGTGAAGCTGATTTTCACATCTCCTGCACCGGTTGCCTGCACGTATGCCATTAAGCGGCCATGATACACGCGATGCCTATTGTCGGTATAATCACTCATATCCGTGTTGTTGCTTGCTTCTAACCCGAGTAATCTCGCGGGTCCTGAAATATGACAGGTCACCTCGTTGTCCGATAGCATCACGGGAACCCCGTTGTCATCCACCACCTGTAGGGTGATTTGCACGAGCCTCTCGTCGTCATTAATCGAATGTTGGGTATCCACAATTTTTATAGCATGGGGTCGATGGGACGTGTGCAGGGCGAATCTCGAAACGATAGTATTGTTTTTGTCCATACCCACGACCTCTAGCTTTCCCTCCTCGTATGGGATATCCCAGTAGATAATACCCGTGTTATCGTTGTACTCTTTAGTTTCTCCCACTTCCACTCCATTCAGCAACAGCTGGGCTTTGGCAGCATTCGTGTAGCATACCACCCGTATGGATTGCCCCACTGTGTAATTCCATATTGGCCAAGCATCCATAGAGGGAGCGGTTTGAGACAACCCATCGGTTGATTGACTCCGAACTCTCCCCCCTGGTGTGGGATAGGTTCCCAGGTAAGCCATCGGCTTGCTCGACCAGAGCGACTGCCTGAAATAACCCCTCGGTTTGATAAATCCACCAAAGTCGAGCAGTCCGGAATAAAATCCTCGTGAGGGCCACCTCCCCGATTCTCCGAGGTAGTCTATCCCTGTCCAGAGAAATTGTCCAAAGATATGTTTCTTATCTCGCGTAGCCTTCCATGCATCCATATCGTGTCGGTTTTCACTCCCGTAGATTACCCGGGAGGGATAGGCCGCGTGATCGCTATCGTACTTATCTTCGGTGTAGTTATATCCAGTGATATCCAACGCCCCTGGGTATTCCGTTTCGTTTGACATGGCAACACCTGCTAACCCAGCTGTCACGGGACGTGTGTGATCATGTTTTTTTACTACTCTCACTAAACGTTTCGCTATTTCTCCCAGCTCCATCGCATCGGGTGCGTCGGGATTATATCCACCGTAGGTTGCTTGGGTAAAACCCGCTTTTTCTCCTCCCAGTACCGGATGTGAGTATGGATCGTTCGGATAATCAACCTCGTTTCCAATACTCCATGCAAACACCGAAATATGGTTCCGGTCACGCCGAATCAAATCGGCCAAATCTTTCTCGCTCCACTCTTTGAATATATCGTACGAACCTTGGAATCCAGGGGTGCCCACGTTCCAACCTTCCAGCCACTTACGTTTTGGAAATACCCACTCGTCATACATCTCGTTTAGAACCAAGATTCCTATCTCATCGCATAGCTCATACAGATCGGTTGCTTGTGGGTTGTGGCTGGTACGGATCGCGTTTACTCCTATCTCTTTGAGTGTTTGTAGTCGCCTCTTCCATACATCGCGGGGAACAGCCGCTCCCAACACACCCGCATCGTGATGAATACAGACGCCTTTCATTTTCATCCATTCTCCATTTAAGGCAAACCCGTTATCTGGATCAAACGTGTATGAACGGAACCCCGTACGAGTAGTGGTTTGATCCGTTATTTCCTTACCTCTTAATACGGTTGTTCTCAACTCGTACAAATTGGGGTTATCCAGAGACCAGAGTAACGGCTCTTTGACACGTAAAGAAGTGGTTATTTTATTCTCGTTGCCCGGTTTCGCTGTCAGCTTGCTTGATGCCCTCGCCACGGATTTACCTTGGGGCGAAAACAGTTCATTCACGATGGTCAAAATGGCATCCGTCTCCTCCTCGTTGCTTACCTCAATCTCCACGTTCAACTTGTATCCATTCTTCAACTCTTCAGGAAAAGCATACACTCCCCATGGAGCGATATGCACGGGATTAGCATACACCACCCATACATCACGATAAATACCCGATCCGGTGTACCATCGCGAATCGGCATACTGACTATGATCGACCCGTACGGCGATCACGTTCTCCTGTCCATACTGAATAAAAGGAGTTGCATCATAGTAGAATGAGATATAACCGTTTGGACGCTTACCTAGTAACTGTCCATTTATATAGACCTCGCCGCGATTATACACGCCCTCGAAATAGAGGTACACCCTTTGTCCTTTTTTCTCCACGGGAATATCTAACTTCTTTCGGTACCAGCCAATCCCTCCAGGCAGGTATCCCGTGCAACTGGCCAGCGTGGGACTCAGTTGACCCCTCACACTCCAATCATGAGGCAACGTCACTCGCTGCCAAGATGCGTCGTCCAGTTCAATCGCTTGACCATTATTCACATCATTCAGAATAAACTTCCAGTCGTCATTGATCTTTTCAGGTGACCCAAAAGACACTTGACCACATAAAGGCACGACAAAGAATATGTTTAATAAAAAGAGAGATATCAAATGAACATGGCGCATATCATTCCTTTTAATTCAAGATGAAAATATGTGTTTAATTTATTTTTATCAGTTAAAAACGGAGCGTAACAAAATCATAGATCCTCAATACTAACAGTACAAAAGTAGCCTAAAAATAGTCAAACAATGTCTAATTATCACTCAAAAAGGTTGAATAATAGGTATTATCGGTTCTATTTTTAACCTTTTTCCTCTTACATCAAGGTATTTTTGTATCTTTGCTAAATAAGTTTTATTTTAGCTCTTTTTTGAATCAGGAGTTCTATGAATAAGGTGTCATGTCTACTATCCATCCATCTTCGGTTGTTAATTTTATCAGTTGCTATACTGCTCGGTCGTGTTGATTTCGTGCATGCTCAACAGGACGACATGAAATTAGTTTTTGAAATTTTAAACACGACTGATGGACTTCCCACGAACGAAGTGCAAAAAACATATCAAGACAGGGAGGGATTCTTATGGTTCGCGACAAGAAACGGACTTTGCAAGTACGACGGATACCAGATTACCGTTTATAACTCTAACCAGCATAAACCGCAAACACTAACAAGCAATCTCGTTTTTGATGTGACAGACGACAATATTGGTAATCTCTGGATAGGTACACACAACGGGATAGATCGGTTTAATAAGCTATCGGGAAAATTTGAGCCGATAGAAATTAAAGGCAAAACGAACAAAATGGTTTTGTGCGTCTTGGCGACTAAGAGCAACGAGATATGGATTGGGTTAAATGATGGGTTATTCAAGTATGACGCGGATGAAAATGCTTTTGTTCATCATAGCTTACGAGGGATAGGCAACATTGCAATAACCTCGCCGGTTAAATCCATTATCGAAGACTCTTCAGGTCGACTATGGATCGGTACCGCGAACGACGGGCTATACCGTTATTCACGATCGAACAATATCTTTTATAAATACCCGCGACTTGATGAGGGTAATTCAGTGCATGCAATTTATGAAGATAGCAAGAAAAACATATGGATTGGGACATGGGGTGAAGGAGTTCATCTTCTTGAATTCCCTCACAGCATGGAAAACATCCAATGGAAAACGTACAAACATGACGCGAACAATGCTGCAAGTATTCCGGATAATTACATTTATGATATTTGCGAGGATATCCATACGAATACATTTTGGATAGGCACTCGTGGAGGTTTGAGTATCCTACAGCATAGCCATTCTACTTCATTTATTAACTGGAGTTCCAACCATGAGACGAACAAGCTTCCTTGTAATGAAATAAATTCTATCCAACGAGACAGCAAGGATAATATCTGGCTCGGAAGTATGGGAGGAGGTGTCTTGTTTACAAACACAAAAAAAGCCATGTTCGATTCTGTAGATATAGATATTGCTGGAGCACCCTCAAATACGATACGCGCGATCTTCAATGACAAGAATAACACGATATGGCTGGGCATGGGGTCACACGGAATTGCTCAGTATGAGCGTTCTTCTGATAAAATAATTTCACAATCTTCCATACCCGGATTTGATGGGATGAAGCACCTTACTATAAACGACATTAACCAGCGTCATTCCGGGGATATGCTTTTCGCCACGAACGGGGAGGGACTGTGGGTACACGAAAAAGGAAAGCGACTAACGACCTATACCCTAGAAAACAGTGAATTTATTAGTGACAACCGTATTTTAAGCATACATATGGATCAAAATAATAACTGCTGGATTGGAACACGATATGGACTTGGTGTATGGCTTAACGATAATTCAGGATTTACTTTTAATGGTATCACGATCAACAATATGCCCCTCGAATCGTTGAGCATTATAGATATTTCAGAAGACAAAACTGGAAGAATATGGCTAGCAACAATTGGTAATGGCCTCCTATCAATTGAAGGGAATCCTTTCAATAAAGAAGACCTTAAAATTAAAAGGTACACGGTTGAAAATAAAGGGATTCCCACGCACACCATCAATGTATTTCACTATGATTCATCGGATCGTTTCTGGGCGGGAGGAGAAGATGGGAAATTATATATGTACGATAAAGAATCGGACTCATTTATCGATAAATCGCCCCCGTTCTCAATTTTGGGCTCTTTGATAAGTTCAATTGAAGAGGACCAATGGAGCAACCTTTGGATAGGAACAAGCAATGGATTGGTTAGGCTCACGTATAATATAGAGAGCAAGCCTACAAGGTACCGGGTATTTACCACGAACGATGGACTTTGTGACAATTTTTTTATACCTAAATCATCGATAGCAACAAAAGAGGGACTTTTCTTTGGCTGTTATAACGGATTAGTACGTTTTAATCCAGACGAAATAAACGTTAATATTTATCCAACTCCATTTTACATAACGGATATAAGGATACTGAACACGTCATTCCACAAGTTGGATGAAGAGATCGCGCTTGAAATATCAGAAAAAGTTCCTCCATTCAGCGATCATATTACGATACCCCACAAATATAATAACTTAAGCATCTATTTTTCGAACCTTAACTATAACAATGTGGAACTGAACCGGTACGCGTATAAACTGGTTGGGGTCGATCAATCTTGGGTCTATACTGATTCAAAACAGAACGCTGCATACTACAATAATCTTTCTCCTGGTCAATACGTTTTTCAGCTACGATCCACCATGCAAAACGGTGTGTGGAATGACAAAATAAAAGAAGTAAAAATCAGTGTTTTGCCCCCGTTCTGGCTTTCCTGGTGGGCATTTGTTCTTTATTTTTGCATGTTTGTTCTCATCGGCTATGGTATTTATAGAAATTTAAGGAACCGGATACGCCTTCGTAATCAACTACGATACAATGAGGTTGAGCAAGAAAAAACTCAAGAGCTCAATCATGCCAAACTTCAGTTTTTCACCAATATCACACATGAATTTTTGACACCTCTCACTATTATTTCAGCAACGGCGGAAGAATTAGAGCTGGCATCTCCGAGAAAAGACAACCTGTATGGAACTATGCAACAAAATATCGCCCGCCTTACACGATTGCTACAACAAATTTTAGAGTTCAGAAAAGCCGAATCCAATAATCTTCAACTGCGGGTTTCATATGGAAATATTTCTGAATTTATTGATAGGACCACCCAGTCGTTCTATCCCTTGATCAAGTCAAAAAAAATTCACTTTTCTTACTTAAGCGACCCCGACAACATACAAGGATTGTTTGATACCGATAAACTGGATAAGATCCTTTATAACCTGATTTCAAATGCAGCAAAATATGTATCGAAAGGAGGATTTATACAGGTTACTCTATCATATCATGATAAGGAAAAAAAACAGATTCAGTTATCTGTTAATGACAACGGTGCTGGGATTGCTGAAGAGGATCAAAAAACACTTTTCACTAGATTCTATGAAGGCAATTATAGAAAACATAACACCACAGGCACTGGAATCGGCTTGTCTCTCGTAAAAGAACTTGTTGAACTACATCACGGAACTGTACAGGTTGAAAGTGAGGTGAACAAAGGATCAAACTTTACTGTCATATTACCGATTGATCCAAATTATTTCGAAGAAACTGAAATAGATTCTGGACAAACTGAACCGGTGCCAGAAACATCATCAATTGAAGTGCCTCTGGAAGATGAAGAAGAGCTCATGACCACGAATAAAAAAACATTTTCTATACTTGTTGTAGAAGATAACGAGGAGATACTCTCCGTGATAAATCGATTATTAAATAAAGATTACCAGGTTTTTACGGCAACCAACGGAAAAATAGCGTTATCGGTTCTGAAAAATAAAAATGTAGATGTCATCGTCTCAGATATCATGATGCCTGAAATGGATGGAATTGAACTATGCAAAAAATTGAAAAGTGATATAGAATATAGCCATATACCAATCGTTTTGTTAACGGCAAAGAACGATCCAGACGATCGAGCGGAGGCGTATGAATCCGGCGCGGATGCATTTATAAGCAAGCCGTTTAGCATTAACGTATTGCATGCACGCATAAAAAATCTATTAACTAGACAGGATCGGATAGCAAGAGACTTCAAAAGTCAACTCGTATTCGAAATAAAAGATTTAAATTTCACCTCTCTTGATGAAGATTTTTTACAAAAAGCGATCGACTGCGTGAACAGCCATATAAGCGATTCCGATTTCGACCAGCAGCAGTTTGCAGAAGAGATGGGTGTAAGCAAGTCCACGCTTTACAAAAAGTTGAGAACCCTCACCGGACTAAACACTTCTGCCTTCATTACCAATATTCGTTTAAAAGCGGCGTGTCAAATTATGAATCAAAACCATACTATTAGAATATCGGATCTGGCATACGATGTGGGCTTTAACGATCCAAAGTATTTTAGCTCATGCTTTAAAAAAGAGTTCAAAATGCGCCCTACCGAATACATAGAACGCCTAACGACCGTTTAGTGCTTTATAAGCCCGTAGTGTTGTAATGCCTTCTTAATTCCCTCCTCGTCAACCGATGCGGTCACGTAGTCGGCCACCTCTTTGACTTCATCCCGAGCGTTCCCCATGGCAATGCCGATGCCGGCGTGTTCAAGCATCTCTTTATCATTGCCACCATCACCAAAAGCCATCGTTTGATCTCTCGAGAAACCAAAGTGTTCGCAAAATTTATCAATTCCTACCCCTTTATCCACCCCTTTGGCAATAACATCTGCAAAGGTGGGGTACCATCTCATGGCAGAGCAATTGGGCAACACACTCATGACCTCCTCTTCGAAGGTAGGCTTAAAAAAGGCCGTTAATTGAAACAACTCCTTATCTCTATAATAATCCAAGTTGTTCATCGATGCCATCTCCTGATTCAACAAACGCATCAAGAATTTCATATCATCATCGATATAGTTCAAAGACAGTCGATTCTCTTCCACGAAAAGACAAGGAAACTCCCTCACTTGTTGCAAGTAGTCGATAAAAGCGTTCACATCCGAAGGGTCGATACTCCTCTTGAACACCACTTCGTGGGTACCTGCCAAGCAGTAGCATCCGTTCATGGTAATATAACCATCGAATTCCGTTCCATCCAAATTATTGATCACCGAAAGGTGCCTGCCCGTGGCAATAAACACTTTGATGCCATTATCGCGCAACTCTTTAATGGATTGCTTGGTAGACAACGGCATCTCATGAGTCTTGAAGCTCACCAGTGTGCCATCTATATCAAAAAAAACTGCTTTAATCATAAATACGTATAACCTAAAAAATCTTCACCAAGTGGGACACTGCTTTTTAGTTGATCTCATTGGCTTGTTATTATTTCACGTGCCATCTCTATGATCGTATCCCTGTTTTTCTCTTTATCCTCCTGTAACATAGCGACAAATACATCGGGATCCACCCCAAACTCTATTTGTTCTTTTTCGGCATTAAACATAGGTGAAGCAGAAAATCGAACCGACCAACCGTTTGGCAGTTCGGAAGAGAAGGGCAAGCCACTTCCACCACCGGTTTTATCACCAATAACAATTGCATTAGGAGCATACTTCATAATACTGGCAAATTCGTTGGTGGCACTATAGCAACCTCGGTTAGTAAGGACTACTACCGGTTTTTGGTAACGCACGCGATCGGAACTCTCCACGTATTTAGGGTAGAGTGGAGAAAAATCGTTGTGACCGGGGCCATTTTTATGAGAGATAAATCCTACAAGTGTACGTTCATTAAAAAAACGGCCCGATAATCGTTCCACGTTGGTAAGGCTGCCCCCGCCATTGCTTCTCACATCTATAATAAGTCCATGGCATAGTGCCATTTTATTAAGTACTTGATCTAGGTTCGCTGCACCTAAATCATTTGAAAAGCTATTGTAATAAAGATAACCCACATTGTCTTCCAGCACCTTATATCGCATACCGGAAGCAATTCCGTAGTCGTTACCAAGGTAAAATTTCTGAATGGAAACATCAAAATTGGTCGGGTGATCTTCGTACCACTGCCAGTATCGGGTCATATCGTGCGAAGCTGATAAGTTCACGTGACCGTCCTTTAGTTCTCCTAGCATCAGCCCCATCAACTTAAACAGTGCATCGCTCCCCATTTCAGGAGTCACACGTACACTGTAGCTAACATAAATTGAATCCCAATTGATGTCTTTATAATCAAAAAAACAGTAATTCCGGTCCAAGATAGTCCACAAGGCATCAAAATTCCCTCGTGGATCATCATTAAACTGCATATGCGCCTCATCACAGCTTTGCAAGAAGAGGAGCTGCATGATCAAAAGAAACAGGAATTGCTTCTTATCGCTCATTGAAACCGGAATTACTGGTCTATACGAAAAAAATCGACTAACCCGCTCGTTAAGGGCGAACTAATCTAGCCACACGAAATTTTATTAACTCTTCGAGCATGACGCCCCCCCTCGAAAGGAGTATTGAGGAACATGACGAGAATTTCATAAATTTCCTCTTGGCTCAACAATCGTCCTGGAAGCGAGAGCACGTTGGCATCGTTGTGCGATCTCGCGTAATAGGCCAATTCAGGAGTCCAACACAAGGCAGCCCTGATTCCTTGATGCTTATTCATAGTCATGTTGATGCCATTTCCAGTACCGCAGATAGCGACACCGGGATAACATTCACCGTTTTCTATGGCCAGAGCCATCGGATGGGCATAATCGGGATAATCGGTACTTTCTGTAGAGTAAGTGCCGAAATCCTTGTATGGAATCCCCTTCTCTTCGAGCACGCCGATTATATACTGCTTCGCTTCGAAGCCGGCATGATCTGAGCCCAAAGCGATGGGCTTTTCGGTGTTATTGAATAAAGACATAGCTGTTCGTTTAAATAATTTTCTTTACCTGTTCAAAGACATTTTGTGCGGTATACCCGAGTTTTTCATCGAGCACCGTGTAGGGAGCTGAAAAACCGAAAGATTTCATTCCCCAGACTGTCCCATCGGCACCAACTAACCCTTCCAGAGTAACAGGAAGCCCAGCTGTAAGACCAAACTTCTTTTTCCCTGAAGGCAGCACCTTCTGCTGATATTCTGCTGGTTGAGTTCTAAACTTACCTTCCGACGGAACGGAAACCACACGCACTTTCACACCATCTTCCCTAAGCAGGGCAGCTCCTTCCACCAATGTAGATACTTCCGAACCAGAAGCGAGTAGAATCACGTCGTAGTTCTCATCATCTTGCACGATATAGGCTCCCTTTTCGGCGCTCAACGCTTCTTGAAAACGCGTCGTGGTGGCGGGTAGGTCTTTAATATTTTGTCTGCTCAGGATCAGACCAGTGGGAGAGTGGTCGTTCTCTAGTGCCATTTTCCATGCTACCGTGGCCTCGTGCACGTCGGCGGGACGGAGTACCAACATAGAATTTCGGCCGCTATGATTTTGAAGCTTTTCAAGCAATCTAATTTGTGCTTCTTGTTCAACGGGCTGATGAGTTGGTCCGTCTTCACCCACGCGGAACGCGTCGTGTGTCCAGATAAAAATAACGGGGGTTTCCATCAAAGCGGCTACACGGATGGAGGGTTTCATGTAATCTGAAAACGCGAAAAATGTTCCACACGCGGGAATAATACCGCCGTGCAAGCTCATACCGATGCTAAGGCACGACATCGTGAATTCCGATACACCTGCCTGAAGGAAAGCTCCAGAAAAATCGTTCCTGTTGAATGCTTTGGTATACTTCAAGAAACCATCGGTTTTGTCGGAATTGGATAAATCAGCCGAGGCCACCACCATATTTTCCACCTGCTGTGCTAACACGCCCAATACCGTGGCGGAAGCAGCTCTCGTGGCCGAGTTCGCTTTTTGTTCAATCGCCTCCCAATTGATCTCGGGGAGTTCACGCGCGAACCATTTCCTTTTTTTCTCTGCCAGATCGGGGTTTGCTTTTTTCCATGCCTCCTCTTTTGCTCTTTTCGAGGCTACGAGCGTGCGCAACTTCTCTTTGCGACTATCGTACATCTCTTTAACCTCTGGGAAAATCACAAAGGGATTGGATGGGTCTCCACCCAAGTTTTTCACTGTCTGGTCGAAGTCCGCTCCAGCAGCACTCAACGGCTGCCCGTGTGTAGACACTTGGCATTCGAACGATGTACAATCTGCCGCCAGTGCTCCTCGACCCATGATAGTATCACCAATTATCAATGTGGGCTTTCCTTCAATACCTTTGGCCTCGGTAAGCGCTTCTCTGATCTCGTCTGGATCGTTCCCATCGATGGTAATTACATGCCAGTTCCAAGCTTCATATTTTTTCGCGACATCCTCGCTGGTTACTTCATCCGTAGTAGTAGAGAGCTGTATCGCGTTGGAATCGTAAAACATGATCAGGTTATCCAAACCAAGGTGTCCAGCAATACGTCCCACGCCCTGTGAAATTTCCTCTTGAACACTCCCGTCTGAAATAAAGCTATAGATCGTGTGATCCATCACGTCGCCCAATCTCGCACGTAAGAATTTGGCCGCGATGGCAGCACCTGTAGCAAACGCATGCCCTTGTCCAAGCGGGCCGGAGGTATTCTCCACTCTTCTTTTCAAATCGATCTCGGGATGGCCCGGTGTTGGGCTACCCCACTGACGGAAGTTCTTTAGGTCATCCAAGGAATAATCGTCGCTTAAGCAAAGCACGGAGTAGAGCATCGGCGACATATGTCCAGGATCTAGAAAGAATCGATCCCTGGATTCCCACGTGGGATCATCGGGATCATATTCAATGAATTCCGAAAATAGGACATTGATAAAATCAGCACCACCCATGGCTCCTCCAGGGTGTCCCGATTTTGCTTTCTCTACCATTGAGGCCGAAAGAATACGAATATTATCGGCTGCTTTGTTCATTAACGCGTTGTCGTTCATAAAAAAAGATATAATAAATAGTTATAATATTTCAGGCTATTCATGGAGTGTACATCCACCTCCTGATAATTTTGAATTATCGCAAAGATAAGGTTTTTTTGATATTTTCGGCTTTAATAGATGATATGTTTACTGCTTTTTTGACACAAGTTGCAATACAGCGTAATAAATATACAGCACTGGAGATGAATCCCATTTTAATTACTAATTTTACAAATAAATCGCATCTTGGAACCAGGTTGTTTTTATGTTTTATCTATTTGTATATGGGATTGAGTCTGAATAAAATTAAATATATTCGATCGTTAAAGGAGAAGAAATTTCGAGTTGAACACCAAGTATTTGTGGCGGAAGGCAGTAAGTTGGTGTCTGACCTACTAATAAATTGCAAGTGTCGGCTGCTGGCAGCCTTGCCCGAGTGGATTTCGGCTCACCCCGGCATTCAAGCCGAAGAGATTGTCATTGCCAGTACACGCGAATTAAACAAGGCAACCTTCTTGAAAACGCCCCCCCCGGTCATCGCTGTCTTTTACCGCCCAGAGCACCTGATAAAGCAGTTCGACGCGAGCGATCAGTTGATCATGGTATTGGATGGCATTCAGGATCCGGGAAACATGGGAACCATTATTCGTGTCGCTGATTGGTTTGGTATCGAACATATCGTCTGCTCCCTCGACACTGCCGATCTCTATAATCCTAAAACAGTTCAAGCCACCATGGGAGCCATCGCGAGAACAAAAGTTATCTACACCGACGCGGTGGATTTTTTGCATCAGAATTCACAATTCCCTATTTATGGAACGTTTTTAGATGGAAACAGTATTTACACGGAGAAACTATCTGCTAATGGCATCATTGTGATGGGGAGCGAAGGAAAGGGGATCAGCACCGAAGTGGAGAAGACAATCACGCGTCGGCTTCTTATCCCACCCTATCCTCTTGGAGCAACCTCATCCGAATCACTTAACGTGGCCGCGGCTACTGCCGTTATCTGCTCGGAATTTCGACGGAGGCGGGCAGTGGCGTGCGGTAAATGATGAAAACTAGGAAAACGCCACATAGAAACGGCACGAGAAAAGTGACGGAATAAGGAGAGTTATGGTAACACACAAAAAAATCACGTATTAAAAATACGTGATTACCTAAAACAAATCTTATGAGAATGAAAGGTCCCAATACAAACAGGACCAGGGTGGAAAACGGGACTCGAACCCGCGACCTTCGGAACCACAATCCGACGCTCTAACCAACTGAGCTATGACCACCGTCTGGATTTGTGGCTGCAAAGATACAATATTTTTATGAAATCTCAATGTTATCGCTATTTTTTTCGAATAAAAAATAGAGAATGGCGTTCCTGTAAAAAAAATTGTATATTTGTATGTAAAAACCAAACGAAATGGAGACCAACAGAATCAAATTATCCATACTAGGTATATCATTCAGCCAAGTTCAGGCAGGTGCCTACGCCCTGATTTTTGCCGAAGAGAATGGTATACGCCGTCTCCCAATCGTGATAGGAACCCCCGAGGCACAATCCATCGCGATTGTCATGGAGGGCATCAAGCCTCCCCGGCCCCTATCGCACGATCTGATCTGTTCTATTTGGAGAGAGTTGGACATACGATTGCGGGAAGTAGTAATATACAAATTCGAAGATGGAGCTTTTTTTTCCGAGCTTTTGCTCGAGCAGAATGACAAAGAGTACCGCATCGATTCACGCACATCCGATGCCGTGGCTCTGGCAATACGTACTCACTCGCCCATCTACACCACAAACGAAATCATGCAGAATATGGCGATCGTGTTCGACGAACAGTCATCCACGATTTCTACCGATCCAGCCATCACGGAAGAGAAAACGGAGGAAGAATTGACGGATCTTCGCCTCGATGCCTTAAAAAACCGACTAGAGGATGCAGTAAACGAAGAGAATTACGAGCTTGCAACTCGCTTACGTGACGAAATCAACCGGCGAGAAAACAGGTCTTGAACGAAAAAACAATGATGTGCGCGAGAATAAGTTGAATCAGCACGTGATTCGCGCATAGAAGCAAATTTTGAAATTAAACTTCAGAGATACAGATGGCCGGAACTCTATTCTTTTGTCCCGATATCCTCAAAAGCCCTATCCTCCCCGAACAAGAATCCCAGCATTGTGTAAAGGTACTGCGAACGAGAGAAGGGGATACACTTACCGTAACAGATGGGAGGGGCTTCTTTTATGACTGCGAGCTTGTTCAGGCTCATCCTAAACAGTGCATTGTAGCTATCCGGCACCAATCGCAGATTCCAGTAAATAGAAATTTCACCCTCCATGTCGCTTTCGCTCCTTCCAAACAGATGGACCGAAACGAGTGGTTCGTGGAGAAGGCCACGGAGATAGGCATCGATCGCCTTACCCCATTGCTGACCAACCACTCAGAGCGAAAAGAGATAAAACGAGAGAGGCTACAAAAAATCGTTATTGCTGCTATGAAACAATCGATGCAGGCACATTTGCCTGATATTGAGGAAATCAGGGGGTTTAAAGAGCTTATCGAACAACCGTTTCAAGGGAGAAAATTTATCGCGCACTGCCACGATCTCCCGAAGAAGCAGTTAGCGAGCAGCTACAAGAAGGGAGAGAATGCTCTAATACTGATTGGCCCGGAGGGTGACTTCAGCGAAGAAGAGGTAAACCGTGCAGTTGGTCTCGGTTTCGAACCCGTGAGTATCGGCGAGACACGACTGCGCAGTGAGACAGCATCGCTTGTTTCGATGCATATTATACATGTAATCAATAGTATATACATCTGATCGGCAACAATCAATAAAATTCACAAGGCTCAATAAAATTCAGCAGACTCAATAAAATTTACAAGAATGAAAAAAATAATCATTGCTCTATCTGTTATCTTGATCATATTGGCTTCTAGCTGCAATGGCGGAGCAAGCAACGGACAGCTGCCACGCATCGCGATCGCTGGAATTGCCATCGAATCGAGCACCTTTTCCCCTGCCGTAACACACGAAGACGCGTTTCGAGCACGAGTAGGAGAAGATGTTTTTTCTTATTATCCTTTCATGGCACCCGACTCGGGGATTATAGACCGTGCCGTGTGGCTCCCCACTCTTCGTGGGCATGCCATGCCCGGCGGTATTGTTACCCGTGAGGCTTACGAGTCCCTAGTGACGAAAACGCTGGATATGCTAAAAGAGACCTTACCGTTAGATGGGCTCTTTTTTGATATCCACGGGGCGATGAGCGTGCAAGGATTGGACGACCCGGAAGGAGACCTATTAGTCCGTATCCGTGAAATAGTAGGGACTGACGTGCTTATCTCCACCTCGATGGACCTTCACGGCAGCGTATCGCCTCGATTGGCGCAGAATACCGACCTTATCACCTGTTACCGCTTGGCTCCCCATGAGGATGCCATCGAATCGAAAAAAAGAGCGGTCACTAACCTACTTCACCGGTTAGAGAACGGGAAAGGCAAGCCTGCCTATAAAGCGTGGATCCCAGTCCCTATCCTGTTGCCCGGTGAGAAAACCAGTACCCGCGTTGAACCGGGAAAGAGCCTGTACGGGCAGATTCCATCGGTATTAAACTTCGACGACGATAAGGTGATCGATGCCTCGATCTGGATGTCTTACCCTTGGGCCGATGAACCCCGTAATCACGGAGTTGTGGTGGCGTACGGGGATGACAAGGAGGCAGTTGGGAAGGCGGCGGAAACATTGGCCCGTCGTTTTTGGGATGTGCGGGAAGAGTTCGAGTTCGTGGCACCCACCACCTACTTAGACGACGCGTTGAACCAAGCATTGGCCAGCGATAAAAAGCCATTTATCATCAGCGATATGGGGGATAACCCGACGGCCGGAGGCGCGGGAGACGTCACGTGGACGTTGCACGAGATATTCAAGCGGCCCGAATTCCAACCGAACGGTACGAAGAGATTAATTTACGCTTCTATCCCCGGGCCGGAGCTGGTTGCACAAGCAATTGAAGCAGGCGTGGGTGGACAGGTGGACGGGCTGGCCGGAGCCGCCGTAGATGATCGTTCAGCTCCTCCTATCCAACTCAAGGGAGAGGTAGCAGCCATCAAGGAGAGCGACACCAACAGCGAAGTCGTAATAAAATCGGGTAACGTGCATGTTATCGTGACCGAGAAGAGGAACGCCTACCATTACGAGCGTCAATTTACCGATCTGGGATTAAACCCCAGAGAGGCCGATATCCTGGTCGTAAAGATTGGATACCTGGTGCCCGAACTATACGAAATGCGAGGCGATTGGGTCATGGCTCTCACCCCCGGGGGTGTGGATCAGGATCTCTTGCGCTTGCCATACCAAGGTATCAACCGTCCCATGTACCCGCTTGATCCGGATATGGAGGATCCTGATCTCAACGCACGGTTTATCCCCTCGTCGGACGAGATTAAAAGATAAAGAGGTGAAAGGTGGAAGAAGCCGTTTGGAAAAGTGATGTCGCAGGATAATTGAGTGAAGGAATGACCAAAAAGGAGCGTTACGAGAAAGTAATCGACTGGTTTATAGAAAATGCCGAATCAGCCGAGACGGAACTAAATTACACGAACAATTACCAGCTGTTGGTCGCGGTAATCCTCTCCGCACAATGTACCGACAAGCGGGTGAACATGATCACCCCCGCCCTGTTTGAGGCGTTTCCGGTGCCCGAGGTGATGGCGGCCTCCACGCCCGAGGCGGTATACGAGTATATTAAATCTTGTTCGTATCCCAACAACAAGGCAAAGAACTTGGTCGGCATGGCCAAAAAGCTGGTATCCGAGTTCAATAGCGAAGTGCCTTCCGATATCGATTCGCTGCTCTCGATCCCGGGGGTGGGTCGCAAAACGGCCAACGTGATCCTGTCCGTCGCGTTCGATCTCCCCGCCATGCCGGTGGACACCCACGTGTTCCGTGTGGCTAACCGCATCGGACTCACCAATAACTCCAAGACACCCCTCCAGACCGAGAAAGAGCTGGTAAAACATATTCCGTCGGTCTTGCTCTCCAAAGCGCACCACTGGCTTATACTGCATGGGCGGTACATCTGCGTGGCCAGGCGACCCAAGTGCGAGATCTGCGGCCTCGCTCCCTATTGCAAATACTATAAAAAACATTTCGGTCCAAGCAGCATCAACCCCGAAGAAGATACTTGCGACTTGGAGACATAACCCGATCTTTCATGGGGCTTTTGGTCACAACGTATAAATAAAATTAGAAAAACTGAAGAACCAAGGACCCTTTATATATAGAAAATAGCTATATTCGCATGTTCATTTGAATTCAAAATATGCCTTCATGAAAAAAACATTTTTTACCGCATTCATCATTTTTACCCTATTTTTGACAGCACACGGTTTGTACGCGCAACAAAAATTTTCGGTTGGAGTGCAAGGCGGTCTGGGAGCTTCTTCCACGCGTAATTATTTGAACGGGGGAAGCGAGTACACTTCCGAGCTGGAATTGGGAATCCCGAAAAATTACCCGGTTTTTTCCTACATGTACAACCTCCATCTCTCTTATCGGATAAATGAAGGGTATGGCATAGCCATAGAGCCCGGGTTTATCCGAAAAGGGTATGGTAATAAAGTTGTCACGGAGGAAGGCGACGTCCTTTTCAACCGGAGAAGATTGGATTATTTACAATTGCCCTTGCTATTGGAGCTGCATGCGGGTGAATCGGTGGTACTCACCGCCGGTCCGGAAGTGGGTTACCTGCTGAATGCCAAAATGAAAACGACTACCAATTCCAAATCGGCAGTTTTAACGGATTTACCTGAAAATAACCGATGGGATATTGGAATACAGATCGGCGGCTATTACACGTTGATGAAACACCTGGACGTTGGAGTAAAAGCCGGAGCCTCCATCACGAGAGCTCAAAAATTTTACCTGACAAACGATGACGGGGAGGTGTTAACAAGCGTATCCCGAAGAAACATGTATGCCCACCCCTTTATACGGGTAAGATGGTAGCAGTGTTATAATTAGCACTATTGCATCTGCTTAGAGACCAAGTTGTAATACTGTATAATATTAAAAAAAATCAATTAAAAATGTCGCTTAACTTTTTGTCTCAAATAAGTTAGCAAGTCCAGGAACTTTCGTCTCAAAAAATAGCACAAACCAAACATTTTTACAGAAACCGCAGTGGCAAAGGATACCATGATAAAAAAAATCGGACTATAATCCGATGATCATAGCCCGATTCTTTGTTTTATCAACATGGTTATTGCTGTACCGTGAACTTGTATATGCAGCGGCTGGTATATTTCTCTCCCGGTTTCAAGTAGGGCGAGGGCCAGTCGGGTTTATTTGGAGAATCGGGATACTTCTGCGTCTCCAAGCAGATGGCATGGCGCTTGTTATACACGGCTCCGTTCTTTCCGACAAGAGACCCATCCAAAAAGTTGCCGGCATAGACTTGAACGCCCGGCTCGATGGTGTAAACTTCAAGCTGAATACCCGACACGGGAGAGTAAACTGTGGCAGCTACTTGGGAGATCTCACCGTTCGTGTTCAACACCCAATTGTGATCGTACCCATTCCCATTTTTCAATTGCTCGTATTCGTATTGATCGATACGTTCTCCAACCGGGGTAGGCTTCCTGAAATCCATCGGAGTTCCTTCTACCGGGGTTATTTCTCCGGTAGTCATAAACGTATCATCCACTGGGGTAAATGAATCGGAGTTGATCATTAAAAGATGATCGAGGATGGTACTGTTGCCGTCGCCCGACAAGTTGAAGTAGGAGTGGTTAGTAAGGTTGACCACCGTTTCTTTATCCGTTTCGGCCTCGTACTGCAGATCGATCGCGTTGTCGTCCGTGAGCGTCATGGTTACCTTCACGTTAAGGTTCCCGGGGAAACCCGCTTCGCCATCTTCAGAAAGGTAAGTTAGGACTAACGTTTGGTTATCGGGTTGTTCGGCCGAGAATACCTGTACATCGTACCCTTCGGGACCACCGTGTAACGTGTGTCCATAGTTGTTCTGCGGCAGTTGATATTCCTCTCCGTCTACCGTAATTTTCCCATGAGCAATCCGGTTCCCATACCGCCCGATGGTGGCTCCCAAATTATTGTCGTTGTTCACGTAGTCGTCGATATTATCAAAACCGAGCACCACATCCCTAAGATTACCCTCTTTATCGGGCACCATTACCGAAACAATACGCCCCCCGTAATTGGTAATAGCCACCTCTGCCCCGTTGGCATTTTTCAACACGTATAGATCCGTGGAGTCACCGTTTACCACCGATTGAAAATCACTTCTACTTAAGCCTGAAAGCGTTACCGATTCCTCGGAAGTTTCTTTTTGTTTGTTTGTACATCCAACCACGGCTACCACCGCCATAACAGCCATGAGCCCCATTAATTGTTTTAATTTAATCATCATTATGCTTCTTTTTTATATCAATTAGTATCAAATTCAACTACCAGACACAAATTTACATTAATTTCATCTACTTGCCATTCTATTTCGATAAAAAATTCTCTGCCCTGCCTGAAAAGAACTTTTTGCACAACTAATTCTCAAAACAACAAACTCTTTGGGTTTAATCTCCAAGTTTATTTGATTGTTTTAAATGCCTCCAATATTACTGAAGCAACAACTAGCCATACAACAAAAAAAGGAAAACCAAAATCGATTTTTATTTTTCAAGTTCGTTAGTTAAAACTATGCACTTTTAGTGCAAGGCTTTAGCTTCTACAAATATTAGAGTTTATATTTAATAGTTTATTATAGCGCTCTTTTACATATCTTTG
>CAYFMZ010000031.1:0-3605 GCA_964344275.1 uncultured Proteiniphilum sp.
ATCGAGCTTCATGGCCGATGGGGTAAGGAAGGCTACTACACCTACCGATATGATTACAGCACCGCATAGGAGGAACGAAGTGGATAATCCCAGCCCGTCGGCGAAAAAACCGATCCCTACCAATCCCAACATGGCCGGGATAAGGCTAACGGTGAAAAACATGGAGAAGACCCGACCAAGTACAGCCGGGTCGATCTTGGTCTGTATCAATCCCGTGAACGCGGAGTTGTAGACGGATCCTGAAACACCCCCTATAGCCGTGAACACGGCAAACCACACGTATCCCTCTGTTGATAATAATCCTGTTAATAAAAAGGTAAGCCCGGCCAGAAGGTACATCCAATTGATCAACATCACACGATTTACCTTATACACTTTCGCACCCATGATGGCACCGCCTATCAAAGCCCCCACGCTCCATATCGCTTCAATGATGCCGGCTTGGAACTCGGTTCCTTCAAAATGCTCTAATGTCATCAAAGGAAATAAAACGCTGATAGGTACCAAGAAGAAAGTTACTATAATAGAGTACAAAAAGACTAAACTTAAACCCTTGTTTCGAAGTACAACCATAGCTCCTTCTTTCATCTCTTTGAGGATGTTTTTGGCACTTTCTTCTTTTTTCAGTGGGCTTGGGATGTGCACGAAAAATAGTGAGGTGACCGCGATCAACGCTCCCGCCACGTCAAGCAAGATCACATACTCTATTTCCCATATCATGATTAACATGGCCCCGAGGGCAGGGCCCGCGATTTGACTCACCGAAGCGATGATCTGGTTTACCCCCGCGACGCGTGTTAACTGGTCTACCGGTGCGAGCATGGGGACCGAGGCCTGCATGGCCGGCATATGAAAGGCAGAGCCGATAGAACGTAAGCCAAGTAACGCGAATATATGCCACAGGTGAGCGATGTCGAGCCAGAAAAGAAAGGCTAGTATCAATGTGCATAGAGCAATAAAAGAGTCGGCCAGCATCATGATGCGTTTGCGGTTCCACCGGTCAATCAATGCTCCCGTGAAGGGACCAATGATTGTCTGGGGAAGGATCGCGGCAATGGCGGCCCAAGCCAGTATCTCGGCAGAACCTGTCTCTAAGCTAAGCCATATAATAATGGCAAAATTAACGAGACTGCTGCTGAGGATCGAGAAAAACTGCCCGCCCCAAATTACTGCAAAAGCTCTCTTCCAATTACTGTTCATTCTTTTTCGGGATAATGTGGTATAAACGTGTAATAGCGGTAAACGTTTAAAGCAGGCACAAAAATAACAACATTTTCGTAAGGAACGAACTTGAATCGATACTTGTTGCAATCTCTTTTTTTGGAATTAACGTATCAGAGATCAATAGTGTTAAGGGAATTTGGTGTTGAATAAAACGGACCTGTTCTAAAAAACACTATATTTGTAAGCTACTTCCAAAATTGAATGAAGCTTCATGCAGCGCGTATCAGTTATAATATTATTGACCGCTTGTCTTTTTGCCCTAAGCTCGTGTGGGAACAAGACAGAGGAACGTTTGCAGCGACGTCTCATCCAATGGGATGGTATGGTGGATGCTGCTCCACAGAGTGTCTCGGATAGCCTAGAGTTATTGAAAAACATGAATATGTCTCGGTCGAACAGGGCATATTATAATCTCTTGAAAGTGATATCCGATGATAAGACATATGTTAACTTCACCAGTGATTCCCTGATCGTTTCAGTGACCGACTATTATAAAAACCATGATCCGAGAAACCGAAACTATATTCGTTCGCTGGCATACGAGGGAATTGTTCGTACTCGTATGGGGGTGAAAGATAGTACTGTTTATGACCCGCTTAGAGAAGCTGACAAATTGTTAAAGTCAATGACAGAACCAGACCCCTCACTGGGGTACTTGGTTAACTATTTCTTGGGAAATATCCACTATAATAATCGGAATTACACGACCGCTGATGAGTATTTTCGCCGTACACTTGATTTCGCGAGAGAGCGAAATGATTCAATCCACGTGTTCGATACCTATTTAGCCCTTTATTGGAATGAGATGCAGCAAAAGAAATTTCCTGAAAGTAAATTGTATCTCGACACGCTCTCTACTTTTTACAGCCGATTGCCGGGGAAGGACTATTTCATACTAAACGCACGCTCCATCTATTTTGATGTGATGGGTGAACCGGAGAAAGCATTGGAACAAGAAAAGGCCAAGTTGCAGCTATATACCTCACAAGACGAAAATATAGAGGTGTCTAGAATATACTATAATATCTCAAATATATACGTTGGATTGGAACAGTTAGACAGCGCATTATGGTATGCTGAACGCTCAGTAGGATTGATAGAGGATTCTTCGTACGTGTACAGCCATCTATATTATGATAATATCGCGAATATTGCAGAAAAAAAAGCGAATTTCAATCTAGCAAATAATTATCGCAAACAAGCTTCAGAGTCGTATAAGAACTCTGTGCGGAATAGATTGGATACGCAAATAGCAGAACTTGAGAAGAAATATGATCTAACAGAAGCTGAAAATGAGGTGTTGAGAGCACGCCAACAGAATTTATTGGTGATTATTGCTGCTCTCGGCTTGCTTATCATTTTAATATTTATTCTCATGTATTTGCGAAAAGTGCGACGCTTGGCGCAGTTGAAGCTTCTACAAGCGGAATACAAGATGCAGCAACAGGAGTTGCAAGCTAAGATCCTGAGGGAAGAGGCAGGGAAGCGTAAATGGTTGTTGCATCTCTATAGTTATATTTCGAACCGGCTGACCTTTTTGCAAGAAGAATTTGAGATCCTCACGCAACGTTACGTGTCGTCCTATCCAAAGGTCTACCGAGATATGCAGCAAATTCTCAAGAAGACGGATAGCGAGTTGCGAGATATTACTAAAACACTCTCTATTGATGATGAAACATTTTTCGCTTACACCAATCTTCGAGATGAAGAGGGGGTGCTAAATTCCACTGAAAAAATGTTGCTAATGTTATTGGCATGCGATGCGGACAATCGACAATTGGCCACATTTATGAATACTAGCGTGGAGAGTATTCGGGTCAGAAAATCACAATTGAAGAGGAAAATGCAAGAAAAGACTCTAGATACAGCTGTTTTTCACGAGTAAAACACGTTAAAATCGACAAAGTTAAATATCACGTAATTAGTTTGTTGTCCTGTATATGGCCGTTAAAATAAGCCGAGGGTATTGTTTTTCATGTCATTCCTCCGTTATTTTGTGTCTGGATTTCGTAACAACTAAAAAGCAGAAATAGTATGAAAAAAACAGTGATGACTTTATTAATCATGTGCGTGTGTAGTGCATTTGCTTTCTCGAAAACGGGAGAAGTTAAAGACGACTTAGAGGATAGAATCGCGCTGGGCCGTGAAGGTGGTACAACCCGTGGTGCTGCGGTACAAAGTCGTTCTTTTAGCATACAATCGGTGCAAATAGAACCCGTGGTGGAGGCATACAATTCTGGGAACGTAGTGTCAATTTCGGTGCAGAACTACCGAGGAAGTGCGTTGGTAGAAATTATCGGGTCGAGAGGCGGAAAGCAGAGCTTTTTTGACGTGTACGATATGGGTTTTGAAGCAATCAGTCTATCGGGAATGCGCGCAGG
>CAYFMZ010000031.1:3705-22131 GCA_964344275.1 uncultured Proteiniphilum sp.
AAAAACGTGAACCAACTGGCAACACTTTGTCGCTACAAGTGCGTGAGAACCTTCACACGCCATTTTAAGAAGAGTTTCGGGACAACACCCTATCAATGGATGTTGGACCGGAAGATGGAAGAGATTCACTCGCTCGTAATGAACTCAGATATGACCATCACGGAGATCGCTAAGATGTATGACTTTAAAAGCGTTTCGCACCTAGTGAATCTGTTTAGCAAGCGTTACGGTGTTTCACCACGCAAAAGTAGGTTATTGGACGCTATCTAACCTCTACTTTTTACAACTAGTGTAGCGCAATCTTCATTTTCTTACTCCAATAATAAATACTCTTTGTGTGTCGGTGAAAACCGGAAAGAGCCTCCCGAGGGAGGCTCTTTTATTGGCTCAAATCCACTTTACATAGGCGAAATCTGTCCGATGAGGGAGATCGTCATTCTTGGGATATACCCGTAAACCGTACTGGTGTGTACCCGGGTCGTTAAGGCATTTGCCGGTTTCGAAATAGAGCAAGGAACCCTCGGTTCGAACCAAGTCGAATTCGAACGACTCGATGAAGAGAGGTTCTTTATTCATATTGTCGTGATCCACTATCACGCACTCTAGAGCAATATCGCATTTCAGATCTTTCTTGTCAATCACCACGCGGCCGTATATCTCGCTGCCACCGTTGTTGATCTTCATCCTTAGGTTGGGGTTAAAATCTATATTAACTACCTCCAGCGAGTCCCATTCGGAAGCTGTCTCTTGCTTCCACTTAGTGATCTCTTTGGCTTTCTTGTAGTCCTGTTCGTGTAGTAGGCGCGAGCGTTGGGCCAATTTGTTATAGAAACGATCAAAATAATCGTCCATCATGCGTTTTGTCGTGAAGTGTGGCGCGATCTCTGCCATCGACTTTTTAATGTATTGAACCCACTCATAGGAGTAGCCGTTGCTGTTATGAGCATAATACAAGGGGATGATTTCGTTCTCGAGCATGGTGTAAATAGTGGAGGCGTCCAACTCATCCTGGAAAGTCTGGTTGTCGTACGTCTTTTTATCGGTCAATGCCCAGCCGGCTCCTTCAACATACCCTTCGTACCACCAGCCATCTAAAACTGAAAAATTGAGTACACCGTTCATCTCTGCCTTCTCTCCCGAAGTGCCTGATGCTTCCTGCGCGCGGGTAGGGGTATTGAGCCAGATATCTACGCCGGATACCAACCGTTTACCTAACCGCATATCGTAGTTCTCCAAGAAAATGATTTTACCTAAAAATTCAGGTCGGCGAGAGATCTCCACGATCTGTTTGATTAATCCCTGGCCACCCCCGTCGGCAGGATGCGCTTTCCCGGCGAAGATAAACTGAACAGGATACCGTGGGTTATTCACGATGCGAGCCAACCGTTCCAAGTCGGTGAAAAGCAGGTGCGCCCGCTTATAGGTGGCAAATCGGCGAGAAAATCCGATAATCAGCGCGTTGGGATTCACCTCCTCTAACATGTTCATGATGCGGGTGGGCTCTGCTTGATTCTTAAGCCATCCCTCCTTGAACTCCACGTGAATATAATCGATCAACTTCTTCTTGAGATGTGTACGCAAGTTCCAAATCTCATCGTCACTCACGTCGTAAATCTTTTTCCAGATATCGGGGTTCGATTGATCTTCGTAGAATGACTCCCCGAAATGTTTCTCGTACATCGCTTTTACCGATGAGGTGGCCCAGCTGGGAAGGTGTACACCATTGGTGACGTAGCTCACGTGCAGCTCTTCAGGGAAGTACCCTTTCCACACGGGCTGGAACATACGTTGAGATACCGTGCCGTGCAGCTTGCTCACGCCATTTGCCTCCTGCGCCGTGTTGAGCGCGAAAACACTCATCGAGAATTTCTCGTTAGTGCCTGGGTTGGCACGCCCCATATCCATGAAACGAGCCCACGAGATGCCTATTCTCTCCACGATAGGAGTCATGTACTTAGATATGAGTGGTTCATCGAAATAGTCGTGCCCGGCAGGAACCGGGGTGTGAACGGTGTAGAGCGAAGAGGCTCGAACTACCTCCAGGGCCTCGTTGAACGAAAGGTTTTCCTCTTTCACGTAGTCAAGAAGCCGTTGTACGCTGATGAAAGCCGCGTGCCCTTCGTTCATGTGGTATACCTCTTTTTGGATACCTAACTTTTTCAGTAGCAAGATGCCACCTATTCCTAATAGATATTCCTGCTTCATGCGGTTTTCCCAATCACCCCCGTATAGCTGGTGTGTGATGGAGCGGTCGTACTCGCTGTTTTGTTCCAGATCGGTATCCATCAGGAAGAGATTGATACGGCCCACGGCTACCTTCCAAACATGAGAGTATATGGAGCGGTCGTGAAAGGGTACTTCAAGAATCATCGGGGAGCCATCGTTGTTCATCACTTGGGTGATAGGAAGGCTGCCGAAATTCTGTGCCTCGTAATTGGCTATCTGTTGCCCTTCAACCGATAAAGCTTGCGTGAAGTAACCATAACGGTATAAAAAGCCTACAGCGGTCATATTTACCTTGCTGTCACTTGCCTCCTTCAGGTAGTCACCTGCCAAAACTCCCAAACCTCCCGAATAGATCTTCAGGACGTGCGATAACCCGTATTCCATACTGAAATAGGCCACGCTGGGGCGATCTGGGTTGTAGGGTTGGCTCATGTAGTGGGTGAACTTATCGTAAACACGGTGAATCCTATCCATCAGCTCACGATTATTTACCGTGCTCTCGGTGATGTCTGATTGCAAATTTTGCAACATTAGAACGGGATTCTTTCCACTTTTTTCCCACTCGTTGGGATCCATGATTTCGAAGATGGCCTTCGCTTCCTCATTCCATACCCACCATAGGTTATGGGCAATCTCTTCCAAGGGTTGTAGTTCGGGGGGAAGCACGGCGTGGACATGGATGTCTCTCCAAACCGGGCTATTTGAATGACTCGATTGTATGATCATTGCTGTTTGTTTTTATCTATTTTTGGTGATTTTTATTGGCTCTTGGCCAGTGATAACACGTTAAACAGTAGTGTTATCGCGTGGACGAGTGAAAAGTCAAACGCCCGCGGCAAATATAACACTTCTAATCTGCTTTAAGTTTATATGGCTGTGATAATCGGATGAATGAATGATGCAATGCTACGCGGTAGGCCTCCTGGTAATGGGCAATGAAATGAGCCCAATCGGCTTTATCAGACAGCTTGGCGGCCTTACGCTTCAACATATCTACTTGTTCGGCACTCTTGATCGAAAAATCGTAAATTATAGACGCGATCTCTTCAGCTACCTCCGTGTAATTGTTGTCGTCACGGTGAATTACCTCCACCCCTCTATCCAATGATGCCTTTGAATCGCTTTTTTTCATAACCCACGTGCCAAAACCCGCGAGAGTGGTGGTGACGGTTGGAATGGAGAACGCCACGCTCTCGTGCGGGGTATAACCCCACGGTTCGTAGTAAGAAGGGAAAATGGACATATCAAGGCCGATGAGCAGGTCGTAATAGGGGAGATTGAAAATGCCGTCGTCGCCGTTCAAGTAGGAGGGTACGAAGATGATTTTTACCCGCTCATTGGGTGAATTACAAAAACCCTGGTGTTTTATCCTGTTTACGATCGGATCGTGTTGCGGCTCTACCAGCTCGTGCGTCACAAAGGGGCACTCTTCCGCAAAAATGTTTCGCGTGTTCGGCCCTGTTTCTCCCGAAAGGGTAGTACGAAGGTCTTCGCGTGGCCCTTTTATCCAAGCAGGTACCATGATAAAAGCGATCACGTCTTTCGTGAGTTCCGGCATGTCCTGAAGATGCTTCATGGAGTCGATGAACACGTCAATACCTTTATTTTTGAACTCGTAACGTCCACTGGTGCCAACCAGTAAGGCGTCACGATGAACCGGGTGCCCCAAGACTTTTTCGGCCACGCTTAGCAATACTTCACGTGCTTTCTCTCGTGACCTGTCATACTCCTTTCCCTTGGGGATGAAGTCCTTCTCGAACCCGTTGGGAGTGACCACTTCGGGCTGACGTTGCAAGAATTGCGCGCACTCGCGGGCAGTGATGTCGCTCACCGTGGTGAGACAGTCCACGTTTAACGCGGCTTTCTTCTCAATGGAATGCTTGGCCTCCATGTTGAGCTGGCGTGCCATTTGATCGCCGTTGTACTCGTGCAGGTGGTTGTAAAGTGGAAGGCCGTTGCCCGCTATGGAACGGCCAATAGAGGTGGCGTGAGTGGTGAAAACCGTGGCTATCTTGGGTACATGTTTCTTGATGTATAAAGCCCCGGCTCCCATCATCCATTCATTGAAATGGGCGATCACATTCTCTGTCTCTATGCGATGAAAGCGGTAAAAACTCTCGATCACTAAGCCGGTGGTGTAGGCGAAGAGCGTGGATTCGTGGTAATCGCCGTAAGCATGGATTGAATCTACCCCGAAATCTACCCACATCGATGAATAAATATCGTCTTTTCTATCTGCAAACTGATTGAACTTTACCAAGAAAACAACCGGCTCTCCGGGTACATCCCAACGGCCGGCCCTTATTTCGAGGTGTTGACTCGCCCGCGCGTGTTCACGCCATGAAGCGTAAAGGGTGGTGTCCTCGATAAACCAAGGGCTCTCTTGAGCTTCCCATAGATCGGGACCAATAAAAAAAATGCGGTCTTTATATAGTTTCTGCAGTGACTTGGCACGGGTGGATAAAACGGTGTAAATGCCGCCTACCTTGTTACAAACTTCCCAGCTGGTTTCAAAAATATAATCAGGTGTGAGTTTGGCGTCTATTTGCATATGAATGATATTTCTCGTCTCCAAAGAGGCAAAGGTAATAAAAAAATAGTTTACCTTTGCACTTTCATCTGAATGGTTGAACCAATAGACATTAGACAATTACAGCAGCGGGTGGAAAAACACCCCAACGTGGCGGCGGCAAGTTCGATACTGGGTAAAGTAAACGTTTTATCGGTAGCAGGTTTGCAGGGGTCGTCACGTGCCCTTTTTTCAGTGGGGCTATTCCGGAAACTCCCTCGTACCTACCTCTATTTATTAAATGACGCGGAAACTGCCGGGTACTTCTACCACGACGTGACGCAAGTGATGGGTTCATCGCACGTGTTGTTTTTTCCCTCCGCGTATAAGAGAGCCGCGAAATACGGGCAATTGGACGCGGCCAACCAGGTGTTGCGCACCGAGGTGCTGACCCGGTTGCAGGACGGGGATGCTCCCCTGCTGATTATCTCGTCGCCCGATGCCGTGATCGAGAAAACCGTATCGGGAGAACATCTCAAAGAGAACACGCTGAAGCTCTCTGTAGGAGAACAGGTGGATCCAACATTCGTGAGCGAGGTGCTGGATTCTTACGGGTTTCAATACGTGGATTACGTGTACGAGCCGGGACAATACGCCGTAAGGGGGAGCATCTTGGACGTCTATTCATTTGCCGGCGAACACCCGTATCGAATCGACTTCTTTGGGGACGAGATCGAAACCATTCGCGCGTTCGACCTGGAATCACAACTATCGAAAGAGAAACTTCAGGAAATAAGAATAGTACCCGAGTTAAACCGCTCCGGGAACCAGAGCGCGTCGCTGTTCAATTTGTTGCCCCACTCGACCGTGATAGGGATCGAGGACGCCCGCTGGATACAGAGTAGAGTGGAATCGCTAAACGAAGAAGAACTGCATATCGACCCGAAAGACACGGAGTTCGTGAAAGCTGAACTGCTTACTTTGGATGAATTCAAAGAGGGGATGAAGCCTTTTAAACAACTACGTTTCGATTCTAAAATGCTGGATACGCCTGACGCTAAGCTGGTCTTTACTACGTCGCTGCAACCACTGTACCATAAGAATTTCGACTTGCTGAGCGACTCCTTGCACCGGTACATGGACGAAGGATTTACCATTTATATCCTAAGTGATAGCGAGAAACAACAGAAACGACTGTATCATATTTTCAACGATCGAAACGATCCCATCCCTTTCGTACCGGTCAACAAGACATTACACGAGGGTTTTCTGGACGAGACGCTAAAGATATGCTGCTTTACCGACCATCAGATATTCGATCGTTTTCACAAGTATAGCTTGAAGTCCGACCGGGCAAGATCAGGTAAGATCGCGCTCACGCTGAAGGAGATTAATCAACTGCAGACAGGCGATCACGTGGTGCACATGGACCACGGGATAGGACGGTTCGCGGGGCTGGTGAGGCTGAGGATCGGGGAGAGAGTGCAAGAGGTGATAAAACTTACCTACTTGAATAACGACGCGGTGTTCGTGTCGATCCACGCGCTTCATAAAATATCGAAGTACAAGGGGAAAGAGGGTGAGGATCCTAAACTCAATAAACTGGGATCCGGTGCATGGGAACGGGTGAAAGAGCGCACGAAGAACAAGATCAAGGATATTGCTCGGGATTTGATCAAACTCTACGCGCAGAGGCAACAGGAGAAAGGATTCGCGTTCTCAAAAGATAGCTACCTGCAAACAGAACTCGAGGCATCGTTTATGTACGAGGATACGCCGGACCAGGTAAAAGCTACCCGCGACGTGAAAGCTGATATGATGAGCGAACAGCCCATGGACCGTCTGATTTGTGGTGACGTGGGATTCGGGAAAACAGAGATAGCTATCCGGGCAGCTTTTAAGGCGGCGACCGATGGGAAACAAACAGCCGTGCTGGTGCCCACTACAGTGCTCGCCACGCAGCATTATCATACTTTTAGCGAGCGGCTTGCAAATTTCCCGGTGAAAGTAGATTACCTGAGCCGTGCACGCTCGCCCAAGGAGCAAAAAGAAATTCTTAACAACCTGAAAGAGGGAGGGATAGATGTGCTGATTGGTACTCATAGACTGGTGGGGAAAGACGTGCTCTTCAAGGACTTGGGCTTGCTGATTATCGATGAGGAGCAGAAGTTCGGGGTCTCCACCAAGGAGAAACTGAAACAGATGAAGGTGAACGTGGATACGTTAACCATGACCGCGACGCCTATCCCGCGTACGTTGCAGTTCTCACTCATGGGATCGCGCGACTTGTCGACCATTAGCACGCCGCCACCAAACCGCTACCCCATACAAACCGAGGTGCACACGTTTGATATAGAGATCATACGCGACGCCGTGAACTTCGAACTGAGCCGCAATGGACAGGTGTTTATTGTAAACAACCGCATAAAGAACATCTACGAATTGGAAGCTCTGGTAAAACGGGAGATCCCGGGGGTGCGTGTCGCGGTGGGGCACGGGCAGATGGATCCCAAGAAACTGGAAAATGTGATTACCGACTTTATGAATCACGAACAAGATGTGCTGATTGCCACCACCATTATCGAATCAGGGATCGATATGCCTAACGTGAACACCATCATCGTGCTTGACGCGCAAAACTTCGGGCTGAGTGATCTGCACCAGCTCAGGGGTAGAGTGGGAAGAAGCAACCGGAAAGCGTTTTGCTACTTGCTGGCTCCTCCTCTCTACATGCTGAGCGCGGATTCCCGTAGACGGCTTCAGGCAATAGAGAATTTCGCGGAGTTGGGCAGCGGGTTGCATATCGCGATGCAAGACTTGGATATCCGGGGGGCAGGGAACCTTTTGGGTGCCGAACAGAGCGGGTTTATTGCCGATTTAGGCTACGAGACGTATCGGAAGATATTGAATGAAGCGGTGCAGGAGCTGCGTAAAGAGGAGTTCGCCGACTTGTATCATGAGCAACAGCAGAGCGTGAACGGTGGAAGTGAGGAGTCCTTCGTGGATGACGTGCACGTGGAAAGCGACCTGGAGCTCATGTTCCCGGTGATGTATATACCGAACGACGCCGAGAGGGTGGCTATCTACAGGGAGTTGGATAGCATAGAGACAGAAACAGATACGTTGGATTTTATCAAGCGGTTGGAGGATCGATTTGGGAAGATACCTTCGCAAGGGAGGGAGCTGATACGTATTGTACGGCTTCGACGGTTGGCCCGGTCGTTGAGTATCGAAAAGGTGGTACTTAAAGGGGGACAGATGATGCTCCATCTCATTGGTGATTCCGAATCGCCCTACTATGACTCACCCGCGTTCGATAAATTGTTGAACTACGTGCAAAAATACCCTCGACAATGCCAGCTACGCGATAATGGAAAGAAGCGGTCGCTTGTAATCCGTCACGTGGATACAGTGGAGGCAGCCGTGGCTATCTTCGAAGAGATGGGTCAGATCACGAAATCATAGGGGCCGGAAAAATCTTTGCCGGGCCTGATCTTCACGTCCACGGGGTTTGTGACAACGGAATAGGGTATCACGCTTCGGGTGAGCCAAGCTCCTCCACCGATCGTGGAGTCGTGCCCTATAACTGTATTGCCACCCAAGATGGTAGCATTCGCGTAAATGACCACGTTATCTTCCACCGTGGGGTGGCGCTTCACATCCGATAGTTTTTTCTCCACGTAAAGGGCTCCTAAGGTAACTCCTTGATAGATCTTCACGTTGTCGCCGATCTCGGCCGTTTCCCCAATCACGATCCCGGTGCCGTGATCCATGAAGAGGTTTTTCCCTACACTCGCCGCGGGGTGTATGTCAATCCCTACCTTGGAATGCGCGTACTCTGAGAAAAGGCGCGCGAACAGGGGAAGACCTAAAAGATGAAGCTCATGAGCGATACGGTGCACGCACAACGCGTAGAAACCAGGATAGGTGATGATTACCTCTTCTAAACTCTTTGCAGCGGGATCGAATCGTAAATAACACTCTGCATCCTCAAACAACCGCTCCCGTAGGGAAGAAAACTTTTCGAAAAATGTTTCTGTTTTTATATCCGCTGTATCCTTATCGCTGAAACGGGCGATATTTATATGAAGCTTCTTGGCAGTCTCGATAAGCTCCTCGGTTACATTCCGTGACCGTGGGGTATCACAAATAGGGAACATAAGCTCTATAAGTGAATCTACCACCTCTTCTAATTCGCATTTATTGATGGGAACACGCAGAGGTTGTGGACGAAATTGTTGAATGATTTCTATTGTCTTTTTTGTCATTTAGAATCTAAACTACATGGGACATATCCCGATTTGATTTTGATCTGTTTTAAATATGTTTAATACGTTCTATCAGCTCGTCTCCCAAGGCTTTTTTATCTTCAATGTGCTTGAGCGTGGCCATAACGAACGGGTTTTGATCAAAGGCACCGCGAACATACTCGAAATCCAGTGCCTGCTCCTGTATATTGCCATCAGCACCGAAACCGGTCTTGAAGGAGAGGGAGAACTCTTTCTTGGCATCGCTATAAATCATCTCATCCAATTCGATAACCGACTCTTTCCACTTTTCAACGATCCGAATCACGTCGTCCGCGGTAATCTCACTGCCTTTCAGCTTGTAAAAGGACTGTATTTTATCCCAAGCCCAAGTCCATTCGTTCACGTAATAATTGGCATGTAGTTCGTGCAGAACTTGGTTGATCTCTTTTAATCGATTGATCTCTCCCGATTCAATTCGGTCAATCAGGTTGTCGATTTCCGACTTGGGAGCAATCAGCCCGGAGAGATCCACCCAGTCTCCTAATCCCAGTTCGGTTTTAGGGTCGAGGCGCTCTCTGATCTCTTCGTTGTTCTTGAAGCGGGTCTTCTCCAGCCTCTTGATGATGGAGTTCCCTAAGAACTTGTGGATGATGATCTCGTACAGTTGTAGACCCCTTTTAAGGGCATGGTTGGTGATGATACAGCTCTGGAACGTGTAGATCTCCGATGTTTCGCCTGCCGTGGCTTGCAAATTCTTGAGTATCTTGATGCCCGCGAACACCTTCTGGATGGTGTAGGGGCTGAGGAGATTAAAGTTGATGCAGTCGAGTTTGTCGGGGTCCCGGCGTTGATCTCTTTCGGGCCACTTTTTGGCATCGCGGATGGTGCCCACGCTGCGCAGGTTCAACCCGGGTGCGATGTGAGTGCCGTTATTCTTTTCTACCAAATATGAAAAAGGGAGGTTGGAGGTGTCCGCATGCTGGTAGTGGCGTCCCAGGATAAGAGAGAACGCTCCTACTTTGGCCGGCCATAACACGTAAGAGTTGCTGGTGGTTTTGGCTCCCCGCTCCACGATTCCCTGGTGGATGGGCCCTAACTTATACATGTGGTTGCTTTGGTTGGAGCCCGACCCGGCATTCATGAAAGAGAACATGCCGGCGATAAGCAAGGTCGATTTATGGTGTGTAACAGTATAAGGCCCGGCAAATAGGGCACAGGCTTCGCCATTTTCGCCCTGGCAATTACTGAAAAAGAGGGAGTCGGAAGCGGTGTACCCGTGATCGATATGGCACGCTTGCCCCACGAAACACCGGGTAATCATGGAGCCGCCATCGATGGTGCTTCCGGAGGAGATGATGAAATCTTCGGCGATCACGTTGCGCCCGATATAGATGGGAGCGTGGTGGTTGCTGTTGACACTCCCGTTCTTCAGTTTCATCGCGCCGGTTATCTTGCAACAGGGGCCTATCCGCGCATTCTTGATGTATCCCACGTTCACGATCATGCAATCGTTACCAATGATTCCCCTGTCAGACGAGTGTTTATCGCGATAGTAATCTATGATTTTCTTCATCTGCTCAATCAACCGGGGGCGGTGGCGGTAGAGCGAGTAGATGTAGGCGAAATGTGCCGATAGCTTATCGTTGATATGTACTTCTCGTCCGCCGGTTTCGTTCAGTACGTTTACCTGTACCCCGTTGCCGAAAGAGGTCATACCGTCGACCAGGATCACGTCCACGTTTTGAATAAAACAGTTGTCTCCAATAGTGTAATTGGCGATGTAATTCTGCACGTTTTCGATCACCACGTTATCGCCTACAAAACAGTTGTGGAGGACGGCTTGATTCAGGCCGGCCTGCTTTATTAATCCACCCGGAAGGGTAAACTCCTTCTCGAATACACCCAATTGAATGGTACCCGAGAACCGGGAGTTTTTTACGCGAGAGGGATCGAATCCCTCTTTCACGGTGACCTGCATCCAATCGGTACAACTGCACTCGTTTTGCTCCATCAGGTCGATTTCGGACGATGTGAGATTCCTGTGACTTTGCATAACTTATCGTTGTTGGGGCATGATAAATTCAGAAGGTTGTACTCCGAAAGATGCAGGCTGTATTTCGGAGAGCACTGGATCTATTCCTGAAAGCATTGGATCTGTTCCCGAAAGACACTGGTTTTGTTCCGAAAAGCACTGAAAGGAGAGAAGAGATCACTTGTTTTCCCTTAGCGCGTCAAAAATAAGCTTCTCTAACTCTTCAGCCAGCTCGGGGTTATCCTTAACCGCCAGCTTGGCAGCATCGCGCCCTTGCCCTAACCGGGTGTCGTTATAACTGTACCATGAACCGCTTTTTTTAACGATTCCCAGATCAGCTCCAAGATCGATAATCTCACCGGTGCGTGATATTCCTTCGCCGTACATGATATCGAACTCCGCTTTACGGAAAGGAGGAGCCACCTTGTTTTTTACTACCCGCACACGGGTGGGGCGGCCAATCTGCTCTTCACCATCTTTGATGGGAGTCCCACTTCCGCGGATATCGAGACGGACGGACGAGTAAAACTTAAGCGCGTTCCCGCCGGTAGTGGTTTCGGGATTGCCGAACATTACCCCTATCTTCTCGCGCAGCTGGTTGATGAAAATGCAGGTGGTATTGGTTTTACTGATCGCGGAAGTGAGCTTACGGAGTGCCTGTGACATCAATCTCGCTTGCAATCCCACGTTGGAATCGCCCATGTCTCCCTCGATCTCTTTCCGGGGGGTTAACGCCGCCACGGAGTCGATCACGATGATATCTACTGCCGAAGAACGAATTAATTGCTCCGTGATCTCCAGTGCTTCCTCCCCACTGCTCGGTTGAGAGATCAAAAGGTTGTCGGTATCGACTCCCAATTTTTCGGCATAAAAGCGGTCGAACGCGTGCTCCGCGTCGATAAACGCGGCCACTCCGCCCGCCTTTTGTGCTTCGGCTATGGCATGGATCGCCAGCGTGGTTTTACCGGACGATTCCGGGCCGTAAATCTCAATCACTCGCCCACGGGGATAGCCACCCACGCCCAATGCCACGTTCAAGCCAATGGAACCGGAAGAGATAACAGGAACCTCCTCCACCTTCTCGTCGCCCATCTTCATGATGGAGCCCTTGCCATACGTCTTCTCAATCTTATCCATCGCTGCACGCAGCGCCTTTAGTTTTTCACTGTTCTTGTTGTCTTTTATCTCTTCTGCCATGTCTTTTGTTAAGTTTTAATTGTTTTTATTTTGGTTACCAGATCCTCGGTTCTTACATCTCAATCCGTGTGGATATGTTCACATGTAACTCTGTTTTCACCCGTGGCTATATACTTACATGTAACTGTATGTTCACGCGTAAACATCCAACAGTTGGCGTGCATGGTTTTTTGTATTTACACTCCTTCCTTCAATGATGTGGTTTATTACCCCATTTTCATCGATTAAAAAGGTGGTGCGCACGATTCCCATGTACTTTTTCCCCATCATCGATTTTTCTCGCCACACCCCGAACTGGTTGACCAGTTTTTTATCTGTATCAGCAATCAACCGAAAGGGGAGTGAATGCTTATCAATGAATTTCCGATGCGATTTCTCGCTATCGGTGCTCACACCCACTATTTCGTACCCTGCATCAAGAAATTCGTCGTAGGAGTCTCGTAAACTACAGGCTTGTGCCGTGCACCCGGGGGTGTTGTCTTTAGGGTAAAAGTAGAGAGCCAATTTCTTTCCTTTAAAATCGCTCGCCTTAACCGGCTCACCGTCTTGATCGATTCCTAAAAAATCAGGTATATGATCTCCTATTTTCATACTGAAGTTGTTTTTAGCATTTTCTACTGTTGCCGGCATTTTTTACTGTTACCAGAGCTGTAAACATATACTACAAATATATAAAATTATTCAGTAGTTATAAAGTGAAAAGCTGCTCAATTTTATTCAGAGTCATACATTCTCATTTTACGTGATCGGTATGCACGCGCTGGAAATCATCCCGGTTTTATGCCAAGTCATACATTCCCCCGGGCAGTGCTTGAACCAGTTCTTTCATCTCCAGCTCCAGCAAAGTCATAAATAGTTCGGAGACTGGGGTGTCGAGCTCTATAGATAACGAATTTACTTGCATTGCTCCCTTGTCCGATAAAGCGTTAATCACTTTTTGCTCCTCTTCCGGAAGTTCAGGGAATAGTTCCTGTTGCAGCGGTTTTTCCACTCTCTTTTCATTCGAGTTTGTCCAACCCATCTGGGCTATAAATTTCTCCGTGCTTTGCAGGAGTGCCGCTTTATTGTCGGTGATAAGCCGGTTACATCCCTCCGACATTATATCGCCCACCCTTCCCGGTAGCGCGAAGACGTCCCGGAAGTAGGAGTTCGCGATATCGGCGGTGATGAGGGAGCCTCCTTTTTTGGGTGATTCCAGCACGATCACGGCGTCGGACATACCCGCCACGATCCGGTTCCGCCTCACGAAGTTGTGCTTGTCGGGGTTGGTCTCGCTTGGGAACTCGGTAAGCAAGGCACCGTTGTCCATCATGTCGATGGCCGTTTGTCGATGGCTGCGAGGGTATATCCGGTCTAACCCGTGGGCTAACACCGCCACGGTGGAGAGATCGTTTTGTAGCGCGGCCCTGTGTGCAGCGATATCGATGCCATAAGCTAATCCGCTGACGATCTGAATATCGGGAAACGAGGCGGCGAGTTCTTTCACGAAGGCGTCACAAAAATCACGTCCGTAACGGGTGGATGAACGAGTGCCTACAATGCTGATGGTTTTTGTCCGGTTAAAATCGGTGCTCCCTTTGCTGTATAGCACTATAGGTGCATCAATACAATCGGCGAGACGGCGAGGGTAATCCTCGTTGGTGAAGAAATGTAGCCGAAGCCGGTTCTTTTCTATAAACTTCAGCTCTTTTTCCGCCTTTCGAAGTACTTCGGGATGGCGTATCTCATGAATAAGCCGCCTTGAGATACGAGGGATGCTTTCTAATGCACGAATATCGCCCTTGAAAACTGCCTCTTCACTACCCATCGCTTGCAATAGGGCACGAGCGTGCGCTACACCTACGCCTTTAATACAGGTGAGTGCAATTTGGTATAGCGACTTGTTGGTCATTTGTAAAATTAAGAATCAAGAACCAAGAATCATCACATCAATCAAATGTATTCTTTGAACGCCTCGTCGAACAATTCCGGTGGAGACAGTTTGCCGTCGATCAAATTCACCACTTCTATTTTTGCTTTCGCGCAGAGGGCATTATCTTCCAGCCGGATAATCTTTTGATGGAAAATATATTTCACGTTTTGCCGCTCGATCCGGGTAACGGTGCAAATGAACTCGTCCATCCCTATCAAAGGAACCTTGTACCGTATATCTACCCTTGCCACCACGGCATCGATGCCCTTTAAGTGAAGTTGGTAGAAGTTAAGCCCGACCTTCTCTAAAAACTCGTGACGAGTTACTTCAAAATAGTGCTGATAGTTAGCGTTGTTCACGTGTCCCTGGACATCGCACTCGTAATCGCGCACTTTCATTCTATACTCAAAAATTGGCTCCATATTATTCACAATTCACACTTCATGGCATGCTTAGTCCACTTGACGGATAACATTTTGAATTTTCAACCACTCCCTGGCATTCACGAACATCTCCATCCAGGGGGTTACCTCGTGTTTGCGATACGCGAAGGGGTAATAGGCATTTTGCCACGGGAAAATAGAGCGTTCCGGATGGGGCATCATGGCCAAGTGACGGCCGTCGCGTGAGCAGAGTGCCGCGGCCCCGAAATCCGATCCGTTCGGGTTCCCTGGATACTCGTCGTAGAGGTATTTGGCCGCGATGGTGTAGTTCTCCTTCTCTTCCGGTAACACGAAGCGTCCTTCACCGTGAGCTACCCATACACCTAACTTGGTTCCTTCGAGCGATTTGAGCATAACCGAATTGTTCTTCGGGATTTCCAAGCTTACGTAGGTGGATTCGAACTTGCCGGAACTGTTGAGATGCATCCGTGGGTGGTTCTCGCCCAGTTCGGGATAGACCAGCCCTAACTCCATCAATAGCTGGCAACCGTTGCAAACGCCTAAAGTCAACGTGTCTTCGCGGGCAAAGAAGTCGCGAAGTGCTTCCTTCGCCTTCTCGTTGTATTTGAATCCTCCGGCCCATCCTTTAGCTGAACCTAACACGTCGGAATTGGAGAAGCCGCCACAGAAGACAGCGAACTGCACGTCTTCAAGCGTTTCACGCCCTGAGGTTAGATCGGTCATATGCACGTCTTTCACATCGAACCCTGCCAAGTGCAGCGCGTAGGCCATCTCTCTCTCGCCGTTGGTCCCTTTCTCGCGAATAATCGCCGCGGTAAGCCCCGATTTCTCTTTACGGTTGGGGTGCAACTCCATCTCTTCCATTTTTCCGGTGAAGTCGGGAGACGGCTGGAATTGAAGAGGCTGCTTCTTGTAGTTATCGAACCGTTTTTGGGCATGCTCTTCACCGCTTTGTTGACGGTCGAGCAGGTAGGAGGTTTTATACCAGGTGTCTCTCAACGCGTCAATATCGAACTCTTGTCGGAAACCATCTTTGGAGATGATCAGTTTGCGCTCCTCGATAGGCCTTGCCACGATGGCAAATCCCACGCCATAATCTTCCAGGATTTTCTCAACGAGTCGGTGATGTTTCACTTGGATGACCACCCCCGGGTTCTCGGAGAAGAGGATCTTGATCAGATCGGCATGGCGAATTTTGTCGAGGTGAGATTCCAGCCCCCCCTCCGGATTGGCAAAGCACATCTCCAGCATAGTGGTCGCGAGTCCTCCGGCCGAAATATCATGCCCCGCCAGGATGAGCCCCCTGTTTACCAGTTCTTGGACGGCCGCGAACGCGTTTTTGAAGTATTCGGCATCGGTCACCGTGGGTGCCTCGTCGCCAATTTTGCTCAGCGTTTGTGCGAAAGCCGACCCCCCTAATTTAAAGGTGTCGTACGAAAAGTCGATATAATAGAGGTAAGTCCCCTTGATGTAGGCTAATACCGGGGTTACGATACGTCGTACGTTCTTCACTTCGCCAGCCGCGGAAATAATCACGGTGCCCGGTGAAAATACCTTCTCGTCACCATATTGCTGTGTCATCGAGAGCGAGTCTTTCCCCGTGGGGATGTTGATGCCCAACGCCGAAGCGAAATCAGAGCACGCTTCCACGGCCTTATAGAGACGCGCATCCTCGCCCGGGTTGCGGCAGGGCCACATCCAGTTAGCGCTGAGTGACACGCTCTCGAGCCCTTTCTCCAGGGGAGCGAACACGATATTGGTTAATGCTTCCGCGATCGCCATTACCGATCCGGCAGCAGGGTCTATCATTGCCACTTGCGGGGCGTGTCCCAGCGAGGTAGCCATCCCGGCATACCCCTTGTAGTCGAGTGCTATGGCACCGCAGTCGCTCAAGGGAAGTTGAATTTCTCCCTGTGTCTGTTGGCGGGCGATCTTGCCGGTCACGGAACGGTCCACCTTGTTGGTGAGCCAGTCCTTGCAAGCGACGGACTCCAGTTTAAGTATATCCGTCAAGTAGGTTTCCAGCAAGGAAAGATCATAATCAGGCGCGGTGTACGTCTCTTCGATGGTTGTATCCTCCATCACGGTGGCAGGAGCCTTCCCGAAGAAGTCCGACAGCTCCATGTCGATGGGCGAAACACCCTTCTCTTGACGGAAAACGAGCCGCTTGTCGTCCGTGGTCTCTCCCACCACGTATAGCGGTGCTTGCTCCCTTTCTGCAATGCGTTCGATACGTTCCAAGTCCTCTTGTTTGACCAAGAGTCCCATGCGCTCTTGGCTTTCGTTCCCGATGATCTCTTTGGCGGACAGTGTTTTGTCGCCAACGGGTAGCTTGTCGATATCGATTACCCCCCCGGTCTCCTCTATCAGTTCCGAAAGGCAGTTCAAGTGTCCTCCCGCGCCGTGATCGTGGATAGAGACGATAGGGTTGTCTTCTGATTCGGCCAGTGCTCGGATCACGTTCGATACCCTTTTTTGCATCTCGGGGTTGGCCCGTTGTACCGCGTTCAGTTCGATACCCGATGAGTACTCGCCGGTGTTGACCGATGATACGGCACCACCTCCCATGCCGATGCGGTAATTATCGCCCCCCATAACGACCACTTTCTCACCGCTCTCGGGAGTTTCCTTTATAGCGTCGCGTTTGTTGGCGTAACCGATTCCTCCTGCCAACATAATCACCTTGTCGTAGCCGAACTTCTTATCGTTTTCGGCATGCTCAAGTGTGAGCACCGATCCACAGATAAGCGGTTGTCCGAACTTGTTCCCGAAATCGGACGCGCCATTCGATGCTTTGAGCAATATCTGTTCCGGAGTCTGATAGAGCCATTCGCGTGCCGGCAGTGTTTGTTCCCATGGGCGTCCCTCTTCCAAGCGGGGGTAAGCCGTCATGTATACCGCTGTTCCGGCCACGGGGAGTGAGCCTTTGCCTCCCGCGAGCCTATCTCGTATCTCTCCCCCCGTTCCTGTAGAAGCCCCGTAGAAAGGCTCCACCGTGGTCGGGAAATTGTGCGTTTCTGCTTTCAGCGAGAGCACGCTCTCGACCTCCTTCGTATAAAAGAAGCCGGGCTTGTCGGCACTGTCAGGCACGAACTGTTCGATATTCGGTCCTTGTACGAACGCCACGTTATCTTTATACGCCGATACCAAGCCGTTCGGATTGACCGATGAGGTCTTTTTTATCAACTGAAAGAGTGAAAGTTCCTTTTCTTCGCCGTCGATGATAAAGGTGCCATTGAATATCTTGTGGCGGCAGTGTTCGGAGTTTACTTGCGAGAAACCGAACACTTCACTATCGGTAAGTTTACGCCTCATCTTTCGGCTCACCCCTTCCAGGTACTCGATCTCGTCGATGCTCAGTGCCAGACCTTCGCTATCGTTATACGCGGCGATGTCGTCGATATAGATCATCTCCTCCGGTTGCCCATCGATGGCAAAGAGCGTTTGGTCGAGCCGGGCGTACTTTCTTTGTAACATAGGATCAAAATCGGAGGCACGCGTGCGTTCTTCAGGAATATATTCCTCTATCCGGAGAATACCTTCAATGCCCATGTTTCGCGTGATCTCCACGGCGCACGTGCTCCACGGGGTGATCATTTCGCGGCGGGGCCCAATATATGGCTGTTCGAGTAGCTCTGCTTGGAGAAGTTCTGCCTCCCCGAAAAGCCACGAAAGCTTTCTTTCAGTCTGCGGAGTGAAGTCCGATTCGGCTTCAACTGCAATAACCGTTTGCGAGGGTGTTCTGAAAAATAATATCATATCCTTGTTTGGGGTGTTATTTGATCGAAATCGATTTGTCATTTGATGCGGCGGGTATCCATTTTACACCGCTACACCGTTGTTTTCTCTTCGTAAAACGAATAGACAAAGTTAGTGAACTTTTTCGTTAAGTCAAA
>CAYFMZ010000031.1:22231-26503 GCA_964344275.1 uncultured Proteiniphilum sp.
ACAAAGTTAGTGAACTTTTTCGTTAAGTCAAATGAGCAGAAGACAAGTTTACTTGAATGTTTTCGAAAAGCCTCGAGCAGAGATAAAACTTGTTTTAGCTATGCCGTGGCGAGAAAACATCTAAGTTCTCTGAATTTTGCCATGACGAGAAAAAGTCTAATGTCTATGAACTTTTTCGTTAAGTCAAATGAACTTTTTCCTCTACCTTTGCTATAAATTGATCGCGATGATAGAAATAATAGCCAAAGGCTTCCTGATTGGTTTATTGGTCTCCTCTCCCATGGGCCCGATAAATATGCTGACCATACAACGAACGCTCGACCGTGGCCGATGGCATGGTTTCGTGACTGGGTTGGGTGCGATGATGTCTGACTTGACATACGCGATCGCCACGCTCGTGGGATTAAGTTTCGTGTCGGACTTCATCGTTGAACAGGAGCAGGTTATACAGCTATTGGGAGGAGGCATACTCTTCTTTTTCGGGCTTGGCGTGTTTCGCTCCAACCCGTTAAAGGATTGGAAACCGGATGAGCTGCCCCGGGAAACGCGTTACCTCAAGGATTTTAGTTCCTCGTTCCTGCTCACCTTCTCCAACGCGGCCATTATACTGGTCTTCGTGGGCTTATATGCCCGATTCACCTACAATCCATTGGAAGAGGGTGGAAGGTTTTTCTTGGCGGGAACGACCGCTTTTATCGCCGCGGCTCTTGGATGGTGGTTTTTTCTCACTACGCTCGTGTCACGGTTACGAAGACGATTTAACCGAAAGGGGTTGATCCTTCTTAACAGGGTGATTGGCTCCCTGTTGATGCTGATTGGGGTGGGAGGGGTTTTAATCGCTCTTTTTCCTAAGCTATTTTAAGGAGGGACGATTTTTACTCGTCCCCGTTTATTTGTCCTCCGTTTATTTACCCCCTGCTTATTCGTCCCCCGATTGTTTTTCTGCCGGTGATTTGCTCTTATTTTATTTCAATTACCTCAAGGTCCTTGATATTCCCATGGTCCAATACAAAGCGCAAGAGGGTGCGTACTTTATGGAAGCCATATTTACCCGCGGCACCGGGGTTTATATGGAGGCATTCCAACTTTTTGTCGTACATCACTTTTAGAATATGAGAGTGCCCGGCAATAAAGAGTTTCGGAGGGTCCGCCGTAAGCCGTGCGCGTATGGAAGGATCGTAGCGTCCCGGGTACCCTCCAATATGTGTGATCAATACATCCACTTCCTCTACCGTGAAGCGGAGAGTGGCAGGGTAGGCAGCACGGGTGGGACCATCGTCGATATTACCATGGACTGCTCGGAAAGGCTTCATCTTTTCGAAACGGGCAGCCAGTTCGAGGGAGCCGATATCTCCCGCGTGCCATACTTCGTCGCACGTGTCGAAATAAGTCTCGTATTTATCGTCCCAGTGGCCGTGGGTATCGGACAGTAGTCCTATTTTTTTCATTTTTATCGTGATTTCTTGCAGAATAAAAGGGGTTTAAGTATCGCATGCTCAACAACTACAACTACAGCTAAGAATGAGGCCTACAAATATTTTATGGGGTACCCGTTAGATGAAATAGGCGCGATCTGATAAGCTGTTCGAAGCGTAGCAAGTTATTTATCAGATAGCCTATGAATCTGTAACGGGTCATAAAATATTGTCAGCCGAAGATTGAGCTGTAGTTGTAGTGCATGCAATACTTGAATAAAGGGAATATAACAACCCGAATCTGTCCAAAGGCACAAACTCCTTTTTTTATTCGATCAAAGTTATTATTTTTATCGCGTAATTCAAATTTTTTAAACCAATGAAGGCAGGAAACCGTTGATTACAATGTAAAACATAGCATTTATCCATCTCGTTCAAGCAAAAAGTATGAATCACTCCATTTACAAGTTTTTCAAGCGCGACATCAGTTGGCTATCGTTCAATTACCGTGTGTTGCTGGAGGCCAAAGACACTCGCTTGCCCGTGTACGAGCGTATCAAGTTTCTCTCTATCTACTCTTCTAACCTCGAAGAGTTTTACAAGATACGTGTTTCAGGATATCATAGTTCGCTTCTGGAGAGTATCAATCGGGACGAATCGATGGAGGAGGCGTTGAAGACCATCAGCCAGATAAATAGAGAAGTGACCGTGCAGGAGAAGGAGTATCACGCGATTTTCAACGAGATGATCCTACCGGAATTGAAAAAGAACAGCATCGTGCTCTACCAGACCCACGAGGTTGAGCCGTTTCACCGAGCATACGTTGAGAAATATTTCAACGAGGAGGTGTTTCCTTACCTGCAACCAATGATCATCCAAAAAGATGATATCCACTCTTTTATTCAGGATGGGCGCATCTACCAAACCATCAGCCTAAGGAAAAAGAAAAAAAAGAAAGAGATGGAGGAGGAGAGGCAAACGGATCCCAAAGAATTTACCTACGCTTTGATGAAAATTCCTTTCACGAAAATACCCCGTTTTATAGAGTTGCCCCCACGGGAAGGAAATCATTATATAATGTTTATTGATGATGTAATCAAGGCAAACATGAAAAGCGTGTTCCCGGGGTACGATATCGTGGATTGCTTTAGCATCAAGATCTCGAGGGATGCTGATTTTTCGTTGGAAGAGGAGGACCAGAAAGATATCGCGGAGAAGATTCTGCGTAAGGTACGCAAACGGAAGATTGGTGCCGTTACCCGCTTTCAATACGATAAGGAGATGCCCGATTACTTCTTAGAGTACCTTCAAGAGGCTTACGAGATTGAAGAGGAGGAACTGTTGCCGTCGGGCAAGTACTTGAACTTGGCTGATTTGGCCGATCTGCCCAACCCAGTGGGGGATTCTCTCAAGCAGAAGCTGCCGCAACCTCTTCGTGTGCCGGAGCTGGAAACGAACAACTCCATCCTGCGGGTGTTGCGTAAACAGGATGTGCTCCTTCACTTCCCCTACCAGTCGTTCGACTACCTGTTACGCTTCTTGTTACAGGCTGCTTTTGATCCCAAGGTAGTGGAGATAAAGGTAACCCAATATCGTGTGGCCGAGAATTCTGCCGTGATCAACAGCCTTATCAGCGCGGCCAAGAACGGCAAAAAGGTGACCGTTTTCGTGGAATTGAAAGCGAGGTTCGATGAGGTGAATAATTGGCTTACATCGGAACTGATGCAGCAGGCGGGAGTGAAAATTATTTATAGCCTGCCGGGACTGAAGGTGCATGCCAAGCTGGCTTACGTGCGCAAACGTAGCAACGATCCCGACGATCCGTTGAAAGGGTACGCTTACTTGGGTACCGGTAATTTCAACGAAAAAACGGCACGGATCTATTCCGATAAGGGATTGCTAACATCCAACAAGGCGTTTATCAAAGATATCGACGAGGTGTTTCGTGTACTGGAGGGGAAGCCTTACATGCATGAGTTTCAACATTTATTGGTCACGCAATTCAACATGCTTCCCGCGATCGACGCGATGATTGAACGAGAGATCGAGCACGTGAAAAATGGCGGGATCGGGTATATCATTTTAAAAATGAATAGCTTGGAAGATAAGGGAGTGATTCGTTCCCTCTACCGTGCAAGCGAGGCAGGAGTGAAGATCGACTTGATTATCCGTGGCATCTGCTGCTTAATACCCGGACAACCGTATAGTAAAAACATCACGGTGACCCGTATCGTGGATGTTTACCTGGAGCATTCGAGGGTGTGGTATTTCTTTAACGAGGGCGAGGAAAACGTTTACTTGGCCTCGGCCGATTGGATGCAGCGCAACCTGCATCGCCGTATTGAAGTGGCTTTCCCCATCTATACCGAGTACCTTAAACGGCAGATTATCGATATCCTGAAGATTCAGCTGGCCGATAACCAGAGCGCGGTATGGCTGGATGAAAACCTGCAGAACGTGTTCAAGCGGGATCAAAAACCGGACAACATCCCGGCGATACGCGCTCAAGAGGCTACCTACAACTACTTGAAAAAGTCGACCGAGCAGTAGTTGGCTTATGCTTTTAATTATTCGGAGAGTGGTTTAGCGTTATTATAATAGCCCCTTCATAATCACCCGATGAGTATTCACGAATCTTTTCTTTATTTTTTATTATTGAAAAAGATTTGATATCACTGGGATTTATTTTGTTAAAATCAGCTTGTGTTTGAATCTTTTCATCAATTATGAACAATATTTTTTGGGGTTGATTGACTAAAAAGAATTTCTCATTTTCTCTTTTTTCTAAATTAGAAGCCAAACTCTCATTTTCGATGGGCACACCATCCGTGGGCTTGCTGTACTTGCCCATGTACAA
>CAYFMZ010000032.1:0-26493 GCA_964344275.1 uncultured Proteiniphilum sp.
TATCGAATTAGACGATATATAAAGACTTCTCAGAGCAGCTTCAACAGCTTCAAACCCTGTTTTAGACGTTTTTTGAAGTATCCGCATTCTGAAGTATTGGCCTGTAGTAACCAACGACAGACATAAAACACCTGTTTTTAACTTCTACTGGTTTTATCAAGATTCCCTATTCCATTGAACGCGATTTCGACTTCTGCACGCAAACGTACAGAACGATTTGAACTCCTACCACACAGAAGCCCCGGTTCCCCCGGGGCTTTTTTTGTATGGCACGGCTCAATAGAGAGTCAACCGAAACTGGTCAATTCAACGCCAACGCCATATCATGCTTGGCAGCCATTTTCCGCATGTTGATAATCGCGTACCGCATCCTTCCCAGCGCGGTGTTGATACTCACGCCCGTTAAATCAGCGATCTCTTTGAAACTTAAATCCTTGTAATAACGCATCTCCACTACTTCCTTCTGGTTTTCTGGCAAGCGATCCACCAACCTCCTTACATCACTCAAAACTTGGGTCCGTGCCATCTGCACCTCCACCGTCTCTTCACATAGCGAGGGGTTATTTAGCAGATCCACCTCGTACTCGTCATTCGAAACGGTGTTTTCGCTTTTTTTCTGTCGAAAATAGTCGATCATCAAATTATGGGCGATTCGTGTGATCCATGCTTTGAATTTGCCCGATTCGATATATCTCCCCTGTTGAATAGTGGTGATTGCCCGGATGAACGTGTCCTGGAAGATATCGTCCGCAAGGTCGTCGTCGCGCACGGTGTATAAGATATAACTATATAGGAATTGCTGATGCCTCCCTAACAATTCATCAAACGCCTCGTTATTGCCATTAGCATACAGGACCACCAACTCTTCGTCGGTCATCGAAAAAAAAGTATCCATCGCTTTACTTCTAAAACATTATGTTAATCTATTGGAGTAAAGAGGACGTATAGGCAATTAATTTTAGCGTTTGTTATTCTTACAGGCAAAGAAATATAAAATAAGAGGAACTGCCAAAGATGAACTGTTAAATGTTCAACCTGATTACAGGTCGCTTTGCTAATAGGATTGACATAAACTTTGTCCGATTTTATTTTGAGTCCTATTTTTACAGAAAAGTTTTACTACCTTTGCTTATATTGATGGATGATGCTAACTTCCTAAGCCTATGAGACGCTTATTCTATTTTTTTGTGTTGATTTTCCTTTTTATCCATTTGAGCGGTAGGGCTCAGGAGGTAACCGTGGAGCGAGACAGTTTGAGGTTTGAACTTCCCGGCTCGGCTCAACCAGATTCCATTCAAATACAACCAGGGCCCCTTCCCTTGCGTTTGATGCGTTTGAATCCCGCGGAAAATCTATTGCCCCAATTTACCCCCTATCACCGGTTCACACTTTCACCGCAACCTGCTAGCGGGGATAGTTGGCTACCGCCGATTCATTGGGACGGGGCTGCTTCCGATTTCATTAATTCGAAAAGTCGTACAGCCGTCGCTTCCATGCTCCCTTCCCCTCGCCTACTTCTTTACTCTTCAGCCACGCTGGGACTCGTGGAGACTCCTTTTTTCGGGAAAGCAAATTATTATATCTTGAACGCCGGGGCAAACTACGCTGTCACATCCGCTTTAAACGTTGGAATATCGGGTGGGTACGACTCCAATTTTGGCTCCCTCCCCTACTGGAACGCGGGTATGAACGCGCATTATATGGTGAGCCCCGATTTCGCTATCGACGGGGGACTCACCTACTTACAGACGGGACAAAACATGTTCAACTTGAATCAATCGGCGGTGATGATCGACTTGCATGGGCGATACCGCCTTTCAGACAGTTGGTATGCGAACGCTTATGGGGGCATGCCAATGTTGCAGCGGAACAATACCCCCGATGCTCCCATGATGCCCATGATGAATACACCCTACTTCGGAGGAACCTTGGAGCATTGGTTTAACCCGACCATGGGCGTGGAAGGGGGCATGATGTGGATTCAAGATTTCACGGGTAAAATGCGCCCACGCCCGAAGATCGAGCTGCTCTTCCGGCCGGGGAGATGATAATCCAATAAGGAATCAACTAAACAAGCATAAATTAAAAGTCAAACCAGCATATCGTTAATAATCTACAACGTCCAATGAAAGAGAGAACAATTCTGGATTTATTGAACGAGTCCGTCGAAAAGTTCGCGGATCGTCCCTACCTGTACGAGGCAAGAACAGGTACAGATTACACCCACTTGACGTATCAACAAGTACAGGAAAAATCAATGCAGTTCGCCGCTGGGCTTATAGCTATGGGTATCCAAGCGGGAGATAGTGTCGCCCTCATTTCCGAAGGGAAAAATTACTGGGTAATTGGCGAATTAGGCATATTGCACGCGGGTGCGATATGCGTGCCTCTATCGGTCAAATTACAAACCGAACAGGAGCTTGGCTTTCGCATCAACCATTCCGAATGCGTGGCTGTTCTGGCATCGGATCAACAAATCGCGAAACTACGCCCGATGAAAGGGCTATTCACCACCGTGAAGCACTACATCCTGCTGGACCCGGAAGAACGGATAGAGGAGGACGAACGCCTGTTTGAGTCCATTCTAGAGGAGGGGAAAAAGCTCATGGAGTCCCATCCCAATGCCTTGAAGGAACGTATGGCAACCGTACGTCCCAACTCACTCGCCAACATCTCTTACACTTCCGGCACCACCGCTAACCCCAAGGGCATCATGCTTACTCACTGGAACTACGTCTGCAACGCGGAGCAAGCGATCGATCATCTCCGGGGGATACCCAGCTATTTCCGTACGTTATTAATCCTGCCCTGGGATCACTCTTTCGGGCATACCGCGGGCATATACGCTTTCATGAAATCAGGTGCTTCCATCGCTTCCGTGGCCATGGGAAAATCACCCATGGAGGTTTTGCGAAACGTACCCAAGAGCCTGAAAGCGATCAACCCGCATGTACTGATGAGCGTACCGGCACTCGCAACGAACTTTCGGAAGAACATCGAGACCGGGATCGAGAAAAAAGGCACCTTCACGGCCAAGCTCTTCAGGCGGGCTCTTAAAACGGCGTACGCGTATAACAAAGAGGGATATAATAAAGGGGGACGGGGACGCCTTATGCTTGCCCTCTATGATAAGCTGATTTTCTCGAAGATCAGGCAATCGTTTGCCAGCAACTTGGAGTATTTTATCGGTGGAGGGGCACTGTTAGATATTGAATTGCAACGCTTTTTCTACGCGATCGGCATCCCGATGTATCAGGGATACGGCCTGTCGGAAGCAACCCCTATTATCTCGGCCAACACCAAATACGCCCACAAGCTGGGGTCGTCCGGTAAAACGATGCCCCGCATGGATATCAAGATCGTGGACGATAACCTGCAAGAGGTGCCTATCGGCGAGAAGGGGGAGATCATTATCCGTGGGGGCAACGTGATGAAAGGGTACTGGAAGAATCCCGAGGCAACGGCCGAAACCATCGTTGACGGTTGGCTACGTACCGGTGATATGGGGTATATGGACGCGGACGGATACCTCTACGTTTTGGGACGCACGAAATCGCTCCTGATCAGCGACGACGGCGAAAAGTTCTCTCCCGAGGGAATCGAGGAATCCATCGTCTCCACCTCGCCCATCATCGATCAATGCGTGCTATACAACAACCAAAGCCCCTATACTACGGCACTGATCGTGCCGAACGCGGCAGAGCTGAAAAAACTGAACGTCGATCCGGAACAAGCCGCGCTTCTGATCGAGAAGGTGTTGAACGAGTACCGGAAGGGAGGAAAGCACGAACACCTTTTCCCCCACCGCTGGATACCTTCGTCCTTCGCGGTGATCGAAGAACCTTTCTCCGAACAGAACGGGTTGGTAAACTCCACCATGAAGATCGTGAAACATAAGGTATACGAGGTTTACTCCGATCGAATCGCTACCCTCTACACGGTGGAAGGGAAACAAGCCGCTTCGCCGGGGAACTTGGTGTCGCTACAAAAAATATTGTAAAGAATTATGAGAACATCAATTATTGGTTTAGCGCTATTAATGCTGACGGGGAACCTATTCGCGCAAGCCACGGATGGAGCTGTCACGCTCGAAACCCAGACGGGAAATATTGAAGGAACGCTGCTTCTACCGCCCACGGGGAATAACGTGCCCGTGGTATTGATCATCGCCGGATCGGGACCTACGGACAGGAATGGAAATAACCCCATGATGACGAATAATTCTTTGAAGATGATCGCGGAAGGATTATCAGAAAAGGGGATTGCCACGCTTAGGTACGATAAGCGTGGCATCGCGGAAAGTCAAGGTGCGGGAGTAAACGAAAGCGACTTGCGCTTTGAAATTTACGTGGAAGATGCGATTGAATGGGTGGAATGGCTTCAGAAAGATGGGAGATTTTCCGAAATTTATATTCTCGGGCATAGCGAAGGTTCCTTGATCGGCATGATTGCAGCCCAAGAAAAGGAGGTAAAGAAGTTTATCTCGGTAGCCGGCATCGGTAGCCCGGCAGGCGAAATACTGCGGGAACAGTTAAACGCGCAATCGTCCATGGCGTTAGAGTTGGCACTCCCCTATCTTGAGAAATTAGAGAAGGGAGAGACCATTGAAGAAGTTCCAAAAATGTTGTATTCACTTTTTCGTCCGAGCGTGCAACCTTACATGATCTCATGGCTCAAGTACGATCCCAGTGAAGAGATTGCTAAGTTAAAAAAGCCGGTATTGATCGTACAAGGCACCACCGATATTCAAGTTCCTGTTTCGGAGGCAAACAAATTGGCAGCAGCCAACAAACAGGCGGAGGTCCGAATCATTGAGGGAATGAACCACGTGCTAAAAGAGTCGGAACCGGATAGGCAGAAGAACCTTCAAACCTACACCAACCCCACTCTTCCTCTCAAGAAAGGATTAATTGATGCTATTGTTGAGTTTATCGTTAATTAATGTTTTAACGAAAACGCTGCAATAAAACCTAACTATTCTCCCGTTTTGCATTTTATTAACCGATAATAATATAGAAACAGCTCCATATAGAAAAAAGGAACCCGCGTTTGGGTCCCTTTCTCTAAAAATTATTGTTTTATACTATCCTACTAAAGCGTAGTTTTTCCGTAATTTTCTCTCCTCACTTACGCCTCTGAGCTTACGCTTCCGACAAAGCGGGTTTGTAATAGGCCATGTCTTCCACGCGAGATTGGGTGACGAACTGGTAGTTCTTCTCCACCTCGATCTTGCCGGCGTGAATATACACCTCGGCACTCCGGCGGAACAGGTCGGGGCTCTTGTTAGCATCTTGCAGCAAGAGGTGACCCATGATCACGTAACCGGCACTCTCCACCAAACGGCGGGCATGGAAGTCGAGATAATCTTCATCCTTGGGGGAGGTAACCATTTCGACCAGCTTCTCGTACTTCTCGGCCATCTTCGCTAGGCTGTTCTTGAGCGATTCCAGCTCCGGTACCACCGGCAGGGCCTCGTACTCTTTTATCCGCTGGAGGTAGGTACCCGTGGTAACGTGGCGAATGGCAGCCACTACTTGCAATTGGGTAGTCCCTTCGTAGATATTGGTGATACGGGCATCGCGGTAAAGCCGCTCGCACTTGTAGTCCTTCATATACCCCGAACCGCCGTGAATCTGAATGGAGTCGTAGGCGTTCTCGTTGGCGTACTCGCTGCTCATCCCCTTTCCAAGAGGAGTGAACGCGTCTGCCAAGCGGGAGTAATACTTCATCTCGGTCCGCTCCTCGGGGGTGAGCTTTCGCTCCCGTCCAATATCCTCCAACGTTTTATACATATCCACGAAACGGCTGGTCTCGTAGAGTAGCGAACGGGAAGCATCGGTCTTTGCTCGCATGTTGGCCAGCATCTCGTATACCGGTGGAAATTCGATGATCGCCTTCCCAAATTGGCGACGCTCCAAGGCGTACGCGTATGCCTCACGGGTAGCCGCTTCGGAGATACCCACCGATTGGGCCATGATTCCTAAGCGTGCCCCGTTCATCAGCGACATCACGTACTTGATAAGGCCCATGCGGCGCGTACCCACCAGCTCGGCCTTCGCGTTCTTGTACACCAGCTCGCAGGTTGGTGCTCCTTTGATCCCCATCTTGTTCTCGATGCGGCGCACGTTAACCCCACCGTTTTTCTTGTCGTAGACAAACATCGACAAGCCGCGGGCATCCTTCGTACCCTCTTCCGAGCGGGCCAATACCAAGTGAATATCGGCATCACCGTTGGTAATAAAACGTTTCACCCCGTTCAGGTACCATTGGTCCTCCTTTTCGTTATAGCTCGCTTTGAGCATCACTGCTTGCAAGTCCGATCCCGCGTCCGGCTCGGTAAGGTCCATCGACATCGTCTCCCCTTGTACCACGCGCGGAAGGTATTTATCTTTTTGCTCCTCGGTAGCGAACTCGTAAATGGTCTCACCGCAGTCTTGAAGCATCCAGATGTTCTGAAAGCTGGCATCGGCCCGGCTCACGATATCGGCGCTCATCATGTAGGGAACCATCGGGAAGTTCAGTCCCCCATACTTGCGACCCAACGCCATCCCCATCAGCTCAGCCTTGTTGAGCGCGTCGAGATTTTCTTTCGTGGGTGAAGCGTAGGCTACCCGTCCATCCTTGACCGTGGGTCCGGTTTGGTCCACGCTCTCGGCATTGGGCTCGATGATATCCCCACAAATTTCTCCCACCACCTCCAGTACCTGGTGGTAGCTATCCATGGCATCTTCAAAATCCATGGGAGCGTAATCGTAGATCTCTTTGTCCGCGTAGTTTCTCTCTTTCAACTCCACGATGCGTTTCATCAACGGGTGCTGTAGATAGTGGCGAAACTGCGGTGTATCTGTATAAAAATTGGCCATATTTTTCTATATTTTTAGAGTAGTATTTCAGATCCTTTAGTGCATTTTATAAGCTGAGCTTTTATCAAGCCACCAAGATCATTTCCACCCTTATTTTATTATTTCGTGTTCTTCTTATAATATTTAATCATCTTGGGGATCACTTTCTCCACTTCACCGGTGATCACGTAATCGGCAATCGCGTTGATTGGTGCGTTCGGATCACTGTTGATCGAGATAATAATGGAACTGTCCTGCATCCCCGCGATATGTTGGATTTGCCCCGATATACCGCAGGCGATATACACCTTCGGACGGACCGTGATGCCTGTTTGTCCCACTTGGCGTTCATGATCAGCGTATCCCGCGTCCACCGCGGCGCGTGAAGCACCTACCTCGCCACCCAGCACGTCGGCAAGTTGGTAAAGCAGTTGGAAGTTCTCTTTCGAGCCCACGCCATATCCCCCCGAAATAATGATCGGTGCATTCTTGATATTCACCTTCGACTGTTCGATATGGCGGTCGATAATCGAGATCACGAAATCATCCTCTTTCACGTACTGTTTCACGTCGTGCTCCACGGTCTCTCCTTTATAATAAGGATCGTGGATCTCTTTTTTCATCACCCCTTCGCGGACGGTAGCCATTTGTGGACGTTGGTCCGGATTGATGATCCATGCCACTATATTTCCCCCGAAAGCGGGACGAATCTGGTAGAGCAGGTTCTCGTACACTTTCTTCTGCTTGCGATCCTCGTGATCCCCAATCTCCAACGAGGTACAATCCGCCGTGAGCCCACTGCCCAACGCCGATGAAACACGAGGCCCTAAGTCTCGCCCAATGATGGTTGCCCCCATCAGGCAGATCACCGGTTGTTCTTTTTTGAATAGCTCCACCAATATAGATGTGTGTGGAAGCGTGGTGTAGGGCGTTAATCGCTCATCTTTAAACAGGTGCAAAACATCCACGCCGTATGGAAACACCTGTTTGTCCACCCCATTCAGTTCAGACTCGCTACCGGCAGCCACGGCTTCTAAGCGGCATCCCAGTTGATTGGCCAATGAACGTCCCTTGGTGAGTAGTTCCAAGCTTACATCGGCCACGGTGCCCCCTTCGATTTCTAGATATACAAATAAGTTGTTCATTTTTTGATTGTATTTTTTATCCAATGGTGTGACTTTCGATTAACTCCTTCATCAACTCTTCGATATCGTAGTCATCATCGGTGAGTTGCTTGCTCTCTTTCGCTTGGAACACCACGTTCTCGATTTTCTTCACTTTGGTAGGTGAGCCTGAAAGTCCGCATTGTACTTTATCAGCCTCCACATCCTCCACGCTCCATTCGGTCAGGTTAAGATAGGGCCTGCTGCTATAGATATCGATGTAATCGAGGTTCTGCACTTGACGCTCGGTCACTGTTTTCGCGTGCTTGTACTTCATCAACAGCTTCGCGTTGCGAGGACGACACGGGCGAGCCGACCCATTCACGGTAAGCACCACGGGGAGCGGCGCTTCCACCACCTCCACCCCGTTGTCGAGCCGGCGCTTCACGGTGATCTTTCCCTTCTGAAGTTTCTCGATATTCTCGGCATAGGTCACCTGGGGTATTCCCAGTTTTTCGGCCACCTGTGGCCCTACCTGCGCGGTGTCGCCATCAATCGCTTGTCTCCCCGCGACAATAATGTCGAATTTACCGATCTTGCGGATCGCCATCGACAGCGCGTAAGAGGTAGCCAATGTATCGGCACCGGCAAACGCCCTATCGGTCAGCAGCACCCCATCGTCGGCGCCACGGAATAATCCTTCCCGCAATATATCCGCGGCACGTCCGGGGCCCATGGTCAGAAGGGTGATCTTCGACCCGGGAAACCGGTCTTTGATGTCCAGCGCCTGTTCCAGCGCGTTTAAGTCCTCGGGATTAAAAATGGCGGGCAACGCCGCTCTGTTCACGGTTCCATCGGCTTTCATTGCATCTTTCCCCACGTTGCGTGTATCGGGAACCTGTTTGGCCAACACAATAATGTTAAATACCATGTTTTCGTTTGTTTCGTTCGTGTAATATTCTTAATGTAATCTCAACGATAGGACGAGCAGAAAAAGCTCGGAGGGTCCTATCGGCATCTAAAGAAATTAAATTTATCGATCCGCAAATATACACAAAATTTGTAAATGTGCGCGTTAAAATTTACATTTTTGCATGAAAACGCGCTAGAAGGTAAATCATAAACTATTTCAATGTAAATGTACGAAAATGTATCATTATATATTGTATATGAATTGTCGCTGTTTTTTGTCAAAAGAGCAAACATTCGATTGATCAACGACGTTATTTATATATAATGATGGTTCAAATGGATTAATTGAACGACTATTGTATGAAATGTTTTGCTAATACTTTATCTTTGCAGTTCGCATCTATTTTAAAAACATATGAAACAAGTCCCTTCATTTCTTATTGTTCTTTCATTTTTATTGCTCTCGACTGCCTGTTCTGGGATAAAATACCTGACAGTAGAGACGCATGAGCCTGCTCAAGTTACCTTGCCTACGAACGTGCTTTCTATTGTAATCGCGAACAATGTAGTTCAGCAGCCCGACGACGTTGGACACGATATCACTCCATTAGGGCGTAAACAAGCAGAGAGAGCGAAGGCCTCATCCGACAGCATCGCTATAATTTATACGGAAGCCCTGGCTCAGTTTTTAGACGAAGAAGATTATTTCTTCCGGGTTTTCTATTATCACAGTCCCTTGAGGGAAGACACCCATTTTTTTCAAGAACAACCTATTTCGCTGGATCGGATGAACGAAATTCGTCAAGAGACGGGTGCTGATGCCATCATCTCGCTCGATAAATTGATTATTGAAACCGATAAACGAGAATTTTTTCGCCAACAGGGGTACATGTACAGTGTAATGAGGGGCAAAATACACTCCTTACTCCGTGTTTATATGCCAACCATGGAAGGAAAAATACCAGCCGTTCAATACAACGATAGCCTTCGTTGGGAAGGATTCGACATACAAGATGGAAATGCGTATGCCGATGCTATGATTCCATCACGCGAGGAAGTTATGAAAATACTGGCTGTACGAGCCGCAGAGAAGATGACCAACGTGTTTGCCCCCCATTGGGAGATGCAAGACAGGTGGTATTACATATCCGCTAGCTCGTTAATGAGGAGGGGAGAAGCCTTTGCTAAGGAAGCGAGATGGGGCGAGGCTATTGAAAAATGGGAAGCTTATTATAACGCGCGTTCCAATAAGGGAGACAAAGCAAAAGCGGCTAATAATATCGCGCTTGCCCACGAGATGATGGGCGATATGGAAGAAGCATATAAATGGGTAAACTTAGCTAATGACCTATTCGTAGAACATACAGGATCAAATTCATTAGAGAGCAGGAGATCTTTGATTTACAAGAAAGAAATTGAAAGAAGAAGAGATAATTCCATCCGCTTAGATATGCGCGATTAAACAAACTTGAGGAGTATTTTTGTCTTTCTCATGGTTTTACTCTTTAATAGCAAGTTAAAATAGGAACAAACACGAAAAAAAAGCGGAAGTTTTATATGATTTCAAAAAAAAGTACTACCTTTGTCATGAATCTGCGACAGTAACAGTTGACTCATACTACTGTTTATCATTTACAAATTCATTCTAAAAATTATATTCGTCCCTTTTTGTTAATAAATATGGAGTAAAAGCTTCCATCACTGAAAGCGGATATACATCAATAACATTTTCGTTACGCGATGAGTAGAGCGAGTTTTACTCGAATCATACCGTTGCAAGAATTGAAAATCGAGACGCGAAAGCGACTCAAAGAATCAAGCTTTAACGAACTTCAATACATTTACATGGCTTATAACATTATTGAGCTTAATGAAAAGCTTACAACAGAATTAAGGGTTCTTGCCAAAGAAATGGGCATTAGAAGGCCCGATGCGTACAAAAAACAGGAACTCATTTACAAAATCCTTGATGAACAAGCGATTGCGGAAACAAAGAAATTCAGCGACAGCAGTTCGAAACAAACCACTGGTTCTAAAAGCCGAACGGATTACAATCAAAAAAACACGAAAAATAAAGATACCGTTTCTTCGGCCAAACGTACCCCGCCTGTTAAGTCGGCCAGTGATAAGGATCGACCTGTGAAGAAAGATCAACCTGCTAAAAATGAGGTACTGGCTAAGAAACCAGTATCGGCAAAGAAAGTAGAGCCGGTGAAGAAGGTTGAACCGGAGAAAAAAGTAGAGCCGGTGAGAAAGGAAGAAGCTCCAACGGAGAAGAAAACAACGGAAGCTGTCAAACCCGAATCCACACCGCGACCCACGCAGAAAATAGATGTAGAAAAGAGTACACCCACGGTTGAAAGCAGTGATAAGAAAGAATCGGACACTCCGACCGAAAAGGCTCCAAGTAAACCCCTTCAATTGGTATTTCGCTCTTCAAAACATCGCAACGAGCCGAAAAAAAATATACCTTCCCCGTCTACTCTACCTCCAGTAGTAGCAGAAGATACACGAAAAGAAACTGCAACCACACCCAAGAAAGAGATTCCAGTGGCCAGTGAAAGAATGTCGCTACAAGACTTGGTTACACCTTCCCCGCTGCAATCCAGACAACAACCTCAGGCTCAACAAGCAAAAGGACAATATCCTGCACAACAGCCAAAAGAAAAGGAAAAAGAAAAAGATCCTGGATACGACTTTGATGGTATTCTAGTTGCATCGGGAGTACTGGAAATCATGTCCGACGGGTATGGATTCTTGCGCTCGTCTGATTATAACTACATGTCTTCACCCGATGATATCTACGTATCGCAATCTCAAATTCGCCTCTTTGGCCTGAAAACGGGTGATGTGGTGGAAGGTCCTATCCGTCCTCCCAAAGAGGGAGAGAAGTTCTTCCCCTTGGTCAAGGTGGACAAACTTAACGGCCGCCTGCCCGATGAAGTCCGAGACCGTGTACCATTCGATCACTTAAAGCCTTTGTTCCCGAACGAGAAATTCAACTTAACCAAAGGGCATAGCGACAACCTGTCGTGCCGAGTGGTGGACATGTTCTCACCCATTGGGAAAGGACAACGCGGGCTGATCGTGGCACAACCCAAGACAGGAAAAACCATGCTGTTAAAGGATATTGCTAACGCCATCGCCGACAACCATCCGGAAGTGTACATGATTATCCTTCTTATTGATGAGCGTCCGGAAGAGGTGACCGATATGGAGCGAAGTGTTAACGCGGAAGTGATTGCTTCCACCTTCGATGAGCCGGCCGATCAGCACGTGAAGATTGCAGAGATCGTACTCAATAAGGCACGGCGTTTGGTGGAGTGTGGACACGATGTGGTGATCCTGCTCGACTCGATTACTCGCTTGGCTCGCGCGTATAACACGGTGCAGCCCGCATCGGGTAAGGTACTCTCCGGAGGGGTGGACGCCAACGCGTTACACAAGCCGAAACGCTTTTTCGGGGCCGCTCGTAACATCGAACATGGCGGATCGCTCACCATCATTGCCACGGCACTGACCGAGACCGGCTCAAAGATGGACGACGTGATCTTCGAGGAGTTCAAAGGGACCGGAAACATGGAGCTACAACTGGATAGGAAGCTATCCAACAAGCGCGTGTTCCCGTCGGTAGATATTATTTCGTCAAGTACTCGACGAGACGACCTCCTCTTATCGGACGAAACACTCAATCGCATGTGGATACTCCGCAACTTCCTGTCCGACATGAACTCGGTGGAAGCGATGGAGTTCTTGCTTACTCGCTTGAGACGTACTCGTAGCAACGAGGAGTTCCTGATCTCCATGAATGATTAGTCAGCACGAAAAGGGTTAACAACCCAACTTAAATATTTAACGCGACGGGCTTCAGGGCTCGTCGCGTTTTTTATTACCTACTCAAGATTCGCGTGTACTACTACAACTACAGCTATAATTTTAATAATCAATTCAAGCGAAACTTGAATCATCTAATAGCAGGCACGTGAGTAAACGAGAGAAGGGGTAAAATGAGCGATCATCCAGAGTGCCGCGTTTCTCACAACCAAATATCGTCGGGGTAAGTTACTTCTTCAAGAAAGAGGGCATGGCCGGGAACGGAATCACCCGCCACGTTGCGGTTACGGGCCTCGATGATACGTCGAAACCCACGCTCATCGAGCCGTCCCCTACCCGCTTCCAAAAGCGTCCCCACGATGGCCCGCACCATGTTTCGCAAAAAGCGGTCGGCTTGAATGGTAAAATAGTAGAAGCCCTCCCCCGTTTGTTCCCACCTTGCATGATAAACGCGGCAATTGTTGGTTTTTACATCGGTATGTAGTTTGCTGAAGCTTGTAAAATCTTCGTACTCTTTGAGCACGTTACAGAGCCGGTTCATAAGCGCTATATCCGGCGTGTAATGAACCCGGTAATAAAAAGGGTATTGAAAGGGCTCTTTCACCGTGGTCACGTGGTAACTGTAGGTGCGTGAGAGCGCGGTAAATCGGGCATGCGCGTCCAATTGTACCGGACGGATGGAAGAGAGTGCAATATCCCGGGGGAGGAAATTGTTTAGTTTATGTAGTAGCTCGTCCGCATGGAAAGACTCTCCTTCCCAGTCGAAGTGAGCATGCATTTCACGGGCATGTACGCCCGCGTCGGTCCTTCCGGCACCCACCACGTCGACCTCTGCACGAAGGATGGTGGATAGCGCCTCTTGCAAAACCTGTTGCACGCTTATCCCATTAGGCTGGATCTGCCAACCCACGTAATTCGCCCCGTTATACGCGAGCGTGATAAAAAAACGAGCCATCTTCCGTTTTATTTCGTGATACTATCGTTCTGTTTCGAGATACTAACTAGTTATTCATTTCACGAAGGCGGATTTTCGTGAGCGACTGCTTCGTGTTGAGTGGAAAGTCACCATCCATCATCCAAGCGTAATAGCTGGGTTCATTCTTTAACACCTCGGCAACCGGTTTCCCCTTGTGTTTGCCAAAATTAAACAGCTCCACTCCTTTCTCGTCATAAATCATCCTTCCGGCAAAATCCACGTTGTTGTTGAAACTGGAGTACTCTTTAGAGAGTGCATCGATATCATTGGATAGATCGGGATAACGATCTAACTGCGACTTCAACACCTCGTAGGTGGCCAGCGTATCGGTTTCGGCAGAGTGAGCGTTGTCTAATTTTTTATCGCAGTAGAACGCGTAGGCTGCTTCCAGCGTACGTTGCTCCTTCTTATGGAAAATAATTTGCACGTCCACGAACTTCCGCTTACTCATATCAAAATCCACTCCCGCTCTCAAGAATTCCTCGGCAAGCATGGGTACGTCGAATCGGCTGGAGTTGAAACCGGCGAGGTCACATCCTTCCAGCTGTTCAGCCAACGATTTAGCCACCTGCTTGAAGGTGGGGCAATCCTTCACATCTTCGTCTGTAATCCCATGAATAGCGGTCGACTGGGGCGGAATAGGCATTTCAGGATTTATACGGCGTGTTTTAACCTCTTGTTTACCATTAGGGTATACTTTCAGCAAGGATATCTCCACGATACGATCGCGCGTGATGTTCAGTCCGGTGGTTTCCAGATCAAAGAAAACCAACGGATTTTTAAGATTTAATTCCATTTAAACGGTGTTTAATTTTAAGCGGCGTTTAATCGTTCAACATCATGGGCATCAACAAGGTGAGCATCTCTTCGTTTTCTTCTTTCTCCACGGGGAGGATAAGTCCCGCGCGCGATGGGTCGGATAGTTCAATGCGCACATCAGCTGAAGGGATGTTGTTGAGGATATCAATTAAAAATACCGCTTTAAACCCTATGTTCATCACGTTTCCATCGTAGCTGCATGGAATAGTTTCTTCGGCCGCGGTAAGGAAGTCGATATCCTGCGCCGAGACGACTATCTTATCCTCCGAAAGCTGTAGTTTCACTAAGCTGCTTGACGGGTTAGAGAACACTGACACCCGCTTCAACGCGTTGAGCAGAGCCACCCGATCAAGGGTTACCATGTTCGGGTTGTTTTGTGGAATCACCGAGTTGTAGTTAGGATATCTCCCTTCCACGAAGCGGCACACCATTTGGTACGACTCCATGGCGATGTAGGCATTGTTTTCGTCGAACTGAATCTCCACTGTACCCGATTCCCTTGGGAGGAGAGATTTTAGCAGGTTGGCCGGTTTTTTGGGAAGAATAAACGACGACCGTCCTTCGCCTTTAGTTTCACCCGTGGTTACACGCACCAGCTTGTGTCCATCGGAGGCTACGAACGTAAGATCGTCTGCCGTGATATCAAAATAGATACCGTTCATCACCGGTCGAAGCTCATCATCGGCTGTTGCAAAAACGGTTCGGTTAATACCGGAAAAAAGCGTTTCCGCGTCCACGTTCAATGTCATGGAAGAGTCTTTCAACGCTTTTGGCTCGGGGTATTCATCGCCCTTCTGCCCCACGAAATTATACTTTCCGTTATGATAGTAAATAAACACCTCCAGCGTCTCATCATTGATATCAAAGGTGAGCGGTTGGTCCGGTAGTTCGCGTAGTGGATCCAGAAGATTCCGGGCATTGATAGCCAAGCTCCCCTCCCCTTCCACGTTACTTACTTCCACCGTTGTTGTCAGCCGTGTCTCGTTATCGGCCGCGGTGAGCGTCAAGATGTTTTCTTTCACATCCAGCAAAAAGCAATCCAGGATGGGCAGTGTATTTTTGGCATTGATAACCCTGCTGATGGCCTGCAAATGATTCAGCAACGTGGCACTTGATACTATAAACTTCATACGATTAATTTATTTTTTTTCGTTAGGGTGTATGGAGCCAATGCAATGGGTTAATTAGGCTCGTTCCACACGTTATCATTTTTTTAGCAAATATATGAAATAATCCCGGAGCTTCAGCCGATTTATTGAAAATTTTATCCCCGTGATTCCATTTCTTCGAGCAATCGGTTTCTGTAGCACCCTCCAACTTGCACGCGTAAAGAAACAGTCAAATTTTAATGAACCTACGTTGTTCCCTTTTTATTTCTTGGATGATGCTCGATGATCTCTTGCCGCAGAAAATGGCGGTCTATATGGGTATAGATCTCGGTGGTAGTAATTTTCTCGTGCCCTAGCATCTCTTGTATCACTCGAATGTTAGCTCCTCGTTCCAGCAAGTGCGTGGCAAACGAGTGCCGAAAAACGTGGGGACTGATCTCTTTTTGAATACCGGCTGCTTGCGCGTACTGCTTCACGTAATGGAAAACGGTAATCCGAGAGATGGCCGTACCCCGGGAGCTGACAAAAACAAACTCTTCGTGCCCTTTTCGTATATTGATTTCGCTCCGATAGGGCAGCCAGTTCCTTATTTTTTGTATAGCCGTATCAGAAATAGGCACTAGCCGCTGTTTGCTCCCTTTTCCTTCCACCCGGATAAACCCTTCTTCCAGGTACAACTCCGTGAAGCGAAGGCGAGTGAGCTCCGACACACGCAATCCGCAGCTATACAGCACTTCAATGATAGCATAATTGCGGGTCCCTTCCGCCGTGGAGACATCAATCACGGAAAGGAGCGAGTCGATCTCTTCCACCGACAATACCACCGGCAGCTTTAGCCCTATCTTTGGAGACTCCAGCAATTCGCTCGGATTGTCTTCTCTATATTTATTCAGCACCATGAACCCGAAAAATGACTTTATACCGGAGATCACCCTGGCCGTGGATCGGGCCGACAACCCTTGGTCGTACAAACCGGCGAGAAACTCTTCCAAATCGGATGCTCGCATCGTTTCCATGGTGAGGTTCTTGCTCTCGGCAAAATCAATCAACTTTTGCAAGTCAGTCAGGTAAGCCTCGATGCTGTTATCAGACAATCCTTTCTCCAACAATAGATAATGTCTGAAAACTTTGACATAATTTGTAGTCATTACATCCCTGCTTCTTTATCCTTACGACCCTCTATCTCCTCGATCAATCGGATCGCGTCTCTCACCTGTTCCTCCAGTAAGGTTGCTACAGATTGTTCGTCTTCAGGAGGTAGTGACTCTTCCTTTTCGAGGTGCTCCAACTTCAAGATTAGAGACTCATCTCCCATCATTCGAGCCAACGGCAATATCGTGTGAGCAGTTTTTCCAGCCGCTTTAGCATCGTTGTCAGCAAACGCGGTTTTAAGCGAGGCGATGTGGCGGGTAGTCTCTTCCGAGAACGACTGTAATATCTCGATAGACGTCGCTTTATCCTCTTTCACGAAATGGATCAGTGCCTCTACTCCTACCACTTTTCCCTGCTTGGGTGCGTTATCGGTAAACGAGCCCACGGATTTTTTGCCGTGAATATAACCGTGAGTATAACCGCCGGTATAACGGAGCAGCTTACCATAGAGCTGTTCGGATGAGAAAGGTTTGATTAGGAACCCGCTGAATCCAAGCGATTGTAGCTCTGCTTCCAAGATATCGGATCGAGCCGACAACGCGATGATAGGCAACTCTTGTGCCCTGTTGAGTCCCGACTCGCGTATCCTATTCACGAGCGTCAACCCGTCTATCCCCGGCATTTGTAAATCAACAAGTAGAATATCAAACGACTGCTCTTGAAGTAACTGGAGCACCTTCTCGGGATTCTGTTCGGTGACTCCTTTCACGTTCATCGCTGCTAACATCTCGGACGTCATTTTTAATTGCACCGGATCATCGTCCACTACCAGCACGGAGAGGTCCCTTATTTTTATTTCTTCCTGGATAGGTGAAATACCCTCCACATGGGAATCCTTTTCGTCTCCTTCCAACGTGGTGACTTCACGGGCCGATTCAATGGGGAGGTCGATCGTGAAAAGTGAGCCGACACCTTTTTCTGACTCCAAGTGAATACCCCCCTCCATCGTTTCAACGAACCTTTTGGTAATAGCCAATCCCAAGCCGCTCCCTTCTACACGCTCTGTCTGGTCCGGGATATTATCAAGCTGCTTGAAATCTTGAAAAATAACCTGTTGCTCTTCCGAATCCATCCCCGGCCCGGTATCAGATACCGTGAATACAAAGTGAATGCCATCCTCACGAGCCTCTTCGCGAGCCGATACCGCTACCGTCCCCTCCAATGTATACTTGATAGCATTAGAGATCAGGTTGCTTATCACCTGCCGTGTCACGTAGGGATCCGTGTAATAGTCAACCGCTTCCGGCAACTCGTTTTCAATTCGGTATTCCAATCCTTTAAGTACCGCCATGGGCTTAAAACTGCGTGTGGTGTCGTCTATCAATCCACGAAGGCCTACGTTGGACTTCTTTAACTGCCATGTGCCCGACTCTAACTTATGATAATCCAGAAGAGTAGAAACAAGCTGGAGCACATGCTGTCCGGAGTGCTGCATATTCGTCAGGTATTCCGTAACCTTTTGCGGTTCAACTTTATCGACCTTATCACTATCAAGCTTGTCACTATCGATTCTTCCGCTTTCATCGTTCTCCTTTTTACTCCTATCGGATTGATCACTTTCTATGCCATCCTCTTTTTCGAAACCACTCTCCTTTTTGCCTATTCCACCAATCATCAGTTCAAGATAACCAAGAATCGAGCTCATCGGTGCCTTTATATCGTGCGATATGGTGAGCATCAGTCGTTCCTGTGCAGCTAATAATTCCGTCACGCGCCGGTTGGATGCCTCCAGCTGCCTGCGGTATCGTTGGCTCTTGTTTATATCTATCAAGAATAGAACACCAAACACCACGGCGATCAGTACTGCCGCCAGGGAAGCCACGTGCATGGTGTTTTCCGAGCGAGAGAGTGCCTCTTCCTTGTCGATCAGGAGCTGGACCGATTTTGCCATCTCCTCCTGCTCTATCCCTTTCAGCAGGTCGTCAATGCGCATGGTGAGCATCCGGTTGGTATGGCTTATCATCTCCTGCCGCTCGAAAAAAGCCTGCTGAAAATAGCGTTGCCTCTCCAGGTCGAGTGTTTCCGAGTAACGCACTTTATTGATGATGGTATCCACGATGAGCCTGAATTCCTGATCGGCCACAACCGACCGGCTCTCTATCACGATGGTAGAATCGGGACGTCCGGTGATGGCGTCGCGCATCCGGTTGAGAAAACCTTTACGTTCACCCACGACCACGCTCGTGTCGCTCCTATTTTCTTCCGGCACGTTCAGGTTCCTTCCCTCAAGGTAGTTGGATATTTCCCTGTTGAGTTCCCGGGGCACATAGCTACTCTCTGTAACTCGGTTGATACGTGGCGATTGGCGGATCGAATCAAGTAAAACGGCCATCTCCAGTAGATTCTCCTTTTTCATATCCACCAGGAATTCAATGGAGTCCAGCTTCACCACGCGAAACGTATCGGTAGCGGTCTCCTTTAATTCATTCAGGTTGGCATGGATTACCGGAACGATGGAATCATATTTCTGAAAGTAACGCTCCGCGCTCTCTGGGGTCATTAGGTTTTGCTCGCTTTCAATCTCGTAAAGCAACGAGAGGGTATTGCTCACCACCAGCAACTCTGACAGGTCTTGATTGTCGATTCTTTTGTTCGAATAATCCACCAGGTTATTGTAGAGCGCGATCAAGCCAAAAACAAGCACTCCCACCACCAGCATGTACCCGATAATCACGGTGAACTTAGTCTTCGTTGATCCTTTTTTTTTCATCACAAGCGGTATTAATAGGTAATCACTGCAACGCCACGTTGTAGAGTTTTATTTTATTGTAGAGCGTTTTTCTGTCGATATTCAAAATAGACGCGGCCATCGTTTTGTTTCCCTTGGCCAGTTCGAGGGCTTGTTGAATCTTCTCTTTCTCGTAATTTTCTTTGCGGAGGCCGTGTATAGCTTTTAAAGGATCCGGCTTCTTACTACTTGGGGAGGCGTGTTTAGCAAACAGCGAAGAAAGAGTGTCCGCTGTCAGCCGGTCTCCTTCGGCCAAGAGTACTGCTTTGATGATACAGTTTTTTAATTCCTGAATATTCCCCGGCCAATCGTGACGGAGCAGCTTCTCCTCCAAAGCAGAATCGATACTGTTCACCTCTTTATTTAACGTATGGTTCGCGAACTTCAGGAAATGGAGAATAAAAAAAGCGATCTCCTGTTTTCTTCCTTTTAAAGATGGGAGGGTCACGGCCTTTTCCTCGAGATGGAGATACAGCTTGGGAATAAGGATTCGCTCTAGCTCCGGTTTTCGTTTCTCTGTAGTCACGATCACCTGCGTGAAATCATCGTCTCTCGTTTGGCGAGTCAGCATTGACAACAGCTCGCTCTGCCTATGTATATCTAACTGATCCAGCTCCCTAACATAAAACAATCCCCCTTTTGCCGCCTTAAATTGCTCCATCAACGGTGAATCGGTCGTTTCCTTCCCGTTACTACCGGGTACTTTTTTCTCGGAATGCCCGGCGTCGAACATCACGAGTGGCTTAGAATGCCTGATTCCTTTTTCATAAATATATTTCACCGCTGAAGACTTCCCTGTGCCTCTATCCCCAATGATAAGACGATGGGTATTGTTTTCGGAAATACGATCCAATTGCCTGAAAAGCTCTTTGTAACAGTCGCCCGGTGGCTTTATAAAGTCGTTGGACCACCGGTTATTTTTCTGAATATTCTCTTGTGTGATGAACGCTTCGTCTATTTTATTGAACAGTAACTCCGGCTCAATGGGTTTCGAGATATAGTCGGCCGCGCCCGATTTCATCGACTCTACGGCCGATTCAATATCGGCATAGCCGGTCATCATGATCACCACCATATCCGAATCGTATTTCTTTACCCACGACAACAGGGCGAATCCATCGGCCCCGGGCATCCGGATATCAGACAAGACCAGATCAAAGGGATGCTCTTTAATCATCTGTTTCGCTTGATCCACACCGGTAGCCATGTCCACGTTGAAGCCCTTTTTCACCAACCAAGACTTCAGCATCAGACAAATCGTTAAATTATCATCTATTACTAGTACGCTTTTGTTCATAATCAAATCACCTGCACCGTCTTTATCAAAAATTAGGCCTTATCTTTTTTTTCGTCTTCAAGCACTTTTGGCATCATGATGCTCGAATAAAGCAAGAATAGGGCACCGATAATCATGAAGAGTGCCCACTCGTTGCTATGGCTGAACATCAAGTAGGTGGCTATAATCATCATGAGGCCGGCAATCACTTGGAAGTTAAATAACCTTTTCCCGCGAAGACTCTTCCCCTTATAGGGAGAAGATAGCGTTAACACCACGAACAGTACAACGGAAACAGCCATTACCCAAGGTGCTATGGTGGGCTCGAATAGGTAAAGGAGTGCCGAAAACAGTATAAGTAAGCAGGAAAAGCGATATACCATATCCTTCATGTCGCGCATCTTTTTTGTATCTACAAATATATCACATTTTTTTGGATTTAAGCCTAAAAACGTTTACAGGAAACAGACTATTCAAGAATAAAAATCTCTTCGTTCTCTTTTTTCATGAGGTAATTTTCACGGGCAAATTTCTCCAGATCCTCGGTATTGGATTGAAGTTCATCTAGTTTTTTCCTATCAATCTCGGCCTGTTGTTTATAGAACTCGATTTGGGATTCCAGGTCCTTGATTTCCGATTCGTACTTCAATCGCTTCGGGATGCTGCTATCACTGAAGAAAAAGAGCACGACTACCAGCACAATCAGAATGATAATCTGGTAAGCTGTCAGTCCCATAAATCGATTCGACCTTATTTTTCTCGTGTTCTCTTTCATACGTTTAAAACCACTCACTACTGTTTATAACCCATCGTCCCCCTCAGAAACCATCGCATCAACAAGTGAATGATGAGACAAAAATAGGTTTTTTTTCTTTTTACACCAATTGTTTATCCCATTACTTTACACCATTTGTTTCTCCTGATTAAAAAAATAACAAAGCCGCGGTTTGGGAAGATTAAACAAAAAAAGGTATCTTTACATTGTAGTTGATAAAACAATATAGTTGACAAAACAAAAACGGATTACTGAATGAGAAAAGTGCTTTTGACCGCGATGATAGCCTTGCTTGCTACCGCCCCCACTTTTCCCTGTACGAACCTACTCGTGGGGAAAAAAGCTTCCACCGACGGATCTACCATTATCTCTTATGCAGCCGACTCCTACGGTTTGTACGGGGAGTTATACCACTGGCCTGCCAGGCAATATCAACCCGGCGAGATGCTCGAGGTATATGAATGGGATAGCGGTAAGTTTTTGGGCAAGATTCCACAGGTGCTACAGACATATAACGTGATCGGTAACATGAATGAACACCAACTGGCAATTGCCGAGACCACCTTCGGGGGGCGAAGCGAGTTGTCAGACTCCACCGGTATCATGGATTATGGAAGTCTCATATACATCACCTTGCAACGAGCGAAGAACGCGCGAGAAGCAATCCACATAATGACCAACCTGGTAAAAGAGCACGGGTATTACAGCTCGGGAGAATCGTTTTCCATTGCCGATCCCAACGAGGTATGGGTTATGGAGATGATTGGGAAAGGCCCCGGTAATAAAGGAGCGGTATGGGTAGCCGTTCGTATTCCGGATGATTGCGTGTCGGCCCACGCCAACCAGGCACGTATCCAACAGTTCCCGCTTGACGATCCGGAGAACTGCCTCTACTCTCCCGACGTGATTTCATTCGCTCGAGAGAGAGGGTATTTCGAGGGAGAGGATGCCGACTTTAGTTTCGCGCAAGCCTATGCCCCACTCGATTTCGGGGCCCTCCGTTTTTGCGAGGCACGCGTATGGTCGTTCTTTAACCAAGTAAACAACGAGATGGGCCAATTCGTTACCTACGCGCAAGGAAAAACCACGGATCCCATGCCACTATATATCAAGCCGGATAGAAAACTAAGCGCGCGAGATATTCAACACTACATGCGCGATCATTACGAAGGAACGGAACTCGACTGGCGCTTCGACGTGGGCGCGGGCCCTTTTAACTCGCCCTACCGCTGGTCGCCCCTCACCTACGAACTCGATTCAGTAGCCTATTGCAACGAGCGGCCCATCGCCACGCAACAGACCGCGTTCTCTTTCGTGGCGCAGATGCGCTCATGGCTCCCCAACGAGATCGGGGGAATCCTCTGGTTCGGTATCGACGACGCCGCGCAAACCGTTTATTACCCCTTCTACTGTGGGCATACCGAAGTACCCCATGAAATGGCTATTGGAAACGGCGACCTCCTGAACTTTTCTTGGACATCGGCCTTCTGGATCCATAATTGGGTATCCAACATGGTCTATACCCGCTACAGCGATATGAGCAAGGACATGAAAGAAGTACAATCCAAACTTGAAGATCAATTTGAGGCTTCCGCGCCCGATGTAGAAGAGAAAGCCGCTGCACTTTACCAACAATCCCGTCCCGAAGCCGTTCAATACCTCACCCAATATACCAACGGACTGGTGAACGAAGGCGTGGCAGAATGGAAAAAACTGGGTGAGTACCTCATGGTTAAATATGTTGACGGCGTGGTAAAACGAGAAGAGAACGGCCGGTTCCAACGCAACCCGCACGGCCAACCCGCCAACCCCATCAGAACAGGATACTCCGATGAGTTCTACCAGAAGGTAATTGACCAGACAGGCGACAAGTACAAGGTATTGCCGGTTGAATAATTTAAATTAATTTCGCGTTAGCTAACCGTGTGAGGTTGGCTACCGAGAAGGGCTTGCCCTAACAATAACAAGACTATTAAACACGATTTAAGATATGGAAGATGAGATTTTGATTGCACGAGTAACAGACAAGGCATTGTCGTGGTTGAATGGAAATTACGACGTGGAGACGAAAGCTGAAGTTCAGCGTATGCTCGATAACGAGGATAAGCGAGAGCTTATCGACGCGTTTTACAAGGATCTGGAATTCGGCACGGGGGGATTACGAGGCATCATGGGTGCTGGCAGCAACCGTATGAACCGCTACACGGTTGGTGCGGCGTCGCAGGGTCTCGCTAACTACCTAAAGACCGAATTCGCGGGCCTCGAAGAGATAAAGGTAGTGGTGGGACACGATTGCCGTAACAACAGTCGCTCTTTTGCCGAACTCACTGCCGACATATTTAGTTCCAATGGCATCAAAGTATACCTTTTCGAAAATCTACGCCCTACCCCGTTGGTATCATACGCTATCCGTAAGCTAGGCTGTCAAAGTGGTATCATGATTACCGCTTCGCATAACCCCAAGGAGTATAACGGATACAAGGCATACTGGAGCGACGGTGCCCAAGTATTAGCCCCGCACGATCGCAACATCATCGCGGAGGTGAACCGGGTAAAGTCAATTGACGACATACGCTTCAAAGGAAACAAAAAGCTGATAGAGATCATCGGCAAAGACATGGACAGGGCCTTCATTGATGAGGTGAAGAAGCTGGTTCTTTCTCCCGAAGCAATCGCACGACATAGTGACATTAAGATCGTGTACACACCCATACACGGTACCGGCATCACCATCATCCCCGACGCGCTGAAAGCGATCGGGTTCACCAATATTATCAACGTACCCGAGCAGGACGTGATCAGCGGGAATTTTCCAACGGTAGTCTCTCCCAATCCAGAGGAGCCAGCTGCACTTGATCTCGCGATCAAGAGGGCGATTGAGACCGATGCGGACCTGGTGATGGCGACCGACCCCGATAGTGATAGGATCGGCACCGCGGTAAAGGACAACGAGGGTAATTTTATCTTAGTCAATGGTAACCAAACCATGCTCTTATGCCTTTACTACCTGATGACACGTCGCCAAGAGCTGGGACTTCTCACGGGAAAAGAATACATGGTGAAAACCATCGTGACCACCGAGCTGGTAAAGAAAATAGCCGATCTGAAGGGAGTGGAAATGTTCGATTGCTACACCGGCTTCAAGTGGATTGCAGATGTGATCCGTAAGAACGAGGGAAATAAGAACTATATTGGTGGGGGCGAAGAGAGCTACGGTGTGTTGGCGGGCGATTTTGTCCGCGATAAAGACGCGGTATCAGCATGCACGTTATTCGCGGAGATCGCCGCGTGGGCAAGAGACCAAGGCAAGACCATTTACCGGTTACTCGAGGATATCTACGTTGAATACGGCTACTCCAAGGAGGAAGGAATCTCCCTCGTGCGCAAAGGTAAAAAAGGTGCCGATGAGATCGAGTCGATGATGAGAGAGTATCGCGCCAATCCTCCCACGTCACTAGGTGGTTCACAGGTTACCTTCATCAAGGATTTCGCGAAGCTGGAAGGGGTCGATCGGGTGAACGATGAGCAGGTAGCCTTGGAAATGCCTACAACCTCCAATGTACTACAATACTTCACGGAAGACGGAAGCAAGCTATCCATTCGCCCCTCGGGTACAGAACCCAAGATTAAGTATTACATAGAAGTGAAGGGATCCCCCGTAAAAGCACGAGAGGAGCTGGAACAAGCGGAACAACGTGCCGACGAGAAAATAAAAGCAATCCGCGAAGAACTTGGAATTTAAATTAAAATGAAACGAAAACTAACTATCGCGCTGGTAGCGCACGATCATCGTAAAGCAGACATGGTGGACTGGGTAATCTTTAACTCCGACTTCTTGTCGGAGCACCACCTCGTTTGTACCGGCACCACCGGCACCTTAGTACGGGATGCACTCAATAGAGAGGGGGTAAACCCCGATTTCACGATTATGAATTCGGGGCCCATGGGTGGTGATGCCGAGATTGCCGCCATGGTGGTGCGCAAGGAGATTGACCTTGCCGTTTTCCTGATCGACGACCTCAACGCGCAGCCTCACGAGGCAGATATCATGATGTTATTGCGACAGTGCCGTGTGCATAACATCCCCATCGCGTGTAATCGATACAGTGCCGATTTAATGATCACCAGCTCGTTGTGGGAAGACAACAGCTACAAACCCTCCCCTCCCCGTTACGAGAAATTCGACCGGGAGGCGTACGACCTGTAGGGCGTAAGCTATCTATCTGTCCGTGGTTCCAACAATCCATTTATTTCTGAGAAGTTCTTCCAGCAAAGCCGCCTTTTCCTTCTCCGATTGAAGCATCCGTTCGTACAGTGCTACTTTTTCCTCGTATAGCTGTACGATCCGCTCAATCGGGTTATCCATAGTGGAATTGTTATACAACGTAGCGTATTGTCCTAATAAAGTATTCGATACAATATGTACAGCGTCCTCGTCAGTAAATTCCCGAATGGCATCTGAAGGGATATTCAGCGCGTTGGCTATTTTTTCCAGCATTTGATGGTCAAGGTTGATCTTATTCTCTATCTTAGATACAGATTGTTGAGACAACTGCAACCTCTCTGCTAGATCTTCCTGTTTTACACCCAGAATTTCGCGGAGACGTTTCACATTGTATCCTAAATGTTCTTTTTTCATCTTATTTGTTTTTTCCATGATCGTTTATATCTTGTTATAGGATTAATCTCTGCTGATACCACAAATAGCAAAAATACAAAAAAAATTCACAAGTTGTATTATACGCCCTTAAATTTAAGTTAAACAACCATTCATGTTAATAGTTGTGTATTATAACTCCTATATTTGCATTACATCATAAAACCAAAAGAATGATTCCGTAAATTAATACTGCGTTATGAATCTCAATAAGTGAAAGCCTATGAAATAGTCCCTGTTTATATGAAACCATTTAACCACGGTGTTACTTGGTGTCCTTATGATTTTTTTCTTTTTTTCCTTCTTTCTT
>CAYFMZ010000033.1:0-25788 GCA_964344275.1 uncultured Proteiniphilum sp.
GATACGAACCACGAATTATCTTTGAATTCCATTCCGGTTTCGTGATATCCCATCCAGCCCCGCCGTTTACGATAGGACTAAAATTCTTTGCCTGGGAAATTTGGAGACCCATGGCATGATTCTCTATAAAAGCAGGTAGCTTGTCTAAATCGGGTTTCACCTCGTTCCATCGTTTTTTTAGTTCAGAAACAAAATAAGGATCTTCAAAGAAACGATCGAACCAGGGCGATTTTGTTTTAATAAACCAACCGTCAGGGCCGGCAGAATCCGCGCCTTGCTCCCATGTGATATGATCGGCGTTACCAAATGCAATGTCGAAATCCCATACGAGTGGCTGTTCTATTTTCCCATTTCTCGGCAAGGCTAAGTAGCAACTGCCCCGCATGTTCCCATCCACGTTCTTACTTAACTCTTGAACAATGTAGTAGTTTATAAACGATTCAATATCAATATATTTTCTGTATCCTTCTACAGGATCTCGAAAGTTTTCCGAGTACAAAACCTGTTCTGCTTTGTTAAAATAACCTTTCACATACTCGAACTGAGCGGGTGTGGGTTCGTCCGGGTCTTTAAACATAATGGGGAGATCTTTTAGATCTGTTTTGAATTTATGTGACTCGTCATAATGAAAATCAAGCTCAAGAAAATAATCTCCCGTTAGTGCTTCGCCCTCATTATCTGATGAGCTCACTAAACTCATGTCTAATCGTTCTTTTGATACTTTCACATGCTCCGTCAGTGCGTAAACCCCTTGATATTGACCGTTCAAGTGCAAATCAACACTCAATGATCCCGGTGTCCAGCGCATCCCCACGATACGAGAAATCTCAAAGGCCGTGATGTTCCTCAAAAGCGTCTTGTCGGTATGATTCGCGAGTAGTGCCCAGTCCCTGTCGGTGCTCATTCCCAAGAGAGATGCTTTGCTGTCTAACTTTAGTCGATAGGGCTTTTTATCCATCCCCCATGTAGAATTTCCACGTCCTCGTATGCCTGCTGTATGGGTTGATGAAACTTGATCGGAATAGTATGCATCGAGATCTTCCACTGTAATAGTGCTTCTCACGTAATTTTCTTTATCTAAAATGGGTAATCCTGATGTGTTGATATTTATTTGTGGAAGGCGGGGCAAGTCATTGGTGACAGTAACTGTATAATCTGTTTTAGTTCCATCCTCCGCGAAAACACTATAAATAATTGGTTTACTGAAGTCGTTTCTCGTGATATCGCTGACCTGTTCTATTTCTCCAATATTCACCGAAGCACCTGAGTAAGTGAATGAAGCAATCAAATCATTTGTCAATATACCATATGGTATTGATATAGAGATAGTAGAGCCAGATATTGTACCCTTGATCGATGTTTCAATCATGGGGTTGAATTCAGAATGAAAAGTGAATGATTCAAGCTCGCTTACAGAAGAGAGCTCTTTTTCTATCGAGTCAGTGCAAGAAATAGAAAACGAGAACAACAAGAGGTATAGGATCCATATACCCGCGTTTTTTCCAATTGGATACCTCGTGTGGCCCGACTCTCCTGTATCTCTGCCAGAGTGAGGTGTGTTGAAAGCTGTCATAATTCAAGAGGTTTATATTTCACGATAAAACATATCAGTACAAATGTAAAACAATCACCCGGTTAATGCAAGAGATGCGCTATTCTGTCCATGCGAAACTTGAATTTACGATGGATCGTCCATTTATTATCCGCTTTCGATATCGAATGTCGTTTTTTTTAGTTAAGTTTGTGAAAACGAGATGTGAACGTGATCCGATGAGGTGGAAAGACTTTTTATATTTTCGGAAAGGTTCAAAAATCGGAGTTACCTTACTGCTTATCCTGATTCTGTTGAGCCTTATCCTCAATATTTTGTTGAGTTACCGCGACTCATCCGGCATTGTTGTGGTTCAAAACGATTCCATTACCCAAGCGTTCGATGAGTTCCTAAGAAACTTAAAGAGAAATGAGCCCACCTTGCCATCTCCAGAAACTAAAACGGATATCAGTCGTCAATCCGGTCACGAGAATGGGAAAGGCTATTCTGATGTTGACAGAAAATCACCTCGTGCGGAAGCCTCTTCTTCCTATTCTCGATCTATACCCCTCGAAAGTGAGAACAAGAGTGAAGATACAGGGAACATGGAAGATTACGCGCGATACCCGAGAGTGGAAAAGCTGATCGAAGGCGAAACCATCTCTTTGAACGCGTCGGACACGGCCGACTGGAAGAAAATCCCCGGAATTGGCGAGGTATACTCTACTCGGATAATCGAGTATCGCGACCGTTTAGGCGGTTTTGCCCGAAAAGAACAACTGATGGAGGTTTACGGTGTCGACGATGAACTATACGCCCGAATAGCCCCTTACATTGAAATGAGCGGGAGTTGGAAAAAGGTGGCGGTCAACAAGCTGGAGTTTAGGGAGCTGTTAAGTCACCCCTATCTAAGTTATAAACAGGTACAAGCGATCATGAACTTACGTCGCCGGAAAGGAGACATCGTCTCCATTCAAGAACTTGGCATGCTCGATGAATTTACTTCGGAAGATATTTACCGGCTTGAACTTTATTTAGAGTTTTAAATTATCTATCTCATCAATAGATAATTTAATGTCATAAAGAGACTTAAGCACTTTCTCGTCCATAGATTAGCTTTTTGAATCCAGTCCGATAGGTTTAATACCCTGTAAATATACAACTTTCGTGGACAAATACAACAATAAGGGCAACCGAAAGGAGGTTTAACAAAAATATTTTTTACTTTTACAGCACGAAGAACTCGTTATGTCACAAAAATCACTCTATGGGAACGATATAGGGAGACCGTATGAGATATACAGCTAAGAGTTGAAGTGGATGTTCTTAACTGGTTCTGGGCTATCGAACTAAATTTTAATCGTATGAAACACTTATCACGCCGTTTTATCACCGCTTTATTCGCGGCTACCATCCTGATGTTTGCCGGCTGCACGGTCAAGAGTACCAAAGAGATCAATCCCGAATTTGCCCGCTACATCTCGGCATTCACCTACGGGAATGTATCCACCGACGCGTTTATTCAAATAGAGCTCTCGCAGGAGGTTCCGGCGGTGGAGTTGAACGCGGAGATCGAAGAAACGTTGTTCACGTTCTCACCTTCGCTGAAAGGGCAGGCCTTCTGGGTAAACGGCAACACCATCCGCTTTATGCCCGAGACGGGAGAGTTGCAACCCGGAAAGGAGTACGAAATCACGTTTCACCTGGGAAAAGTGCTGAAGGTAGAGGATAAATTTCGCCAATTTCGTTTTTCTATCCGGGTGAACGAACAGAACTTCACGGCCGATATTCTTCCTTACGAACCGATGAGCTCCTCCGACCTTACCTGGAACAGGGTGGAGGTGATGCTCAACCTTTCCAATCCCATTGCCTCGGATGATGTGCCCAAGCTGTTCGAGGTGAAGGGATCACGGCATCATCGTGTGCAGGTGACAGCTTCCGGGGTATCCGCCTTTCGTGTGCTGATCGATAGCTTGCAACGTTCCACGAAGCCCGAGCAATACGTGGTGACCATCGATGGGAAAGCCATCGGATCCAAGAAGAAGTTGGAGCACACGGTCGACATCCCCCCGTTTTCCACCGACTACTTTGAGGTGATCGACGCCCGTGTAGTGCAGACGGGTGACCCGCATATACGGGTTACTTTTAGTGATCCCGTCTCCCAGCGGCAAGAACTGCAAGGGCTGATCGTTCCCTCGGGGGTGAATAACTTCACCTACCGGGTCGATAAAAACGTGATCAAGCTTTACCCAGAGACCTTCCCCAGTGGACAGGTCGACCTGCAGATCCACCAGGGAATCCAGAACCTCGAGGGACTGACGTTGGGCAAGGCCTACCACTATCAATTGCAAATCGAGAACGATAAGCCCCAGATCAAGTTCGAAAAGAGCGGCAACATCCTGCCCGACGCGGAACAGCTGCTGCTGCCCTTCAGCGCGGTGAACCTGTGGGCGGTGGACGTGCAGGTGGTGAAAATATACCAAAGCAACCTACTTTATTACCTGCAATCTTCCTCCCTTAATAACAATCAACTGGGGGGCGAATTGCGCCGCTTTGGCCGGTTGGTGATGAAAAAGAGACTTCGTCTCGATAGCGATAAAGCGATGGACCTTACCAAATGGAACCATTTTACCATCGACCTCTCCGATATGATCGAGAAAGATCCCGGGGCGTTATACATGGTGCAACTTTCGATGCAACCCGATTACTCGCTTTACCCCTGTGAGGGCACGCGGCCGAGGATCTCGGAAGAGGAGCGACTGAAACGGTTTTCGGATGAGATGCTTTCGGAAGAGGAGGAAGCGGTGTGGGACGAGACGATGCCCTATTACTACGAGCCACTCGACTGGAGCATCTACAACTGGGAAGAGCGCGACGATCCCTGCAAGCCCTCCTACTACATGAACCGGGAACAAACGGTGCAGACCCTGGTCATGGCTTCCAACGTGGGCATCATCGCTAAAGCGGGACAGGATCAAAACCTGACTGTCGCGGTGACCAATATCCTTACCACCCGGCCCATCGTGGGGGCAGAGGTGACCGTCTACAATTACCAAATGCAGGCCGTCGGTTCCGGGAAGACGGACGGGAATGGCTTCGCGGAGATCAATTACAAGGGAGGGCGACCGTTTGTCGTTTCCGCGGTTAAGGACGATGATATCGGCTACCTCGAAGTGAAGGAGGAGGTGTCGTTATCGCTCAGTCGCTTCGATGTGAGCGGTAAAGAGATTCAGAAAGGGTTAAAGGGGTATGTCTATACCGAGCGGGGCGTTTGGCGGCCCGGGGACACTGTTTTCGTCTCCTTTATCTTGGAGGATAGAGAGCGGAAACTGCCCCAGGGGCATCCCGTCACCTTGGAGGTATACACCCCTCGTGGGCAGTTTTATCAACGGCAAGTAAAGAGCGAGGGGTTGAATGGCTTCTATACCTTTAGCGTGGCGACGGATCCCACCGTGGAGACCGGCATGTGGCAAGCACGGGTGAAGGTGGGAGGGGCCACGTTCCACAAGTCCCTGCGAATTGAGACCATCAAGCCCAACCGGTTGAGGGTGCGGCTGGAGACCGACTCCATCATCGATGCTTCGGGAGGAGTGATCGCCGGGCGGCTCACGTCGCGCTGGTTGCATGGAGCGCCCGCCTCCAACCTGAAAGCGGAGGTGGACCTCACGCTTGTTGCTTCCGATAACCCGTTCCAGGGCTACCTCGGCTACACGTTCAATAACCCGGTGGTGAAATTCGAGACGAGCCGCACGAAGGTCTTCGAGGGAGTCTTGGATGCTTCCGGGGCGGCCACCGTGAACGCCAATGTACCCGTCGCCGAAAACGCGCCGGGAATGCTGCGAGGGAACATTCTCTCGAGGGTCTACGAAGGGGGCGGCGATATGAGCTTTTATGGGCAAACGGTCTATTACTCCCCGTATCGTACCTACGTGGGGGTGAAAGCCCCTTCCACGCGGGCCGGCGAGTTCCTAGAGACCGACACGCCCATTGCATTTGATGTAGTCACCGTGGACGCGTACGGTCGACCGGTCGCCGGTAACGTGCAATACAGCGTCTACAAGCTCAATTGGAGCTGGTGGTGGAACAGCGCCGGGGAGGACCTGGGTGCATACGTGAACAACACCGCGGCCAACGTGGTAGCCACGGGAGAAGCTGCCCTGTCGAACGGCAAGGGAAAGATCGATTTTCAGGTGGATTATCCCGATTGGGGGCGTTACCTGATCTTGGTGAAAGACCGGTCGGGCAACCATGCCGCGGGGACCATCTTCTATGTCGACTGGCCATCGTGGCGGGGACGTTCCGCGAAGAGCGATCCCGAGGGGCTGACCATGTTGTCGTTCTCCACCGATAAACCGTCGTACGACGTGGGCGAGGTCGCCACGGTGATGATCCCGAAAAGTTCTGAAGGGCGGGTGCTGATCAGCATCGAAAACGGGTCGGGCATCCTCCATCGAGAATGGGTAGAAACATCCGCCGAAGAGGATACCAAATACGGTATCAAGGTGACCGATAAGATGGCCCCCAACTTCTACGTGTTTGCCACCATGCTGCAGCCGCACGAGCAGACAGTGAACGACCTTCCCGTCCGTATGTACGGGGTGATTAACGTGGGTGTGGAGAACCGGAACAGCATCCTCGAGCCGGTCATCCGTATGCCGGACGCGCTTCAACCGGAGAAGGAATTTAACGTTTCGGTATTGGAGAAAACCGGAAAACCGATGACCTATACCCTGGCGATCGTGGACGAAGGATTGCTCGACCTCACCGCGTTCAAGACCCCCAACGCGTGGGACGAGTTTTATGCCCGGGAAGCGTTAGGTGTGCGTACTTGGGATCTGTTCGACCGGGTATTAGGTGCCCATAGCGGCACCATGGGACCGCTGTTAGGCATCGGCGGGGATGAAGCCTTGAACCCGTCGAACGATAACGTGAATCGTTTTAAACCCATTGTTCAATTTATCGGTCCCTTTGCCTTGAAGGGAGGCGAGGCTAAAACACACAACCTGCGCCTTCCCCAGTACGTGGGATCCGTTCGGGTGATGGTGGTGGCCGGTGGCGACGGGGCGTATGGCAACGCGGAGAAAACCGTAGAGGTGAAGAGCGACCTGATGACGCTTTCCACTCTTCCCAGGGTGTTGGGACCGGGCGAGGAAGTGTGGCTGCCGGTGAACGTTTTCGCGCAGAACAGCGTGCGGAACGTGAAGGTCTCCATCCGAACGAATGGCTTGCTCACGCCCGTGGATGGCACCACTCAAACGGTATCGTTCCAAAAATCGGGCGACGATATCCTGTTTTTCAAACTCCGGTCGGGAACCACGACGGGAGTGGAGCAGGTAGTGATAACAGCGACGGCCGACGGCGCGTCGTTCACCGAGACCATCGATATCGCTATCCGTAACCCCAACACACCTAAGGTGATCACCCGGGCACGACTGGTCGAGCCGGGCGAGTCGATCACCCTGGATATAGAGACCGACGGGGTGGATCCGGAAGATTGGGCTACCTTGGAGCTCTCCCGCTTGCCGAGCGTCAATTTCAGCCGGAACATGAACTACTTGATGGAATACCCCCACGGCTGTACCGAGCAGATCACATCGCAAGCGTTTCCTATCCTCTATATCGAAGAATTTACCACGCTGAGCGAAGAGCAAAAACAGCGGATGACCGCGAAAGTGGACGAAGTGATCCGGCAACTCTCCTCCCGGCAGCTGGCCGATGGCGGTTTCATGTTCTGGTACGGCGATGCCTACTCGTCCGAATGGGCCACCACCTACGCGGGCCATTTCCTCATAGAGGCAAAGAACAGGGGGTACGAGGTGCCTGAGACGGTATTGACTCGTTGGACACAGTTTCAGCGGAGGCTCGCGCAGAACTGGTTGCCTACCAACCCCAACCGCGGCTATTACAGCTATTCGATGGTCGACTTGCAGCAGGCGTACCGGTTGTACACCCTGGCATTAAGCGGCAACGCGGAGCTGGGTGCCATGAACCGCTTGCGGGAACTCGCGGACCTTTCTCTCCAGGGGAGGTGGCGATTGGCCGCCGCCTACGTGATAGCGGGCAGGAAAGACGCGGCGAACGGACTTGTGTTCAACGCCTCGGACGGGGTAGAGCACTACAGCTTTAATAACGACACCTACGGGAGCCCGGGACGCGATCAAGCGATGATCTTGGAGACCTACCTGTTGTTGGACAACGTGGAGAAAGCGATGCAGCTGGCCCCGTCGGTCGCCCAATCGTTATCATCTGACTATATCTCTACCCAGACAGCGGCATTTGGATTGATCGCCATGGCCCAATTAGCGGAGAGGGTCGGCAGTGGAAATAACCAAGCCGACTGGTCGTTAAACGGCCGGCAGATGGAACCGGTGAACACGCCCAAGGCGATACATCAAGTTGATATAAAGCCAAACACACACACCTCGGTCGATCTCACCAACAAGGGCGAAGGGCAGCTATATGCCCGGCTATCGGCACGTACGCTTCCCGCGGCCGATGCGGATCTTGGACCGAAGCAAGGGCGGTTAAGGCTTTCGGTGCGGTACGTCGATCTCAACGGAAACCCGCTAAACGTGGAGTCGCTCCCGCAAGGGACGGAGTTTTCGGCGATCGTCACCGTCCAGAACAGCGTGGAGCAGGCGTTCACCGACCTGGCGTTGACGCAGGTCTTTCCCTCCGGGTGGGAGATCTTCAACGAACGGATGCTCGAAGATGCCGCTTCTGCTTCCAACGTGGGGTACAATTACCGCGATATCAGGGACGATCGGGTGCTGACCTACTTCAATCTCGGTGCCGGGCAATCCAAGAGCTTTCGGGTGCGGTTGCAAGCGGCCTACCGCGGCAAGTATTACCTCCCCGCGGTGTCGTGTCAAGCGATGTACGCGCCCGAAGAGGAGGCCCGGAACAGCGGAGCGTGGGTCACCGTCACGGAGTGAAGTGTACGCGACTAAATCTGAGATCTCAGATTTAGTCACGTACATCTTTATTCCTTTAGAGAATCTATAAATTCTCCAAATCTCGAAATTTTCTCGCTGTTTGCTTTATTGAAAAGTAAATGTTCAAAATCCCTTTGCTTCTTCTTTAAATCAACGGTTTTCAATAGTCGGGCTGTTGCCTGCTTCAACTCTTGTAAGTTATGTATTTCGCATCGTTTTGAAAGAAAATCGTAATCCGGTTTTGCTTGCGCCAATAAAAACATCAGGTCATAAAAATCACGGCCTTTGGCACGGGATAACATAGCGGCAATTTTCATGCTGCACAATACTCCATCGGAAGGAACGGGAAACGGGAAAAAGAATCCGCATCCTTTTATATTTGTGATAATCGGTTGATAAGTAATTTCTTGGTCTTGGCTTTCGATCTTTATTAAAAAGCGCTCTTCTTTGTATCCGCTCAACCCCAAGTCAAATAATAATTCCGGGAAATGGATATTACGCCGGAAAGCGGTTAGTTTTGGGCTTTCTTTATCCTTTGCTTCTACCCGTAATCCTGTACGTTCCAAGAATTGAATTACTCCGTTAGTCATTTCAATAAATTCGTCTTTCGACATATCTTTACAATTAAAATCCAAATCTTCTGAAAATCGGTCTATCCCTTTTACTAAACGCAAGTTTGTTCCACCAATAAAAACCATTTTTTTGATGTATGGTGTGGACGACAGGTAATCCAGAATCATCAACTGCAGGTACTCTTTCAATGTGTACTTATCGAAACCTGAATTCTCTCGGATTTGGGTCGGAAAATAATTTTTTATCTGTTCAATTTGTATCATAATTCGTACGTCTTAAAAAATAATCTAATCCGATGGTCGAGTGCCTTGCTCTGAAACTTGGTACAATAATCCATTAGTAACTCTTTGTTTAAATCATCGTGAAGGAAATTTTCATCCAAGCGCAATTCCTCCAATTCTTGTTCGTTATTATAGAACGGATAAAGGTGCAGTAAATCGAGTAATGCCTTTTCGGGTGTAGCAAACTGTATGCTTCGATTGTCTGACATCGGCTTCAAATCGTACCCGAACATTAACTCCTCCTTGATACTCTTATAAGAGTATTCGCCGACATTATTGGCAAATGACGCTGTTTTTAGAGTTGTCACACTGGTAATCTGTAATACCGCTTCCGGTATCATGCCATAGAACGCCAGCGCCGTGTGCAAGCTGATGTAGGATGGGCGGTAAATCCGATTGGCAAAATAAAGGGAATAGTCCGCCTTTTTTTTATATTCAGAAAATGTAAAATACCCCTGACGCAACCGGATAAGGTATCCTTTTTGAGTCCAGCGGGTCAGGTTATTTCGGTCAAATTTGGGATGCCATGCATACACCTGATAGATGTTGAAGCATGCCAAATCAAAGAACTGTTTTTTAAACTCTAAAAAGTTCATTTCTTTATTCTGTTTCTATTATGCTGCAAATATACTGCATTTCAGAAACAAAACAACTGTTTTCGAAGCAAATTAATGAATATCATCGAAGAGCAGAAAAGTGTACCTTTGCGAATAGAAGGAATTTCCAATACTTATAGGGTCTCTCTATTATTGAGAATTCCATATGAAAAATAAGAGTTTTAGAAAAAAAAGATAACTTTGTCAGATTGAAAGTTTTGAAAGTGGGTAAATTACGACAGTATGCGGTCTTGCACCTGAAAACGTGGGGGAAACGGATGCGCGCATGGAGTGTTAGAAGAAAGATCGTGCTCTCCCTCTTGTTCGTTTTGCTGCTCTGGTATCTCTTTTCCTTGCCGCGAACGTTGTTCGACTCACCGTACAGCACGTTGGTGACCGACCGGAACAACGAGTTGCTGGGTGCCCGTATCGCCTCCGATGGGCAGTGGCGTTTTCCACCCGCGGAGCGTGTACCCGAGAAATACAAGACCTGCGTCATCGCGTTCGAAGACCGATTCTTTCAATCCCACCCGGGAGTAAACCCGCTGGCTTTTGTAAGAGCTCTGGTTCAAAATCTGAAAGCGGGTAGAGTGGTGAGCGGAGGAAGTACCCTCACGATGCAGACTGTCCGGTTGATGCGCCAAAACAAGCGCACCTACGTTGAGAAATTCATCGAGATTATTCTTGCCACACGCCTTGAGTTGTCCCACTCCAAGGAGGAGATCCTGGCCCTTTATGCCTCCCACGCGCCGATGGGCGGAAACGTGGTGGGCATCGATGCCGCCTCATGGCGCTATTTTGGCCACGGTTCCGAATCGCTCTCGTGGGGAGAGGCAGCCGTATTGGCGGTATTGCCCAACTCGCCCGCGTTGATGCACGTGGGGCGGGATAGGGAAGGGTTGCAACTGAAACGAGACCGTCTGTTGCGCCGCCTGTACGATAACAATAGCATCGATCGGACCGATTACGAACTGGCACTGCTGGAGCCGTTGCCCGATCAACCGCTTCCCCTCCCGCAGATCGCTCCCCATCTGGTGACCCATGCCTATGTACAGACTCCGGGTAATCACCTCCAAACCACCGTCGATAAGCATTTGCAGGTACAGGTGGAGGAGGTGTTAAGCCGATGGAACACCGAGTTCTCACAAAACAGCATTTTCAACTTGGCTGCCCTGGTGGTCGACCTTGAGACGAACGAGGTGCTCTCTTACAGCGGTAACGTGGGTTTTGGATCCAACGCGTACGGTAGCCAGGTCGATATCATCCAATCGCCCCGGAGCACGGGCAGCATCCTGAAGCCGTTCCTCTATTCCGCGATGCTGGAGGAGGGAAGCCTGCTGCCCACGGAGTTGTTGCCCGATGTTCCTATCAATATCGACGGATTTGCTCCTAAGAATTTCAGCCTGGGATACGACGGAGCGGTGCATGCCGACGAGGCACTGGCACGCTCGTTGAACGTGCCTTCCGTGATCTTGTTACGAAAGTACGGCGTCCCGAAGTTTCACGACCTGTTGAGAAGGGTAGGGCTTACCACTCTAAACCGCCCCGCCGGTCATTACGGGCTTTCCCTTATCTTGGGGGGCACCGAGGGCACGTTGTGGGATATCGCCAACGCGTACGCCCAGTTAGCCCATGCCGTGACCGATTATACCCGGGATCGAACCTATTACGAGCGGAAGGACTTCAGGTTATTGTACGATCAGGCTTCAACGGATTACCCCTCGGCAAACCGCCTCTTGAACAACCAATCCCCTGCGAACCTCCATTCGGCACCCGATTTTTCAACCGATCGACAACCGTCCGATCGGAACTCCGCGGATCGAAAACAGGTAGAATCTCCTCTCTTCAATGCCGGAGCCGCGTGGCTTACCCTTGAGGCGTTGACCAACGTGAACCGTCCCGAAGAGCTCAACTGGCACTTCGTCCCTTCTGTTCGTAAAGTCGCTTGGAAGACGGGTACCAGCTATGGCTTTCGTGACGGGTGGGCGGTGGGCGTTACCCCCCGATACCTCGTTGCCGTATGGACCGGCAACGCCAGCGGTGAAGGGCGTCCCGGGCTGACCGGTGCCCGCACGTCCGCGCGGGTCATGTTCGACCTGTTTAACCTACTCCCGGCGACCGGCTGGTTCGACACCCCTTACGGTGAACTCACCGAGGCGGCCATCTGCCGAGAAAGCGGTCAACTGCGCGGGATGTACTGCCCCGAAAGCTCCATCGACATTCGACTGGTTCCCATGAAAGGACTGCAGGGTGCGGTATGCTCCCATCATAAGCGGGTACATGTCTCGGACGACGGTCAATATCGTGTCTACGAGCAGTGTGCCGGGGCGAGAGGCATTCGCTCCGTCTCCTGGTTTCAGTTGCCCCCCTCGTGGGAGTGGTACTACAAGCAAAAGCATCCCGCTTACCGGTCGCTTCCCCCTTTCTCCCCCGAGTGTGCTTCCGGAAGCGAACCCGATGCCGCCATGCAGTTTATCTACCCCTTCCCCGGGGCAGTACTTCGAATCACCAAACAGTTGGATGGATCGTTTGGAAAGGCGGTCTTCGAGCTGGCGCATCGTAACCCGTCCGCACGTGTTTTTTGGCATCTTGGGGAAGACTATGTGGGCGAAACATCCGATATCCATCAGATGGAGCTCTCCCCCGAACCCGGTGAACATACCCTCACGGTAGTCGATGAAGCCGCCCGCTCGCTCACGCTTCGCTTCAAGGTTGAATAAGGTTAGGAAGATGCTATCTGGCTGATTTTGAATTTGGATTCTCTGTCAATTTATCTATTTGAGTATATTGTTTAAATCCTGTCTTCCTACAATAGCCATTATCTCAACGATGTCCTCGTTTATTTTAAAGTAAATTGAATCGACGCCGCAAACACAACGTCTGTATCCCTTCTTTAAATGATCGACAGATTCAAAGGAAAAAGGGCGTTCCGCAATCATCTCGAAATACTCAAAAAAGGAATCGAAATATTTATCGGCTTGCACAATTCCAAATCTTTCAATCCCATATTGATGAATTCGAATTAAATCTTCTTTTGCCTCGTTGCTTAGACGATATTTAGCCATTTATTAACGCTTTAGATTGTGCCAATATTTCTTCTTTCGTTTCATCAGTAAATCCACTATTTTCAGCTCTCTCCAGTTTAGCCCGAATCCAATCAATTTCAACTTGCTGTTTCCTTGCTTGTCTAATTAAATCGTTAATTAGCTCACTTTTACTGGAATATTCATTATTGCTCACTTGAGATTTAAGCCACTCGTCGTTTGGTTCTGTAAGAGATATACTTTGTCGTGCCATAGTTATTTTTTGGTGTAAAATTACACCAAATATGAATCACGTGCAAGTTTTATTGCATATGATTTGCTCACGAGGTGTATTATTCAACGTATGTCTCCCTGATTACTGCTTTCACCTTCTCAATTTCAGTGGGTGCTAAGCAACCTAACTTTTTGATTATTCTTTTTCTGTCCACTGTCCTGATTTGGTCCAAAACGATCCAGCCTTCCGCATTCTCATGCTTAATATTAACTCGTGTAGGATAGGGCTTTGAGGTAGTTGTAATGGGTGCTATAACGATAGTTCGGAGGTGTCTATTCATCTCATCAGGAGAAATAACAACACAAGGACGTGTTTTTCTTATTTTGCTGCCAATGGTGGGATCGAGGTTAACCAAGACAATATCGTTTTGAATCGGATTTATTCTTCGAAAATTTCATCATCAAAAATATCGTCTATTTGCAGAGTATCGTCACCTTCAATGCTCATCTGTTTGAAAGCTTGTTCCCATCCCTTCCGCGGAGTCGACATTGGTTTCAGTATAATTCTTTCTTTCTCCAAAATCATTTCTAAGCTTTCTTTTATCTTGTACTGCTTCAAAATTGTTTTGGATATGCGTATACCTTTTGAATTGCCAATATTTATAAGCGGGATTTCCATCATTCGTTGTTTATCTTGTACGTAACCAGAAAGTAATTACAATTTATGGAGATATCCAAGTTTGGTGAGCTCTTTTTTTCTATTGATGATCGAAGTTTTTCCATAGAAAATACGCGCAGCCTACGTTCATCAAGAGGGAAACCCACATGAAGTATCGATAGAAAGTGAAGAGAGTAATTGTTTTTCGAATGATCCGGTTAATTGTTTTCATAGGGATAGGTTGTATTATTGCATTTTATTCTCCTTTTCAAAAATAGCGTTTCAGGATAGAGGCGACGGAGGAGTAGTAACCACTGCCGAACAGGTTCAGGTGCACCAGCAGGAAATAGAGTTGGTACAGGTCGATTTGCGTATCGTGGTTGTTAGCTTTGGGAATCCGGTCGTGGTACGCGTCGTAAAAGGCCGACCCGAACCCGCCGAATAGGTGGCTCATGGCGATGTCCACCATAGAGTGGCCGTAATAGGTGGCCGGATCGATGAGGTAGGGCGTCCCGTCCGTTGCGATCAGGTAATTGCCTCCCCAGAGGTCGCCGTGCAACAACACCGGTTTCACCTCGCCGAACACCCGGGAGAAATGACCGATTGCCTTCTCTTCCGAGGGGATCATTTTCTCGGCTAACAGCCCCTTTTGAAGCGCCATCTCAAGTTGGGGCCGGATTCGTTCAAACCAGTAGAATTCCGACCAGTCGGTATGAACCCGATTGTTTTGCGGCAGGCTGCCGATAAAATTATCGCTTGGGAAACCGAAGTCGTCATGGGTGGTTTGGTGCAGTTCGGCAAGTGCTCTGCCCAATCGTTGATAGTCGGAAGCATCGGGATGCTTGCTCTCCACGTGGTCCATGAGGAGGAAAGCTTGCCCGTCTGCCGAATCCACCAGATGAACGTGCGGCACCGCGATGGTTCCCGTATCTTCTATGGCTTGCAGCCCTTTTTGTTCCGCGTGGAACATCTTCAGTGCGGCCGGCCCGCGGTTCACTTTCAGGAAGTAAGATCTCGTGGCGGTATCCAACCGGTAGGCCGAAGAGATGCTGCCGCCGGATACCGGTTTTGCTGCCACGATCTTCTTATCCAATCGCTCGGAAATATAGGAAATCAAGTGGTTCATACGATATCGTTTTCAACGTCAATTTCGGTATAGTTCTCACGAGATACGAGTGAGTAGCGTACTGCGGAGCACTTCACCAATAATGTCCTTTCAGGGAATATATTCTGAGAGTATCCTCTTCCACTGCATATACAAACCGATGTTCATCGGTAATTCGTCTTGACCATTTACCCGAGAGCTGGTATTTAAGGGCTTCAGGTTTTCCGATTCCTTTATATGGATTTTGCAGAATCGCGTCGAAAAGCAATTCTATTCTTTTGAGGATAGCGGCGTTATTTGTTTTCTGCCAGTAATCGATATCTTTTTTAGCCTTGGGAGTTAGCTCTACTTGCATAATGCTTTAAACTCTTCGGCCGACATTTTTATTCCTTTGCCCTCGGCAAGATCCTTATCGCCCTTTTCTATCATTTCCACGAATTCCGCGTTATAGGGCTTGGTTTTTACCTCAAATTTGAGTTTCAACGCTTTTCCGAACGCCTTTAGCGCATTTTCCTGTTCGGTAGTATTTGGTTCGAAAATTATGATACTTTGTTTTTGCATACCTTCCATACATTAATAGCGTTTATGTCACACAAATATATGGTTTTAAGTTTTATAAATCAATAATATAGAGCGCTTATTACATATTTTTGAATTATTTTAAATGCGGTTTAAAGGATATGTTCACCCTATTTCCCCGGAAGTGAGTGCCGCGATGCTCTCTTTCAACTGGGCGATCTTGCTCTCGGCGTCCGCCTGTTTCTTGCGCTCGTTTTCCACGATCTCGGGCTTGGCGTTCTGCACGAACCGCTCGTTGCTAAGTTTCTTTAGTACCGACTGCAAGAACCCTTCGGCATAGCCCAGCTCCGTGCGCAGTTTCTCCAGCTCCGCCTCCTTGTCCATCTTATCTTCCAGTGGCACGCTGTACTCTGTGACCCCCGCGAAGAATCCCGCCGCGCCGGGTTGTTTTTCAGAAACAGACAAGATGGAGGATAGTTGGCACATTTTGGCGATCACGCTATTAAAGCGGTCGTTGTGCCCCCCGGTCACGTGCAGCTCCAACTTCTCCTTGTTAGGGATATTTTTCTCCAACCGAACGGTGCGCACGCCCGAGACCACCTCCTTGAGCGTCTCGAAGTCGCCCAGCAACTTCTTGTCGACCTTATCCGCTCCCGGCTGCAACACGGTCATGATGCTCTCCCCTTTTTCACGAGGATAGAGCGCCTGCCACAACTCTTCGGTGATAAACGGCATAAAGGGGTGCAGCAACCGCATCAATGCATCAAAATAACCCAGTGTTGCCTGATATGTTGCCGTGTCAATGGGTTTCTGGTAGTCCGGTTTGATCATTTCCAGGTACCACGCCGAGAACTCGTCCCAGAAAAACTTGTAGAGCACCATCAACGCTTCGGAGAGACGGTATTTGGAGAAGAGGTCGTCCACCTCGGCCACGGTTTCCGAAAGCTTGTTTTGAAACCACTCCACCGCGATTGCCGCTGTCTCCGGCTGGGCGATGCTATCGTCGGTTTCCCACCCCTTGATCAATCGGAACGCGTTCCATATCTTGTTGTTAAAATTGCGCCCTTGTTCGCAGACCGACTCGTCGAAGGGGAGGTCGTTCCCCGCCGGCGAAGTGAGCAGCATGCCCATACGAACGCCATCGGCCCCGTACTTCTCCATCAGCTCGATCGGGTCGGGCGAGTTGCCTAATGATTTCGACATCTTGCGACCCAGTTTATCGCGCACGATTCCCGTGAAATAAACATTGCGGAAAGCGGGTTCGCCCCGGTACTCGTACCCCGCCATGATCATGCGGGCGACCCAGAAGAAGATGATCTCGGGGGCCGTCACCAGGTCGTTCGTGGGATAGTAGTAATTGATCTCTTCGTTTTCGGGTTGGTTGATGCCGTCGAACACCGAGATCGGCCAGAGCCAGGAAGAGAACCACGTGTCCAACACATCCTCGTCCTGTTTCAAATCGTCCATCGTCAGCGGGTAATCCACCTTGGCCTTTGCCTTTTCGAGTGCCTCTTCGGGCGTTAACGCCACCACGTACCCTCCTTTGGGCAGGAAGTAAGCCGGGATGCGATGTCCCCACCACAGCTGGCGGCTGATGCACCAATCCTTGATGTTCACCATCCAGTGGCGGTACATGTTCTTGTACTTCTCCGGGTGAAAGCGGATGGTATCGTTCTCCACCGCCTCGGTGGCCGGTTGGGCCAGCCCGTCCATCTTCAGGAACCACTGCATCGAGAGTTTCGGCTCGATGATGGCATCGGTCCGCTCCGAGAACCCCACGTTGTTGGTGTAAGGCTCCGTCTTCTCGAGCAGCCCCGCTGCTTCCAAATCTTTTTCTATTTGCTTTCGTACCTCGAAGCGGTCCATCCCCGCGTAGTGGATACCGTGCTCGTTGAGCGTGCCGTCGTCGTTAAAAATATCGATCGAGGGGAGGTTGTACTTCTCGCCCAGCACGTAGTCGTTCGCGTCGTGCGCCGGCGTCACTTTCAGGCAACCGGTACCGAATTCGATGTCAACGTAGTCGTCCTCGATCACGGGAATGGCCCGGCCGACCAGCGGCACGATCACCTTTTTCCCTTTCAGGTGCGCGTTCTTGGGATCGTTGGGGTGGATGCACATCGCGGTGTCGCCCATGATGGTCTCCGGGCGGGTAGTGGCGACCAGCGCGTACGTCCCGTTGGGATCGCCTTCCACTTTATATTTCAGGTAGTACAGCTTGCCGTTCACCTCCTTGTGGATCACCTCCTCGTCCGACAGCGCCGTGAGCGCCTTGGGATCCCAGTTCACCATTCGCACGCCCCGGTAGATGAGCCCTTTCTCGTGCAGGTCGCAAAATACCTTCCGTACACTCTCGGAACGGGTCTCGTCCATGGTAAACGCCGTCCGGTCCCAGTCGCACGACGCCCCCAGCTTCTTTAGCTGCTCCAGGATAATCCCCCCGTGCTCCCGTGTCCAGTCCCACGCGTGTTCCAAAAACTCCTCCCTCGAGAGGTCGCTCTTCTTCACGCCGTGCGACGCCAGTCGCTCCACCACCTTGGCTTCGGTCGCGATCGAGGCGTGGTCGGTACCCGGTACCCAACAAGCATTCTTCCCCTGCATGCGGGCCCGCCGCACTAACACGTCCTGGATGGTGTTGTTGAGCATGTGCCCCATGTGGAGCACGCCGGTGACGTTGGGTGGAGGAATGACGATGGTGAATGGTTCACGATCATCCGGTTCGGAATGGAACAGCTTGTTGTCCATCCAGTATTTATACCATTTTTCCTCTACCTCCGCGGGGTTGTATTTGCTTGCAATTTCCATTGATTGGCCGTTTTTTTTGATTATCAACATTTGACGAGTCAAGACAAAAGCATTCGTCGCCCCGCTTAACCCGACTTTATTCATTTAATTTAAGTTTCGCATGCATCAATTATTACAATTATAGCTAAAAATGAGGCCTATAAATGTTTTATGGGGACCCGTTAGATGAAATAGGCGCGATCTGATAAGCTGTTTGAGTGTAAACGAGTTATTTATCAGATAGCCTATGAATCTGTAACGGGTCATAAAACATTGTCAGCCGAAGATTTAGCTGTGACGTATTGCATGCAAAACTTGAATCATTTAATTTTCGTGATTCGCTTTAATGTGCAAAAATACAAAAACTATTTCACTCGTCATAAATCAAATAAGGCTCCCGTTGCTTCTTGAAGTTTTCCACGTCGCCCGCCCATTTGGCTTTGATCTCACTGGCTGATTTTCCGGCCATGATATCTTGGCGGATGTAGTCAACGCCGACCAGCTTTTCGAAGAAAGAGGTGAAGAATTTATTGCCGATATTTAGATTATGGTACGCGTCGATCACGTACGAGAGGTCGAAGCCCTTTTCCCATATCTGCTCGTGGGGCACGTTTCGAAGATCCACCCCGTGGCACAATTTATTCAGCAAGGGCGGGTTTTTGGCACCGGGCACGCTGAGAGGGGTAAAAGAGAAGTCCGACCCCGAGTAGTCGGGATGCCCATAAACCTCGAAAGGGAACGAGGTGCCGCGCCCCAAACTCATCACGGTTCCCTCGAACAGGCAGGTGGAGGGGTAAAGGTAAATAGATTGAACCGTGGGTAGGTTGGGCGAGGGTGCGATGGGTAGTTCGTAGCGGGTTTGACGGGTGTAGTTCTCACAGGGTACCACGGTGAGGTCGCATACTCGTCCTCCGGGCAACCACTTTTCGCCGTTGATCATCAATGCCAACTCCCCTAAGGTTATGCCGTGCACCACCGGGATGGGGAGCCATCCCACGCCCGACTTGTGCTTCATATCGAGCAGGGGACCATCCACGTAAAAGCCGTTGGGGTTGGGGCGGTCCAGTACGATCATCTGCTTGCCGTGCTCGGCGCACGCGTCCATTAGCCGGGCCATGCTGGCGTAATAGGTGTAGAAGCGAAGCCCCACGTCCTGCAGGTCGAACAGCAGCAGGTCGAACTCCTCCATCTGCCTAACGGAGGGTTTACCACCCCCGCTTCCGTAGAGCGACCAGATGGGTATTCCGGTTTTCTCGTCGATCGAGCTGGCCACATGCTCTCCGGCGTCGGCGGTGCCTCTGAAACCGTGCTCGGGCGAGAAGATGCCCACCACGTTGGTCCGGTGATTCACGAGCATGTCCACCAGATGAATATCGCCCACCATGCCCGTCTGGTTGCTCATTACCGCCACGCGCTGCCCTTCCAGCAGGGGGAGGTACTCCTCGAGCCGTTCGGCACCCACTTTCAACGAGGCTTCGTCCCCGACCGACAAGATGTCATCTTGAGGCGTGAGGGCTTTCTCCCCGCGTGCCGATGCCTCTTTTTGTGCAAAGGTACATGCCGCGAGAAGGAGGAACAGGGGGAATAAAAGTTTTCTCATCACTCTTCGGTTTTAGCGGATGAATATTTTTGTCGCTCGTGTAGCTGGTCGAACTCCTCCTCCAAGAGCAGTAATTCCTTCTTTATCTGGTTAAGCCGGGCCACCGCTTCCACGCGCCGGGTTTCGTCGTCCTTTTTCGTCTTCAGCGTTTGCCGTGCTCCTTCTAAGGTCATCCCTTTCTCTTTCACGAGGTGATACACCACTTCCACCTGCTGGATATCCTCACGGGTGTACTGGCGGGTGCCGCCCGCCGTTTTCCGGGGACGGATGGTATCGAACTCCTTCTCCCAGAATCGCAGCAGCGAGACGTTCACCGCGAAGTGGTCGGCCACCTCTTGGATGGTGTAGAAGAGGCGCTTGTCGTTGAATTGAATCGGTTTTTTTCTTTTTCCCATGGGCCCTTATCGATTAAGTGAGTCCTGCATGTATTGGCTGTAAAAATAGCATTATTCGGCGGGCGAGGCAAATTTCCGCGGTGAATCTTCCGCCCGCGGCTCGTCGGTGTGGGCGTACGACGACCGTTCATTCCCTTCTTTTCGGGCGATGTAGACGATGGAACTCGCTTTTTCCGATCGAAACAGGGCGGCGATAGAGCCGGATAGCCCTACCAGAAAGGCCCTGCCATAGCGTGTCAAGAGTCGGCTTTTCTTGTATTGTTCGCTCAGCAGCGAGATGTAGAACGCGTCGAAGGGCATGGGTTGTTTTTGGATTACCGTCAGCCCGTGCTTTTTCAACAACTGCTCGAGTGCATAGGGTGAGAAATGCCACAGGTGTCGGGGCACGTCGTACGCTGCCCAGTACGCTTCGTAAAACGCGGCGTCGAACGAGCGGTAATTGGGTACCGCGATCACGGCGACTCCCCCCTTCACCAGTACTTCCGTCACCTTACTGATGCTTTGCTCCAATTTTTCCAAGTGCTCCAGCACGTGCCAGAGGGTGACCGCCTCGAATGATTCGCTTGTCAGGTTCCAGAAACTTTCTTCTCCCATCACCGGTAGCCCAAAGCGATGGGCCGCGTACTCCCTCGCCTTCGCGTCTTTCTCGATGCCTGTCACCGCGTAGCCGGCCTCTTTTGCCGCGTTCAAGAAATAGCCCGTGCCGCACCCCATATCCAGCAATCGAGAAAATCCTCCTCGCTTCACAGGAAGGTTGTCGCCACGGGGCGATCCGGTGGGGTCGTCCGCGGATGGTTGTTTTTCGGTGGGCGGCATATGCTTCCGAACCATCCGGAGCTTGCGCTTGAGCATGTAGCGCCTGGCCAGGTGATACAGCTTGTTAATCCACCCCTCGTCGGTATCTGAGTGGGAGATATAATCCGCTGAATCGTAATACCGGCCGATGGCCTCTTCCGAGGGAAAGCCGTTGGTGAAGCGGAGACCGCATTGGTTGCAGTCGAAAAGGGGAAACGACTCCCCGCTCGAGAAGTGATCTATCGCGTTAAACGCTTCCTGTATATCGGGGTTGCCGCAGGCGGGGCAACGGGTAAGGGTAATGGTGGGCATATCGGTGCAATAAGGGATCAAAAGTACGATTATTCGGGGGAAGGACAAAGTTTCCCGCGGGTTCTCTTTCCTGCTTTTTCTTTTTTTTGCCTGCACGCGCTCTCCACACGTTAATCCGCGAGATGTTCCCATCCCCCTCCACGAAGGCTTTTTTCACCTCGTTGATATTTTCAATGCCGTTCTCCCGAAGATGAGACATTAGCTCGTCCTTCGTCATCAGCTCCCTCCGCATGTTTCACAAGTTGAGCTTTCCCTCGTCTCTTTCCAGATCGGCCAACGCGTTGAGTTTTTCTACCGTGAACGAATCTACCACCAGGTGCTTGATCACATCGACGTTCTCTTTTACCATCTGGCTGAAAGCGGCGACCGGCTTCACGCGGGAAGGCGAGAAAAGTTCCTTGTAAGGGCTATCGCCATCGGCAATAAGACCGCTCAACGTTTTGGCGGCGAGCGTGCCGAAGATCATTCCGTTGCCACTGTATCCCGTGGCGCAGTACACGTTGGAGGGGTTGCCAGGGAGGGGGCCGATGTAAGGTAGCCCGTCCGCTGGCTCATAGTATTGCGATGACCATTTGTAGGCCACCCGCTCGATATCGAAATAGCGGCTCACGTATTCTTCCAGTATCCGGAAACAGTCGTCGCTGTTTTCCACGTCGCCCGTCTTATGGTCTTCGCCCCCCACGATGAGGTACTCCTCGCCATCCACCTCGTGGGTGCGGTAGTAATGGTACGCCTCCAGCATGTCGTATCCCAGCGTGCGCGGGTACGCGCCGTTTCTGAGTTTCAGCGCCATCGCGTAACTGCGGTAAGGCGCGTCCCGAGCGGCATCGGCTAACAGCCGGCCCTTATCTAATCCAAAATCGTTGATTACTTTGTCGTACGAGGTGTCGAAAAAATTGTTCAAGTGCGCCGTGGTGCCTCCCGTGGTTCCGAATCCCATGTTACGTGCCTCGGCGATCGCGCACTTCAATCCTCTCTCTTGAAGCATCAGGGCAGTAGTCACACCCGTGATGCCCGCTCCGGCAATTACCACATCGAATTCAACCTCTTGACTCCTTATCTCATGACCTACGAGAGCCGCCTCCGACTGCCATAAGCTTTCTAACCTTCCGTCTCGTTTCATATCCCGTTTTTTTAAGCGTTAATAAATCTGTTCACCCCGGGAGTCGTTAAAATAAATCGCGTGAAGAACCCCACGGGCCCTTTCAGGCGATCGCGCACGGGACACCCCGGGCATGATATAGAAACAGTAATGGTTCTGTTTTGGTTTTCAGTGGTTTGTATAATTATGGTTAAACCATCCGGATCAGCGTTTACCGTGTACGGGACATGTGTCAGTCGTGGCGGGTAGGGGTAGTACCCGGGTTCAGAGAAATCTTTTGTCGATAAACTTGGAGTTCAGGAGGCGGGCGACTGCCATGTAGTTGGGTTTGAATACGATTTGATCTCCCACACGGTACTTTTTTGCACCCTCTCTGGTCTTATTGCTCCCGATGTCTATCACCATCATATCGGAAGTGATCCCTACGAACCTGATATCGGGATCCAGCGCTTCGATGTCCTCCTTGTCCACGTCGAGCATACCAAAGTCGAGGATCGCCTTGGTGCGGGTGGTATGCATATCTCGATCGCTAAAATTGGCCGTGTGCCCGATGTTGGCGTCGCTCAAGACACCGTCGGGTACGATCTTCTTTTTCTCCAGCTCGATGATGTTGGCACGGAACTCGAACGTGTCGGTAGACAGCTCCTTGAAACGCTCGTTTTTGAGGGGGCTTACGCCAAAAAAGGCTGCTTCACCAATTCGGAAGTGGTTTATATTGGGAGGAATCTTTCCCTGCTCGATCAACGGCAGGGTAATGGAGGAGCCGCCAGAGATAAATTTCAATTTTTTATTAAAGCGTGCAGAAATAAGCTCTTTGTAGAGGGAGAGCTGAAGGAGCTTATCGTACGTGGGTTCTACCCCGTACATGCAACCCAAGTTTGATCCAATACCGATCACATCGATATAGGGGAGGTTGAAGACCTTTTCATAAAACGAAATAAGATCCTCACGGTTGACCCCTTCGCGTAGTTCGCCCATTTCGATCATGATGATGACTTGATGCACCTTGCCTCTTTTTTCGGCTGCCTTGTTTAGTGCCTGGATGGTACTTAGCGAGCTATTCAGCGAGATGTCGGCGTATTGCACCACCTCGTCGGCGTACGTCTCGGCCGGTGGCTTAATATAGATGGTCCGCATGTTGGGGTTCACCGCCCGAAGGTTCCTCAGGCTGGTCAACCGGGAGTCGCCAATCGAGTTGATCTTGTTGATCACATCGTCGCTCAATATGTTCTTTAGGAACTCTTTATCCCCCGAGAAGACCTTAGTGACGAGAGCCCAATAGATATCATGTTCTTTAAAATAGTCGCTTAAATACCGGATGTTGTTTTTTATCTTTTCAGTCTGTATGATCAGTTCAGCCATGGTTATCTTTTTAATCTCATCTCCAGGTAACGAGTGGTGAACCCGAAATTTTCGTAAAGTTGCCGGGCCTTATTGTCCGCGTCCACGTGCAGGGCAATATCTCCTTCTGCTCGGTCGAGGGCACTCTTTAACAATCTCTTTCCCCATCCTCTTCCCCGCTTGTTTTTATCGGTCGCTATATAAACCAAAATGTTCTCGGGGATATAGCCGCCCATGCCGGTTCTGTTTATTACCACTGAGCCCCTTATCGCTTCGTCTTCCAGTAGCAACATGGTGAACCCGCCAAAGGAGGGTATTTCTCGCGTGGAGTAATCAATGGCTCTCTCTATCTGGTTTTTGGGATCCCCGTACTGTTGCAGGTTATCGTGAAGGAAATCTACTATCTCACTCTTTTGTTTCGCGCTTGGTTTTTTATCTACGTCAAAAATTTTTGTAGTCAACATACATTTTTTCGGTTTGTATATAGACAACGAAGACGCGATTATGTTCACGAAAAATCACTTTTTATGATTTATCAAAGTGGTTTTATTGCGGTGCGGGTTCGGTATTGATCAGTTTATAAGGGTGTTGGTGTTTGATGAGGGCGCGTTTACCTTAAGACGGATCGGTGGTAACTGGAACCACGCCCTTGCTGAATTCGTTGGTTACGCATCCCAGTATGAGGCTGATTCTTTGAATGCTTTTCTTGGGGATTTTCACCGGCTCATGCACCAACCGTCCATCGGATGATCTTTTTTCGTTGGAGCTGTAGCCGATCACGTGGTCTTTTCCACCGTCTTGCAGTCGTTTCGTGATACCGAGGTCTTCGGTCTCAATGTAATAGTTCCGTCCCCAAACGATAATGCTGGAATCCACCACTTGCTTGAGAACAAGTATCGATCCCGATGGGTACTCATCCATACTATCCCCGTAGTGGCGAATGGCAGAAGTGGCGTCGGGGAAAAGATTGCCGACGTCTATCCATTCATCTGTTTTTTTAACCGAGATCTCTTTTTTGATGGGTATTGCACGACCTGGTTCAATTGTTTTAGAGCCATTGTTGTAGAGAGGGACTTTTTTTGATGGTTTCACTGGCTCTTCCGGCTCTCCTGCTTCTCTTACCTCAGAGATATCAGGCATCTGTTTCTCGTATATACTTAAGCGTTTTAATAACTCATTATGATTTATTTTGAATGCTTTGCAAAGCTTGGCTGTTATATTTTCAGAAGCCCCCCTATCACCATTCTTTATTGAATTAATGTATTGGGGTTTAACTCCTAATTGGGCAGCGATCTCGGCGTACGAAATCCCCGAGCTTTTCAAGGCTTCGATCTGTTCTATAAACCACTCTTTCCGTATTTTAGCTATATTTAACATGAAAATAATCCAAAAAGATGTCTTTTTATTGGTTAATAAACCATAATGTATTATATTTGTATCTTTCGATTTAGAAAGCGACGATAAAGATACAAAAATTTTAATAAGTAGCATATGAAAGAAATCTTAACTAAACATGGGGAACGAAGGGAAATTGCTAAGATATTCAACGTTAGCGAAGTTACAGTGCGCAATGCATTGAAAGGTCGTACCCGGAGTGAGTTGTCTGAGCGAATAAGAAAGATGGCAATTCAAAGGGGTGGTATGGAGGCAAGTACTATAAATCACTAAAGTAGGTACTCCTTTAAAAATGGCACGGCACGCTGGCTTTAAACTATCGTATCAAGCCATTCAAGCCTCCATGGCAACCTTGTAGAGATTGGTGTGAAATATGTGGATAGCATTTTCTAAAACTTCCGCGTATGTAGTGCTATTTGTCGACGTGCTTGGGGATACGAAGTTTTTCATGTAATTTTGTAGTTTGTTTAGGGAAAGGGGCAGAACCTGTTAGCGGAACCCGCGCTTGTTTCCCCGAATGTAATAAACTCACAATTCAAATGATGACTTCCAACCAAATTCGCCAGTCGTTTAAAGACTTTTTTCAATCGAAAGAGCACCGGATCGTGCCGT
>CAYFMZ010000034.1:0-3017 GCA_964344275.1 uncultured Proteiniphilum sp.
ACTTTATGGCCACTATATAAAGATAGTAAAGCTCTGCCGGATCGTCGTGAGCTATAAACATGCTTTCTGCCTCTTCGATCATTTTCATCGCTTCGTTATAGGCTCCTAATTCTGAATAAATACTGGCTAAAAATTTTTTATTGATCGCCGCGTTCTTATCAAGTTTTACTTCTCTAAAATGCTCTATAGAGCTATATAGAAGCCGTATAGCTAGCTCATAATTCTCGTGATGGATCATTAACCTCGCGAGCAGCCGCTCGTTAAGGGCGTGGCATCTTTTATCGTGAGACGCATCATTGATAAGGAGAGAGATAACGCGGGATGCATCCTGGTATCGGTTCATTCGAAACGCGTTAAGCCCCGCGATGCTATTATAATAAAAACGGCCACGTGGACAGAGTATTTCGGTATTGATTTTTTGTAACAATATGGCTGCGCTGTCGGCATTCCCAATTTCGCTAAGCGCACCCGCTTGAAAGATGGAAATGACCGCTTGAACTGAGCTGTGCTGAGTCTCCCGTGACGCGTGTTTCAAAAGCTGCAAGACCGTATCGTTCTTATTTTCAATGAAGAACTGGTCAATTGCTTCCTCTATCAAAGCCGGGTAAGGGTAGGTAGTTACCTCCTTACAAGAAACAAAAGAATACAACACGCCCAAACATGTGAGGAGTAACACGGCAGGTTTAATTCTACTGGTGTTGTTCATAAGCCGTTATATTTGCGGTGTCTTTCGAACCGTAGAGGTATAAATTTCCTTCAAATATATGCATTTTATTGTTACGTGCTACATCTTTTCCTGAATTATTTTATCATAAAATTTTGATTTCTTTATTTTTATTGTATTTTTGTTTTTCATTATCACGGCAAACCCTTTTTCGTATGAATAAGGGTCCCACTCAATATGTACGTTCAAAAGGTACGTTCAAACATTTCTTCTTCAATTCATCCGATTCAAGTTTATTGCTTTAAAATTATTTGTAAATGAAAAAAAGAAAAATACTTTGGTTTAGTGGTGCACAATTTTCAAAGGATAAAATAAAGACTACAGGAACATGGTTAATAGCAATGGGAGTTGCTTTAGCGAAGAGTGAAGATATAGAACTTTATAATGTAACCTACGGAGATGAAGGAACTATAACACAAAAAAACTTTGAAAATATCACTCAATGGGTTATACCTAATAAAGAAAGAATAAAATACCATCAGGGATCGAAAGAACTTGTTTCATTTATCAGAAAAATAGATGAGGAAATCAAACCCGATTTGATACACGTGTGGGGAACTGAAAATGGATTTGGATTTGCTGTTCATGACGCACAGGTAGCAACCCCGGTATTGTTAGAAATTCAGGGTTTATTGTTTGCCTACGTGAAATTTTATTATGGTGGCTTATCGTTCAGAGATTTGTTTAACAGTATTGGATTGAAGGAACTGCTTCGGCCTAAGAATCACCTGTCCTCTATTCGGAATCAATTTAAGAGTAGAGGGAGGCACGAACTTCGACTGATCAAGCAGATGAAAAATATATCCGTTCAATCGGACTGGGTAGATTCAATTATTAAATACGTGAACCCGACCAGTAACCGGTATCGCACGGGCATGATGCTGCGGAGTGAATTTCATGAGACGCCCGCGTGGGAACCTCCTAAAAATGAAGGAGTGATAAATATTTTTACTTCTTGCTCGGGTCCTATTCCTTATAAAGGATTGCATGTTGTTATAGAGGCGATCGGTTTACTGAAAAAGAGCTACCCTAATATAAAACTAAATATTGGTGGGGGTATTCGGATTAAAAAAAAATATGGGCTAATTCGAGATGGTTATACCAGTTGGATGCTTGAGAAAGCAAAACAACTTGGAGTAGAAGAATCGATTAATTGGCTAGGAATGATGAGTGCAGATGAAATGATAGAGGAAATGCATAAATCATCCGTTGCCGTGATTCCTTCTTTTGTGGAAACCTATTGTTTATTTATGGCTGAGTCGATGATGGTGGGCGTTCCTACGGTTGCATCGTACGCGGGTTCTCTACCACAGTTAGCAGAACATGGTAAATCGACCCTCTATTTTCCGATGGGGGACCACTGGATGTGTGCACGCCAGATCGAGCGGCTTATTACCGAGCCTGAACTAGCTCAAAATATTTCAGTAGAGTCAAGGAAGAGGGCACTTCAAAGGAATGAGCAATCAAGTGTATTTCAGACCCAGTTGGATATTTATAATAAAGTAATTCAGAAGCTCGATTGATTTGGGATGATTTTGTAAAACAACGATGAATCAATTTTGTATGTAGTGAATTTATAGCTATCTTTGCACCCGCTAATGCGAAAAATATTCAATTAAAAGAATCACTAAATGGCAACAAAACTTCGTTTACAAAGGAGAGGGCGTAAAAACTACCCCTTCTACCAGATTATTGTTGCAGATAGCAGAGCACCACGAGATGGAAAGTACATTGAGAGGATAGGTTCATACAATCCGAACACTCATCCTGCTACGATCACTTTAGATTTCGATAGAGCTTTGTATTGGCTGCAAACCGGGGCACAGCCCACGGACACCGTTCGGAACATATTATCGAACGAGGGTGTATTGATGAAAAAGCACCTTTTAGGAGGTGTTGCAAAAGGAGCTTTCGATGAAGCGGAAGCCGAAAAGAGATTTGAAACGTGGAAAGCCCAGAAGCTGTTGGCTTTGCGGTCTATCAAGTCGGAAGATGATGAAAAACGACGTGCTGATGAGAAAGCTCGTTTAGAGGCTGAAAAAGAGGTTTACAAAGCGAAGGCAGAAGCACTTGCTCAGAAACGAGCTGAAGAGGATGCGGCTAACGCGCCGGAAGAGGCTGTTGAGACAAAGGCTCCCGAGGTAGAAACCCCGGTGGCTGAAGAGGCTTCGGAACCGGTAAGCGAAACACCTGCTAAGGAAGAAGCACCTGTTGTAGAAGAAAAGGTAGAGCCTGTTGTAGAAGAGAAACCTGAACCGGCGGCCGAGGAAAAGCCAGCTGTTGAAGAGAAACC
>CAYFMZ010000034.1:3117-25048 GCA_964344275.1 uncultured Proteiniphilum sp.
TATCGGATTCATATAGTATTATAAAATAAGGGATGTTCTTTGAAGCATCCCTTATTTTTTTCAATAAGCCTGTAATGCCTATTTAGGAGTAGTCATTCTGGCTTGAATAAATTAATGGTGTTTTCTTACGGTTATTTCATAGATATATCTCCCTGCAATATATTCCAAAAGCTCTCCGGTAGAAAGATATTGGGAATGTTCGTGGCGGAGGTGAAGAGGGGAGCGATCTCGGTGTCATGAAAACCTGCAATCCCGCAGCCTACACGAGTAACAAGAAAAATAAGGTGTGGATGGGTCAGCGCGAAGTCAATAAATTCTTCCACGTAAGGTTGAATCTCTTCCACCCCACCGTGCATGGTGGGAATGCCGTAGGACTGACCTTGAAGCCCGACCCCTTGGCCCCATATCGCACCAAATTTTTCACGTGCTATTTTTGCTGCCCCGCCTCCGTGTTCCCCTTCCAAGTTACTACCAAAGACAAAAATTTCGTTTTCCTTCAGGTCGGATATAAAATCGGGGGTTGTTCGTTTATTCATTTTTCAATGTCCTTTTAAATTAATGCTGTAACGTAACAATTAAAAAGTAAATAATAGTTCAACAGTGATTTTATCGGAGTCCATCTCATCATTCACGAAAATGGGCAACGTGTTGTTCACGAAATACCACTCGTAATCTATTCGCAGTATCGAAGAAAAACGTTCTTGATTGAATCCAAAGCCCAGTCCGGCAGTAATTCTCTTCACATCAAAACCGTCTTCTCCCTGTGTATCATCAATGGCATCCCATCTGACGGCCGGTTGCACGTAATCGAAAAACCGGGTATTAACGGGAAGTACGTAGGCTCCTTGAACGTAGTAGGCCAATAGGTCGCTATGTTGTTCGGTTTGACTCTCTCGTTTCATTATTTCTGTTTCCACCTTCCAGTTGTCTGCTTCGTAACGAGCATCTATCCCGTAGAATAGATGGTGAGTACTTTCGTCGTTCGGGTAGTTGTATACCTTTGTTGACATTCGTGCTCCCTTCATACTTCCCAAGGTGACTCTTCCCCCGTATGACATCTCCTTTTTCCACACCGGATTATTTATCGCGTTGCCATTGTAGACGCCAAATTCCAGTCGGGTAGGGACTACTCCAAGACGAAAATCGTATCTTGTTAGGATACCCAAGTCCCTTGTACTTAGAAAATATTTTCCCAAGAAAGTACGGTTAGCAAACATCATCTCGCTGGGGCTCACGATGTAGGAGTTGAACAGCGGTATGCTGGTTTGACCCAGTGTAAAGGAGAGTCCCTCTACAGGCTTCAACGTTCCACTGAGATCCAGCACCTTGAATTCTCCCTCATCGCTCAGCTCCACTTGAACACGATACGCGTATGTATTATCAATATCTCCAGAAACTCCCACACGCGAGTTCCGGACGGAAAAACGAGACATATGGGTATCGGAGGCATACTCGAATTTATTCTTTAAAGTACCATCTACTTTAAAGGCGTGAGCAGAAGTGGAGTCGTTCTCCTTTCCGAAACTATAGTGAGTGACAGATGCGAATAACAACACGAATGATAACTGTAGAGTTCTTTTTTGCATTGAAATAGTAAGATAATAAAATATAATAATTGAAATCTATTGTTCTTCAATAGACATTAATTTACAAAAAACTGGTCGAACCCTTCGGAGAAATCCACCCCGTATTTTCCTTCTTCTGTCTCGTAAATGAAATAGTAATGGAGGTCCGGAAGTTCACTAGCTAATTTCTTTGATTTTTCCAACCCCATGGTCATAAACGCCGTGGCGTACGCATCGGCAGTCATGCAGTCGTCCGCGATCACGGTTGCACCGAGGATGTCCATTTGGGAGGGGTAACCAGTATGGGGGTCGATGGTGTGCGCGTATTTTTTTCCATCCTTGAGATAGTAATTACGATAATTTCCAGAGGTGGCAAGAGACTTGTCACAAAGCGATACGATCACCTGAAGATCATGTATCATACCGGTATCGTCATCGATGGGCTTATCTATCCCTATGCGCCAACATGCTCCTTTTTCGTTTACTCCCCGGGCAGATATTTCCCCACCGATCTCCACCATGTAGTGTTCAATCTCATGACGCTCTAGCAGGTCCGCGATCACATCGCACGCGTATCCTTTAGCAATGGCAGAGGTGTTTATTTGAACCCGAGGATCGCTTTTAATGATCTCACCTTTGTCATTAATGGATATTTTTTCATACCCCACGAATTGTTTCAAACTATCGATCATCTCGGGCGTGACGTTCTCCATATTCTGGAACCCAAACCCCCACGCGTTGATCAGTGGCGACACGGTAATATCGAATTTACCTCCCGATTTGGATGATACTTCTTGAGATCGATAGAAAACATTAAGGAAGAGAGAATCTAATTCTACCGGTTCATTTCGGTTCACTTTCGTTATAATAGAGTTTTCCAAGAATGGATTTAACGAGAGATCGAACTCGTGGAGTGCTGCTTCGATCTCTTCTTTTAAAGATTGGTTGTGCGCGTACTTAATATGGTACCCTGTAGCAAATATTTCTCCTTGATCCTGAAAATAAACCCAGTTTTCCTTTTTAACTCCTTGGCTGCATGACGTGATTAGTAGAACCGCGAGTAGAAACAGGGACTTACTGGTGATTTTTTTTATGTAGGCTGCATTTACCATATGTATACTTTTTTATATGATCCTTTTTATGTTTTATAGCGGCGGATAATAACTTTTAAAACTCCTCCTCTATCCGGTAATAGTTTCTTTCGGGAGCATTTCTCGTTATCAGCTCTCCCAGGAAACCCGCTAGAAACAGGAGTGTCCCCAAGATCATCATGGTGAGCGATATATAGAAATAGGGTGATTCCGTTACTAGTTGATACGGGTTACCGTGCTTCATATCGTATAGCTTGAGGGCACCTACCATGATAATGGCAACCAGCCCCAGTAAGAACATAACGCTCCCCCAAAGGCCAAAAAAGTGCATTGGCTTCTTTCCGAAACGATTTAAAAACCAGAGTGTCATTAGGTCGAGGTACCCGTTAACGAACCGGTTAGCACCAAACTTACTTTTCCCATACTTACGCGGTTGGTGCTGCACTACCTTCTCTCCGATGCGAGTGAATCCCGCGTTTTTGGCCAAGATGGGAATATAACGATGCATATCGTTGTATATTTCAATGCTTTTTGCCAACGGGGCACGATATGCTTTTAACCCGCAGTTAAAATCATGAAGTTTAATTCCAGACACTCTTCTGGCTGTGGCATTGAATAGCTTTGATGGCAAGTTTTTGGTGAGCTTATCGTCGTATCTTTTCTTCTTCCATCCCGATACCAGATCGTACCGTTCTTCTTTTATCATTTTGAAGAGTTCAGGTATCTCGTCGGGGCTATCTTGTAGGTCGGCATCCATAGTGATAATTACATCACCTTTCGCCTTTTGAAAAGCGCAATGCAGTGCCGGTGATTTCCCGTAATTTCGTCGGAAACGAATAGCTTTCACATGGTCCGATCCATTTTTTAACTGCTTGATTACCTCCCATGATTGGTCTGTACTACCATCATCCACGAAAATGATCTCGTAAGAGTATCCATTTTCATGCATCACCTGTTTTATCCAGTCATGAAGTTCTTTAATAGACTCTTCTTCATTCAACAAAGGTATGACAACTGATATATCCATTGATCGCTCAAATATTGTTTTAGTTGTTTTGTCGAGGTTTGTAGCGCATCGCCACGGGTACTATCAATAAGGATAGTATCAAACCGAGGAATACATTGGCCATGATCACGTTACTGAAAATATAGGAGAAGGGGTTGGGTAGAGGTTGTTCTGCCAGCTGGGCGCCTAAGGCTTTACTTATCTCCATTGTTTCTGCTAACTCAATCAGTCCTTCGAAGAGTTGGGCAATAAATGCAGGATCAATCCAACGTACATGAATAAAAACCATCAACGCCTCCAAGATCGAAGCGAAAAAAAACAGTAGTATGGAAAATCGGACTCCTTGCCCGTAGCTCATTTTATGATCCATCCATTCCGTGTTATATTTTATCAAAAAATGGAAGAGTAGTAAAGGAGTGCCTAGGCTTAAGATGGATCCAATGGTACTGATAATAGGATGTTGTGTCCCGAATATTACTAAAAGGTACTTGATAACCCAGAAAAGCCCTAATAATATTCCAGCACGCATCGTGTAATCTAGCAGTTGGCTCTTATTTTCTTCTTTTGATTTCATTTTCATGCAAATTTACAAGATTTTCTGCTCAAAACCGCACCTACAGATAAAAATATAGCGACAGGTTGGTTTCGAGATTGACCGGTGCGTTACGTATTATGAAGATTAATGTAATTTAATTCGATATTTATTGAACAATTTTAACCATTATTCATTATAATAGAGATGTAGTGTGATTGTCACGTGAATAATTGCTGTAAAAAAGTAGCAGCTGGGTGAAATTAAGTGGATGAACTAGAAATAGTGTGCGTTTATCAATTGCAATATGTTGTGTAATATGCTGGATATTAGTTTGTTACGCGGGGCTATCCGGATTGTGTAAGAAAATGTAAGTTTTTTGCTATAAAAATAATTGGTTCTGCCACGTGAGATATTATATATTTGTGACACATTTTTAAAGATTATAGCGATGCGTACCCAAAAATTTGAAGTAGGGATTGATAGTAGGTATCAGTCCGTCGAAAAAGTAGTGGTTGATATTAACGAGATTCCTTATCCAACAGCGTTGTATATTCCGGCAAACGAAGAGGTCATTTTAAACAAACGGGCTTACGATACATTAGGAATGAAAGAAAACGAAGTATTCGATTTGACCACGTGGAAACGAATAAATCCTTATTTAGAAGAGGCCATCAAAAAACTAAACGAGGATATTGTCATTGATGAAAAAGCACATGTAATTCTTTTCAATGGGAAGCATGAGATTATGAATTACTCGATGACGCGTATCCAGAATCCGATACTAGGGAAAATTGCCATTATTCACTTTTCCAAGGCCTCTGAAAAATATTCCGTGGCTTCCATCTCATCGCTCTACTCGATTAAGGACGAAGTGGCAAAATTAAAGCCCTATTTAAACCGGACTGGAAAGACGATGCTTGAAAATATTATGAAAAAATATTTCAGAGAGGAGAGTAATCAGCAACTAACGCTGGATGATCTTGTTTATTACGAGAAAGAGTTGAGAATTATACAAAAAGCATATCCTTTGCTTTCACATCGCGAAGTAATTCTCTGCGGCCTTCTTGTGAACGATATGGATTCTAAAGATATAGCCTCCATTACTAACAGAACGCTGGACTCTGTGTTCGTAACCATACACCGCATCAATAAGAAACTAGACTTTCTAAATAAAAAGCAGTTAGTAGACACGCTTAAAGAACAGATACGGAAAAAAGAAAAAAATCAGCGTGCTGCTACCGAAGTCCATCATTAAATTTTCCCTCATAAAGCCCTTTCAAATTTTCTCTTGTTACCTGCTTTCATTGGATTAATAAAAGGGAGTTTGTATTCACATAAAACATTTTTGGTTATTCAAGGTTGTAGTAAAGTGACACTGATGTAAATAGCTGTTAGCCATAATCTTGTGTATGAGTGGTGAAAAAGTTGCAAGATTTTGTAAGTCACGTATCCTAGTAACATGAGGACTATTCATACTATATTTGCTTTAGAACAAAAAATTATAGCAATATCAATACACACAAAATTGTGGTGGTGCTCGTTAAGGGTGAACCATCCAACAGTACAATTGAAATTGATATAAATGATATTCCGTTGGCAACAGCCATTTATATCCTTTCAACAAACGAAGTTATCTTAAACAAATCTGCATTCGAACTGCTTGGAATGAAGCCAAACGAAGCATTCGACTTAACAACGTGGAAGAAGATAAATCCGTTCATGAAAGATTTTGTGAAAAAACACGAGAGAGATAGTGTGACAGACCAGAAAATTCAGGTAATCCTTTTCAACGGAAAACAGGAGATACTGAAATACTCACTGGGTTGTATTACTAGTCCAACGTTAGGAGAAATTTATCTCATCCATTTTACGAAATTTGCTGACAAACAATCCACCGCATCCTTTTCTTCGCTCTTTTCTATAAAAGAAGAGTTGATGCGATTAAAGCCGCATCTCAACCGTACGGGTAAAACGATGTATCGGACACTCATGAAGAAATATTTTGAAGAAGAGAGCAGGCAACTCACGTTAGACGATTTGGTTTCTTATGAAAAAGAGCTACGTATCATTCAACAAACTTACCCGTTACTTTCTCATCGGGAAGTGATCCTATGCTGTCTGCTGGTAAATGATCTAGATATCATCGATATTGCACTCATTACAAATAGAACACCCGAGTCAGTGTCAGTCACAATTCATCGAATCAACAAAAAACTTGATTTTATGAACAGGAAAGAGTTGATAGATACCTTGAAAGAACTTGTGCAGGATGGAGATAGTGCGAATGATGAATCCGTGAGTTCCCGTGACTTGTGACGAATATTGACCCCACGTGAATGATCTCCCACAAACGGTTACAGTTGATTTTATACCTTGTATGTAATGTTATGTAAGGTGGATTATCATTGATATTTCGATAACGGATGCTATATTTGTAATGTTAACTAATTAAGTTAACGAGCATAGAGGCGGCGAAATTAACAAAGAGGCAAAAATAGTTAAAGGGCAGATAGATTTTTTTTATGACCTATTGCTAAATGTGATAGGGGGTAGAACGTGATAAAAATTTAATTTTTTTATGTTTTTGCAGTGGCTTTCTTTGAAAGTTAAATATCAGGTTTTGAGTTCCTCAAGCTAATTGTCCGGATAAAGTAAATCCTCACTGTCTGCAAAGTTGTAGTTTTCAGACTACAAAATGGAAGACAGCAAGGATTATACAATTTAGAATCTAATAACAGCGTAATCTGCTTTTGTAGAGCGTGATGTATCTGTTTTAGAGTCTCATTTATCCGTTTACACGGTGTCCTTTCAGTCGATATGTATTCCCATAGGGGGTTTCATCATCTTCGAACTGAATCTCGAAATAGATACTGTCAGAATTCACGATTTTACCGTTCGCGATTTTAATCCCGACGCCTTCATCGCTCAACTCACAGGTGGAGAGTTTAGTCTCAAAAGTACCGTCGTTCTCATTAACGGCCGCTTTTGCTTGAAATTTCCAGAACTTAACCTCCGAATCCTGAATAGTAATCGAGTCGTTCTTCGCATCAGGATTGCTTACTGTAAGTATCGTGAAAGGTCCAAAGACCGCTACTGAATCGTTGTGAGCCACAACTTCCCATTGCCCAGTGACATTCACGCTAACTGATTCTTCTACTTCGGGTAATGATGCATTTTCTGTTTCTTTTTCGCATGATATAATCATCATACCGAGGGCCAGTAAGCCCAATATATACATATACTTTTTCATATTGATAATGTAGTGTTATTGTGTTTGTAAGACTCATCTACTTGGAGTAGATGTGAGTTACATTAATAGTTTGTTTAGTGTTGTGTGAGATCAAACTCTTAATAAGTTGTTTGTAATAGTTGTAGCATCAAATAGTAAGATATACGCATGCTTATATCAAACCAGAGATGGCTAAACTTTTATAGTGTATCATACAACCGGGGTTGTACAATTATGGGATATGAAATGTTTTTAAATGTTCTCTATTTCCATTTTTGACATAAACGTAATAAGTACCAGGTACTGCCCGACCTGGGAGCACGGTGTGAAAGCGTGTAAGTCTTTGTTGATAAGTGACTTCTCCCTTACTGTTAGCACCAATCACTTCCGCACCATATAATCGTCCCCTTATATTGACGCATACGCGCTCGTAACGATCCAGATAAATTGTGATTGAAGGATGGTTATTGATATCAGGAAGTTCTATTCCCGGATTTTCCGGCTCATTATTGCCTTCTCCTGGTTCGGGTTGTTCAGGCTGTTCCGGCTGTTCCGGTTGTTCGGGCTGTTCAGGCTGTTCCGGCTGTTCCGGCTGTTCCGGTTCTTTATCCCCTTCACCAGGTAGGGGAGTTGACCCTCCATCGCCGGGACCGGGTATTTCATCACCTGGATTGGATGGCATGCCCGCGCGTGCTCTACCGATGATTTGATCGGGGAGGATGGAGGCAGTTAACGAGGGGTCATACCTGTTGGTTTCTATACCCATTACCGGCTTCATGTTCTCGGCAATCCACCAGGAGTTACCTGTCTCTCCATTACGGTTTGCGTAATTAACAGTGTTTCCTTCAAAGGTGATGGTATGAGATCGGCCGGATTGACTTTCAGACCAGTTCGCTATGCTGTAACCCACGTTAGTGAAGTATTGACTTTTAGCGTACACTTTGTTGTTTCTCAATGTCATGTTATGACCACCACCGATCCCCATGCCGTATTGACCGGGATTCACCAATATATTATCTTCTGCTATCTGATACGAGCCGCCGAGGTCTCCTATCAAGATTCCACCACCTGAATGCGACGGGCCGCCTCCCCTTAACCAGTTCCCTTTAACGATGATAGGGCTTCCGGGTGTCCCGTGTGATTGATTCACATTAATAAGATCACCTGGGGAACTATCTCCGAAGATATTTTCAGCTGCGTTATAGCTGATGCTGTTCCCCGAACCAGTTACAGCGATAAAAAGAGCGACAAAACCATTGTTGGTATCATCTGACTCTGCTAAGGAGCCTCCTAGGTTAAATACATCGTTGTACTCAAATTTCACACCTTGTGACGTGGATGCAGTAAGTGCTGTATGAACATGATCAAATGTATTGTCGATAATGGTAATGTTTTTACAATTATACAAATAAATACCTCTTTTGTTGGAGGAACTGAACTTATTGTTTCTTATGATGACATTCTCGCAGTCATACAAACCAATAATATCTCCGTTAATATTAGAAAATTCGAATCCTTCAATTACAAAATTAGATTTACCTACATGTTGAATTTTAGAGGATTTAGTGTAGGATCCGCTATATCTGCTCCCTTGTCCATAGGACATAAAGAAAGGGAAGCAGATAAATACCAAACTGATGATGATAGTGTAGTTGCTTCGTTTCATTGCATTCTTCTTTTTTAATAAAAATAATTAGAAAACTAACGTTTTTTGTCTACTCCAAAATGGTTTTACATGCTTAAACCATGTGTGTTGTAAACAAAAACGTGTGTCACGCTCACTGGATTGATCGCTGTGATTCGAGGTGAAAAAGGGTGCTTTGAGATCCCATTATTAAAAGGGAATATGATTGATTTTCCGGAAAACCCTTAATCACTTCAGAGAATTAATCCAACGCAGCTTGTTCATTTTATGATTGTCAGTGCAAATGTACTACTTTCATTCCAGAACATCCCTCTATGTTACAATGAAATAAGGCCTATTTTGTTCAAATTAGAAAGAATTAAACAGCCTTAACCCGTATGAAATTCCTATTTAGAATGGTTTTAAACACGAGGGCCATTCAAAGGTAATCTTACAGCCATTTTACTCTGATTGGTGCACGAGGGTGTAATATTATGTAAGTAAAAACATATCGATAAAAGGTCGAAGTAACTATATATTTGCGGTACTTAACTAATTTAGTTAAGAATTTCAGAGGTCGAAAAGAGGAATATATTGGTTCCAATATAATTAGTCATAGCTTATCAACCGCAGGAAACTGTCATTTTTATGATGTTAAATGTCTGAATTCCGTATGTGTGCATAAAATAATGTTTAATGATGAAAATAATCACTTGCTTATTTACACTCTCAGTAATTATCATTTCATGTTCTCCAGTGAAAAATGTCTCCTATTTTCAACAGCTGGAACAATCAACAAATGCATTAAATCGTGCAGAGTACAGTGCCGGTATCAAACCTAAAGATATACTCTCCATTACCGTGGTGAGTAGCGAACCCGATGCATCAAGAAGATTTAATCTCATTGCTCCTCAGCTCGAAGCTAACATCGGCTATCTCCAAGGGCAACCGATGTTGCAGAATTATTTGGTTGATGATGAGGGGTTTATAAATTTCCCTTCTTTGGGCATGCTTGAGGTAAAGGGTCTAAGTACGAAAAAACTGGAAGCATTAATAGAAGAGCATCTTAGGCCTTTCTTCACGGAAGAGATGCCCATAATTACGGTAAGAATCATGAATTATTCCGTTAATGTGTTGGGCGAAGTACATAGGCCTGGGCGGTTCGAAACGAATAACGGGAGAATGACCGTTCTTGAAGGTTTAGCGATGGCAGGCGATATGACCATTTATGGTCGTCGCGACAACGTGAAGGTGATACGTGAAGATGCTGATGGCGAGAGAATGGTTTATACGCTTAACTTCAATGATAAGAACGTGTTTAATTCTCCTGGTTTTTTCTTGGAACAGAATGACGTGGTTTACGTGGAACCCAATCAGTCGCGGGCGAATTCTTCTAAATATGGAGCGGCCGAATCATACCGAATATCGACCTTGTCAGTATTGATCTCCTTGGCAACTATGGCGGTCACGATTATTGGAATAACAAGATAATTTTTGAACTGAAAAAAAACTGTAGAATGACTTTGAACAAGTTTTCCAATGTAGAAGAGGAATTCATCGCTTTAGGGGATAAACCAATAGACTTCACGTCAATATTGATAAAATATCTTTCCTATTGGAAGTGGTTTGTTGTATCTGTTCTTTTGTTACTCATGATAGCGATGATATACATATATTTCACCTTGCCTAAGTATGAAATTGCCACTTCAATCGTTTTTAAGGATGATCAACGAGGGGGAGGAGTGACTGAATTGAACGTGTTCAAGGAAATGGGAGTAGTAACTCGTAGGAGCAACGCGGACAATGAAGTGGAGATATTAAAGAAATCACTTATAGTGGAAAAAGTGGTGCGTGAGTTGGGTTTATACATCACTTATACCGAGATGAAACCAATCCTCCCTTTTGAAATAAATGGACGAGGGGGGGGATTATCGTATGTTCCACATCGAAAAGCTGCCATCCTATACGGTGAGGAAAGCCCGCTGACACTCTCTCTTCCCGAGAATATTTTGAACACAATAGACAAGCCCATCATGTTCGATGTACTGGTAGATGCAGGCGGTGAGTACACTTTTTCCGGAGTGTATAAAAAAGAGAAGTTTCAAGTTTTTCTTTCACAGAAAGATAACACAGTTCGTTTACCTTTTGGGGAATTAAGTGTAGACAAAAGAAAAACGAACCTAGAGGATGACATCAAGATACGGGTCACTATTAATCATCCCCAGAATGTTGCTAACAGTTACCTTGGTAATTTAGAAATAGAGTTGACATCTAAAACCTCTTCAGTAGCGGATATCACGCTTGTCTCCCATAATGTGGCTCTAGGAAGAGATTTTTTGGATGTATATATTAAATCATATAATGAACAGGGCATTAAGGATCAACGAGAGCTTGCAGCCGAAACATCGCGGGTAATAGAGACTCACCTGGCAAACCTCAGCAGAGAACTGTCTCAAGTGGAAGATCAGACTCAAGACTTTAGGCAATCGCGTGGATTGACTAATATTGCTTCACAAGCAGATCTTTATAATTCGCAATTGGCATCTATTAGTCAAAGAAGAATGGATGTAGAGTCGCAATACACTATTGTTTCTGATGTGCTGCAATTTGTGGAACAAACCGATAATTATCAGCTTATTCCAGCTAGCTCCGGTATACGAAGTCCGGTGCTTAATGATCAGATTAGTTCCTACAATAAACTGGTGCTGGAAAGAGATAAACTTTCGCGTATTGCCTCCAGCAGTAATCAATCGATGATCACACTCAATAATCAATTACAGTCCACTTTTAATTCTGTAGTTTCCGGTTTGCGAAATGAAAAGAATAATCTGGATATCCAACTACGCGATATCAATTTGGAATATTCACGAAACAACGCGAAAATAAGAGCAATCCCCCAACAAGAGCGTATTTTCTCTGATCTCAAACGTCAACAAAACATTAAGGAAGATCTTTTTCTTTATCTACTTCAAAAGAAAGAAGAACGGTATATGAATATGACAACGGTAGAACCGAATTCAAGGATCATCGACAATATACGGGTAATGGGAGTCGCTTGGCCCAACAACATGCTCATCATGCTCATCGCGTTGGTATTAGGAATGATTTTCCCGCTAGCTGGAATTAAAATGAGGGATTTACTCCGCTATCAGATTGATACGAGAGAAGATTTGGAAGATATTTCGTCGGTGCCTGTACTTGCGGAAATCCCTAAAATTGGACCGACGAAAGGAGTGTCCGTTAAAGAGGGCTCTAATGACAGCTTCAATGAAATGATCCGGCTTCTGCGTGCTAACCTTTTGTTCGTGATTGATGGAAAGGAAAATAAGGTCATCAATATGTTATCGAGTATCAGCGGAGAAGGAAAATCATTTGTATTGCTCAACTTAGCAATGAGCTTGGCGCTTCTGGATAAAAAAGTACTCATCATTGAATTGGATATCCGTAGGCCGAGGCTAGCAAAGGAGCTAAATTTGGATAACAAACAAGGTATCACTCTCTTCCTATCGGGTCATCTCGATAAAGACGAGTTAGTTAATCCCTCGGGTGTGCATTCAAATCTATCTATAATAACAGCGGGAGCGATTCCTCCAAACCCGAACGAATTGTTGGCGAAGCCTCAATTGGATGAGTTAGTAAGTAACCTGAGGAGTGAATTTGATTATATATTGATTGATACACCTCCTGTAGGATTAGTGTCTGACGGTTTTTTGTTAAATCGTCTTACCGATGTGAACCTTTATATTACAAGAGCCGGGTATACACCAAAGAAAATGGTTGAAGATGCTGATCACTATTTTCGTGAAAATAGACTCAAAAAGATGTATTTCATACTTAATTATACTGATCTGAACGGTGTGGAATATCGGTATGGGTTAAGGAAAAAGTATGGTTACGGTTACGCGTAATTTGAAGTTAATGGGCCGTATGTCACAGCTGAAAATTACAGCCCCTGATATCTTTATTTTGATGTTTGACATGTTTAAAATGAGTGATGATATGAAGCTCAATGGAGTGAATATTATTCAATTGCCTAAAAATTTTGATCGACGCGGTAACCTTTCCGTCATCGAAGAGATCAAGAATATCCCTTTCAGTATTGAACGTACCTACTGGATTTATGACGTTCCAGGTGGAGAGGCAAGAGGTGGCCATGCGTACCTACAAAATCAGGAGTTTATAGTTGCACTTTCGGGAAGTTTTGATGTAGTGTTAGACAACGGAACCGAAAAGAAAATCTACTCTTTAAACCGTTCTTATTACGGTTTATACGTGCCTAAAGGGGTTTGGCGTCAAATGGATAATTTTTCCACCAATTCGTTGGCACTGATCTTGGCATCCATCCCTTTCGATCCAAAAGATTATATATATGACTATAATCTTTTTAAAGCGATGTCAAGAGACGCGAACGAGTTAATCAATTTACCAAAATGAATAAATGAGTTTTGGTGTGACGTAAACCGATTTAAAATAGATTTCATTGTATGAGGAAAACAAATATTTATGACTGCTCGATGCTAGAAATAGATAAACATCATAATGAGAAGGGTAATATCAGTGTGGTTGAAAACGGAAAAACCATTCCATTTGAAGTCAAACGAGTGTATTACCTGTACGATGTTCCTGGTGGTGAATCCCGGGGTGGTCATGCTCACAAAGAGTTGCAACAATTTATCGTAGCAGCTAGTGGCAGTTTTGATGTTACAGTGGATGATGGAGAACAAAAGAGAACCTTTACAATTAATCGGCCTTACAGAGGGTTATTGATTGTGCCTGGTATCTGGAGGGAGCTAGACAATTTTTCATCCGGATCGGTCTGCCTGGTACTGGCATCCACAATTTATTCTGCTGACGATTATATTAGAGACTATGATGAATTTAAAGAGTATAAACGACTGAACAATATATAAGATGATACATCCGAAATCTGACGTATTGAGTAATTTTATTGGTGAGAACACCTCTATCTGGCAATTTTGTGTTGTCTTGCCGGAAGCGAGAATTGGCCGTAACTGCAACATTTGCGCCCATGTGTTTATCGAGAATAACGTCGTTATTGGTGATAATGTGACCATTAAAAACGGAGTCCAGCTGTGGGACGGTATCACTATTGAGGACGATGTTTTCATCGGGCCAAATGCTACGTTTACCAATGAATTGATACCCAGATCGAAATCTTATCGTATTGAGAATTTTAAACAAACAATAGTCAAGAGCGGCGTTACTCTCGGAGCCAATGTGACGATTCTTCCTGGGATTGTAATCGGTGATTACGCGTTTATTGGAGCAGGAAGCGTCGTTACATCCGATGTGCCTCCTTACGCATTGTACTACGGTAACCCGGCTAGGCATAGAGGTTATATAACAAAAGAGGGAATCGTGTTAGACATGAATAAAAGAGATAGACAAGGAAATATTCACAACATTGAAATTAAATGATATGGTTAAATTTCTTGATATTCAAAAAATTACAGAGCGATACACGAAAGGTATCCACGAGGCTGCATCACGTGTTATCGATTCAGGATGGTATCTCTTGGGGGAAGTTACTCGACAATTTGAAAAGGATTATTCCGAATACATGGGAACGGAGTACTGCGTGGGTGTAGCCAATGGATTAGATGCCTTACGTATTATCTTAAGAGCATATATAGAGCTCGGTGTGATGAAGGAAGGTGATGAAATTATAGTGCCAGCTAACACGTTTATCGCTTCCATTATTGCCATCACCGATAACCGATTGGTACCCGTACTAGTGGAGCCAGATATCAATACCTATCAGATAGATGATACTAAAATAGAATCTGCTATTACCCCTAAAACCAAAGGAATTATGATCGTTCACCTTTATGGGCAGTGCGCCTATACTGAGAGGGTCGGAGAGCTATGCCAAAAGTATAACTTAAAATTAATTGAAGATAACGCGCAGGCAACGGGATGTAAATTCAAAGGGAAAATGACTGGCTCTTTAGGAGATGCCGCGGGGCATAGTTTCTATCCTGGTAAAAACCTTGGAGCTTTGGGGGATGGAGGCGCGATTACTACTAATGATCCCTCGCTGGAACATACAGTCCGATCCCTCGCTAATTATGGTTCAAGTATTAAGTACGTGTTTGATTACCAAGGATACAATAGCAGGCTGGATGAGATACAAGCTGCCGTACTGAGCGTTAAACTTGCCGGCTTGGATCAAGATAATCAGAGGCGGAAAGAGGTTGCGCGCTATTATTTGGAACATATTAATCATACGGAAGTGACTTTGCCAAAAGTAAACGATTGGGATGCGCATGTTTTTCACCTTTTCATTATTCGATCGGCTCGAAGAGATGCTTTGTTAAAGCATCTTAATAATCGCGGAGTCCAAGCCCTGATCCATTACCCGGTGCCTCCACATAAACAGAAAGCCTATAACGAGTGGAACCAGTTTTATTTTCCGATTACAGAGAAGGTTCATTCAGAGGTGCTGAGCTTGCCTATTAGTCAAGTTATCTCTGACGAAGAAGCAACTTTGGTGATTGAGGCTGTAAATTCATTCTGAAATACTTTGATCGATAAAAAATAAATGGAACAAAAAAGTTCATACCGGCAAATTGTAAAAGCAACTTCCCTTTTTGGTGGAGTGCAATTCTTCCAAATCGTGATCTCGATAATACGCTCTAAATTTGTAGCGGTGTTATTGGGACCTGCGGGTATGGGCATTGTGGGCTTACTTACCGCCACGACAGGATTAGTGGCTGGCCTTACCAATTTTGGATTAGGAACCAGCGCGGTTAAGAATATCTCGGAAGCCAATGTTACTAATGATCGTGATAGGGTGACTACAGTTATTACAGTATTGAGACGATTAGTATGGATTACTGGGATTCTAGGAGCTTTGGTCACGCTTATTTTTTCTCCTTTGCTTAGTCAATTTACTTTTGGAAATAAAGAGTATACCCTCGCTTTTGTATGGATATCCATCACTTTATTATTGAATCAATTAAGTACGGGAGAGCTGGTTTTGTTACAAGGACTACGTCGGCTTCAACAACTGGCCAAAGCTAACGTATACGGTAGTTTGTCGGGTTTGATTATCACCATTCCACTTTATTACCGTTTTGGGGTTGATGGAATAGTGCCGGTAATTATCATCACTGCATTCGCCACTCTATTTTTCACATGGTACTTTACCCGTGATATTGAAATAAGCAAGCAAAAGGTATCTCGCACAACTACCGTTTCTGAAGGAAAGAGCATGCTGGTTATGGGATTTATGATTAGCATGAGCGGATTAATCTCACTAATGGTCGCGTACGCGATCAGAATCTTTATAAACCGAACAGGTGACGTGGCCGATGTGGGATATTATACCGCGGGGTTCACAATCATTAACACGTACGTTGGGATGGTCTTCACGGCAATGGGTACCGATTACTACCCACGACTCTCATTGGTAGCGTCAGACAATAACCAATGTAAAGAACAGATAAATCAGCAATCCGAGATTGCAGTGCTTATTCTTGCACCCATTCTTATCGGATTTTTAGTATTTATAAACTGGGCAGTCATACTCTTATATTCCAGTCAGTTTTTAGCGATTACCGGCATGATTTACTGGGCTACACTTGGAATTTTCTTTAAGGCGTTGAGCTGGGCAATTGCCTTTGTATTTCTTGCAAAAGGAGCCAGCAAACTATTTTTCTGGAATGAATTAGCAGGGAGTGTAACTGGTCTAGTATTTAGTGTGTTGGGATACCATTTTGCAGGATTAACTGGGCTTGGAATTTCGTTTTTTATTGGTTATATGGTATATTTTATTCAAGTATTTTTAATTGCTAAAATAAAATTTGGCTTCTCCTTTTACTCCTCCCTAAGTACCATCTTTTTGGTTCAGTTCCTACTCGCACTCTCCTGTTTTGCAGTAGTAAACTTGATCAAACAACCCTATTTCTATCTCTTGGGACTTGTACTCATCAGTATTTCGGGATGGTATTCGTATAAGGAGCTTGAAAAAAGAATTGGGATTAAAGAGATAATTCAAAATAGTATTCATCGAATAAAAAATAAATATCAATGAATAAAAGCGATACGCCTCTTGTTTCGATAGTTTTAATCACTTATAACAGTTCTAAGTATGTTCTGGAAACATTAGAAAGTGTAAAGAACCAGGTATGGGAAAATATTGAGCTGATTATTAGTGATGACGGTTCTACTGACGATACCACTGTCATATGTTCTAACTGGTTAGAAAAAAATAAAGAACGATTTCATAATGTACAATTAATAACGGTTGCTAAAAACACAGGAATACCTTCCAATTGCAATCGCGGTTTGAGAGCCGTGAAGGGGCAATGGATCAAAACGATATCAGGGGATGATATACTATTGAATCATTGTATCAGTGACAATATTCATTACGCACGGCGTTTTCCAGAAGCATCCTTTATTGTATCGGATGTTCAAGAGATAGATGAAAACAGTGTAACCCTTAGGGATAAAGTGATCAATGAGGGAGTGATTTTTATTGCCGGTATGACCTCGGCTAAAAAGCAATTGAAGGCCTATACACGTTGGCCGGTATTTTTAAATGTACCGACGTTCTTCTGTAGGACAGAGGTGATAGAAAAGATAGGATATTGTGACGAGGACTTTTGGATTTATGAGGACACAACCATGGTGATCCGAATGATGGAGCAAGGTGTCCGAATGCACTATATGCAGCAACCTACAGTGGCGTATCGAGTACATCGTAATTCCATCTCACGAAATGAAAGAGTAAATGATCATCGAGAAAGGGAAGCATTTGGGATCTTTAAGAAATATAGGATGAGACACCTCAATATTTTTAATCCGCTAGACCTTTCTGTCTATTTCGAAAGCTGGTTAAGGTTCCAATACAAAGGAATTTACGGACGTAGAGGTGATTCGGTATTGAGAAAACTGAGTCTTTTCTATTGGTATATGAAATTTAACGGAATGAAATCATACTAGTCCTCAGAAAGGCTGTTAAGGAGGTGTGATGAATAGAAAACGATTTTTGGTAAGCTCATATAATATATTTCATGAATTTAATAAAAAGAAAAATGAATACAACAAATAAACAGATAGTAAGCCAGTTAATTCCAATGTCCACACTTCTGTTAGCAATTTACTCGATTTCACCTTATTTGAAACCTGAGATTCCTCTGGCTTCATCGTTGAGCAATACCACATTATGGTGGGGAATTTCCGTATTGATTTTAATTGCTTTTTTTATGTCGAAATACTTCTTTTTTGATAAACGGAATAGTGATAATATGCTCGTTATTTGGATGTACCTACTTTGGAATGTTATGTGTATTGTAAGAGGTATGTTTGTAGCTGAATTGTATTGGGACTGGAAAGGGTTGATAACTAATGCGATGGCTTTATCGTTGCCGCTCGTTATATTCTCGGCAACGAATAAAATGGTTGTACGGTCTCTTCTCGCATTTTACATAAAATACGCATTACCTCTCTTTTTATTTTTTGGACTGATCATCCGAACCGATGCTTTTGGATTTTATTTGATACCAGTGAGTTTTTTACTGCTTTTTTTACCTATACTTACTAGGCGTCAAAAAATTCTAATTCTTTGTGCTACAGTTATCGTTTTGATATCGGATTTAGGTGCCCGAAGCAACGTAATCAAGTTCGGAGTTCCCTTTTTTATACTTCTGATTTACTATTTCAGAAATATAATACCAAATAAGATGATGGAGACTTTTCGACTCACATTATTATTATTGCCTTTTGTGTTTTTTACATTGGGTGTAAGCGGTGTTTTTAATGTTCTAAATATGAATGAATATGTGAAGGGAGATTTTACTTCCATGGGTGTCGATGAGGAAGGCAATCGAGTGGAACAGGACATAATTGTAGATACCCGTACCTTTCTTTACATTGAGGTGTTAGAGTCGGCCATAGACAATAATTACTGGCTTGTGGGGCGTACTCCTGCAAGGGGTAACGATTCGAACTCATTTGGGGCATTTGAAGCAGAATTGACTGGCAGATACGAGCGGTTAACGAATGAGATTGGTTTGGCCAACGTGTTTACTTGGACGGGAATAGTGGGAGTTGTGCTTTATTTCTTGATTTTTTCTAGAGCTTCCTTTTTAGCGATCAATAAGTCTCGTAATATCTACGCAAAGATGCTGGGTGTGTACGTTGCTTTCCGCTGGCTCTATTCTTGGGTGGAAGACATAAATAATTTTACACTTAATTATTTTATGTTGATGGTCATGTTAGGGCTCTGTTTTTCCCATTCATTTCGGTACATGAACGATAAAGAAGTAACTATCTGGGTACGTGGCATATTTGATATTCGCTATGTGCGTTTACAACAGTATTTATCAAAAACAAAGAGCAGTGATTAGAGAGAATGTTTACCTTCTTGAAAGATGAAAGTTGCATTGAAAATATTCTCCAATATTCATGTCCGATTATTTGAGTGTCATGCAATGTTCAAAAACTTTCTCTCCTCTTATATGGAACTGTGTTAAATGTTAATACAGAAGTAGTTATGATGAAAAAAGAACAAAATCGAAAGCAACGACTGATGATTTTTCATCCAGCGTTGGCTCCGTACAGAATCGACCAGTTTAATTCACTCAACGAATTGTTTGATCTGAAGGTTGTTTTTCTTATGGAAAACTTGGTAAATTTTAATATGGATCAGGAAAAATTAATGGAAGCATGCCATTTTAAAATCTCTTTTTTATTGAAAGGCCTGTTGTTCAAAAGGCGTTTGTTCCGTCTAGGAATGCTACGTGAAATTAGGTTGGAAAATCCTGATATCGTAATGGGATTTGAGTATTCGCTCACCACCCAATATCTTATCTTATTAAAAAAAATTGGAGTTATCAGGCAAAAAATCGGTTCATTCATCGATGATAGTCCAGAAATATGTAAAACCGTACAATCAAAAGCGCGTGAATGGGTCCGGGATCGTACAGTAAAACAGCTTGATTTTATGGTGGTTATGTCGAAAGAGGTAGCTCATTTTTATCAAGACCATTACAAACTGAACGAGAGAAATGTGATTGTTTCTCCTATCTTGCAACTACCGGAGCGGCTGAGAAAAGATTCTACAACAATCGAATACTTCGCCAATCAGTATGTACAGGACCATCGGCTAAAGTGGAAGAAAATTCTCCTTTTTGTTGGACGACTCGTTCCCGAGAAAGCATTACCACAGTTCATTGAAATTATCGCTCCCATCCTTGTTTCAAACGACGACATCAGATTTGTATTGGTGGGTGTTGGAAGTGAAGAAGGATACCTGAAGGCTATCGTGAAAGAGAAGCAGTTAGAGAGTAAAGTCATTTTCGCAGGAAAGCATCAAGCCAAGGAACTTTATGGATGGTATGCTTGTGCCTCTGGTTTCGTGTTACCAAGTGTATCGGAAACGTTTGGGGCGGTTGTGAATGAGGCGTTGATCTTTGGCCTAAAAGTATTCTGCTCACGAAATGCTGGTGCTTCTAGTTTGATTAATTCCGAAAATGGCCTCTTATTCAACCCATTGAATAGTACGGATACTTATGATAAATTCCAACACTTTACAAAAGATTTAAAACCGGTTGACAATATTTCATTGGATAATTCACCGCCTCTAATTGAAGATTATCGCCCCTTTTTTTTACAAGAATGGGGGAAGATGCTAGACAGAGATATAGAAGTACCAATGTCAATTACTCCATCATACAACAAAACGCTATGAACCAAACACGAAAAAATATTCTTTTTATGCTGCACTTGCCGCCGCCCGTGCACGGTTCCACACTCGTGGGTGAACTGGTGAAGGAGAGTAATGTAATCAACGACACGTTTCAAGGCAGGTATATCAACCTTATTTTGTCGAAGCGGGTACACGAGAGTGGAAAAACAAATCTCAAGAAATTGATTCGTTTCACGGTTATTTGGTTTCATCTGCTTGGTAAGTTAATTCACCGAAAACCGGATTTATGTTATTACGCACTCACGACTACTGGAAGCGGTTTCAAAAAAGATGTTTTATTAATCGCGCTTCTGCGTCTGTTTCGTGTAAGGATTGTGTACCATATTCATAACAAAGGAGTCATCCATGCTCGTAAGAAAAGGTTCAATCGTCTCCTTTACCGGTTTGTTTTTAAAAACTGTCGCGTGATCCTTCTTTCCAAATATCTGTATTACGACATTGAACCCTTCGTGACACGGGATCAGGTGTATATTTGTCCTAATGGGATTAAGGACTATCAACCAAACACGTCATTTTTGACACTTCCAGAAAATAAACCGTTCAAAATTCTTTTTTTCTCGAATCTGATCGAAGAAAAAGGAGTGTTTGTTTTGGTTGAAGCTTGTTCGATATTACGGGATAAAGGGTATACTTTTCAATGCGATTTTGTTGGTGGGGAGGGAGATGTTACAGCGAGTCAACTCACAACATTTGTGGAAGAGAGAGAGCTTACTGAACAGGTTAAATATTTAGGAAAACGATATGGAAAACTTAAAGAGATGTCATTTGAGCAGGCAGATGTTTTTGTATTGCCTTCCCGTTACGACTGTTTCCCCTTGGTTGTTCTAGAAGCAATGCAACACAGCCTTCCTGTGATTACTGCTGAAGAAGGAGGCATGCCGGACATGGTGGACGATGGGAAGACCGGTTTCTTAATCTCTCCATACGATGACTCCAAGACTCTTGCTGAGAAACTTGAGTATTTTTTAGTCAACCCATCATCAAGAAAACAGATGGGTGCTAATGGTAGAATCAAGTATAAACAAAATTTCACACTTCCCATATTTGAGCAGCAAATGAACTCTATATTATCAGATATAATCGATGATAAGAAGTAAGGATTAATAATACAACTAATAATTAAAGAAATGCTTGTCGAAGTATC
>CAYFMZ010000035.1:0-24919 GCA_964344275.1 uncultured Proteiniphilum sp.
GATAAAGACGAAAATACTATAATTATGCGGTTTTATTATTAGAACAGGTTTTATGGGCTGTATCCATAACTGGTCAATTTATTGAAGATTAGAAGATGAGTCCTGTAGCTGGCAAAGATTATTCTTTGCCAATAATTTGAATGTCTTGATTGAATTTTATGAAATATAATTTATATGATAAAATTAAAAGTTTTAATCAATGCTTACGCATGCTCTCCAAAAAGAGGGAGTGAACCAGGTATGGGATGGAATATGTGTGCACATTTGGCAAAATATTGTGAATTGCATATAATAACAGAAGAAGAAAATCGTGAGGAGATCGAGTCAGTCATGACCACTTTTCCTCAGCGAAAAAACATGCACTTTTATTATAATCCAGTATCAGAGAAGGTTAGAGAGATGGCTCGAAACCAGGGAGATTGGAGGTTTTACAGGCATTATAAAAAGTGGCAAAAGTTAACATTGGAGATAGCGAAACAGATTGTAAGCGCACAAAAAATAGATATTCTACATCAATTGAACATGATCGGTTTCAGGGAACCTGGATATTTATGGAAAATAAAGGGTGTCCCTTTAGTATGGGGACCCATTGGTGGTCTGAAGCAATTTCCTGTATCCTATCTTCAAAATGCGGGGATAAGGATAAATCTTTTTATGCGTTTAAAAAATATAATTAATATTTTACAACTTAAATACGATATCCGTGTTAATAAGGCGTTCAAACGATCAAGCTTATTAATTAGCTCCATTCCCGATTCATATCGAGCTATTAAAAAACACAAAAAAATAGATTCGGTTCTAATCCCAGAAACCGGTACTTTTACAACAAGGGATCCATCAACGGAAAGATTTCAAGGTAATAATTTCCAGGTGATGTGGGTAGGGAAGTTTGATTTTCGTAAACAGTTGACTTTGGCATTAAAATCGTTAGCAGCTACCGATAATAGAGGAATTACTTTAAATGTATATGGTGAAGGGAACGAGGATCAAGAAAGAGAAGCATTACAACTTGCAACAGAATTAGATATTACTGACCAAGTGGTATGGCATGGTAATAAACCTAATACGGACATACATGCAGCAATGCGTGAAGCACAGCTTTTTTTCTTTACGAGCGTGAGTGAAGACACTTCAACTGTTGTGTTAGAAGCTATAAGCAACGGCTTGCCTGTATTATGCTTCGACGCTTGTGGTTTTGGAGCCGTGATCAATGAAACGGTAGGTCGTAAAATCCCACTTTCCAATCCCCAACAATCGATCATCGATTTTGCCGCACATTTAAATATGCTATACACTAATCGTCAATTATTGAGAAAGTTATCTCTAAATTGCAAAATTATACAGCAAAATCTTTCATGGGATGAGAAAGCCAAAAAGGTGGTGTACTTATATCAAAAAGTATTGTCTAGTATTGAGCCTAGCAAAGGGTCAAAGACGGGCTCCGAATTTTATGCGAGCGATATTTGAACATAACACTACTTTTTACAGTATATCATAATAATAGATATCCAATAGGCTTTTTTTATTTTTGTTATGGTCTAAACTCTACGCAGTGTTTCAAAATTTTGCCCAAACATTCAAGATAGTTTATGATTGGAAAGAACTAGTGGAAGTGAATAAATGACTAATGTTAATTCATTCGCCCCAAACAACTCTTTTGATATAATCCGTGTATGAAATGATGATACGCACTACCTTGTCGCTCACGTTGGCCATACTGTAATCTGACACGGGGCGGAAGTTTCGTTCCGAGCCAACAGCTTGGTACTGCAGCTGCACCAGTGCTTGCATCACACGCTCCGGGTTCAAACCCACCATCATTACCGAGGCTTCTTCCATCGCTTCGGGACGTTCGTGTGCTTCGCGGATGTTTAGTGCACGGAAATTCAAGATGGACGATTCTTCAGAAATAGTGCCGCTGTCTGATAACACGGCATAGGCGTTCATCTGCAATTTATTATAATCACTCAACGCCATTGGTTTCATCAGCTGAACGTTTTCGTGAAAAGTAACTCCCTTCTTCTCTATCATGTTTCTCGTGCGAGGATGAGTGGAAACGATCACCGGATAGTCATACTTTTCCGCGATGGCATTTAGAATTCCGACGAGATGAAAGAAATTCTTTTCCGATGAGATATTTTCCTCCCGGTGAGCAGAAACTACAAAGAACCGACCTTTCTCTAAATTTAGCGTTTCAAGAATAGTTGAAGCCTCGATCTTGGGTAGATATTGCATTAGTACCTCATACATGGGACTGCCGGTCTTAATTACTCGGTCTGGTCTGAGTCCTTCTGCCAACAGGTACTCACGGGCAATATCACTATACGTGAGGTTGATATCTGCGGTATGGTCCACGATTTTCCGATTGCTCTCCTCCGGCACCCGTTGGTCAAAACACCGGTTGCCAGCCTCCATGTGAAAGATGGGAATGCGGCGTTTCTTTGCCGCAATGGCACACAAGCAAGAATTGGTATCACCCAGCACGAGAAAGGCATCCGGTTTCTCCTGTTCTAAGATCGGGTCGATATTAATTAGGATCTGGCCAGCTGTTACGGTCGCGTTTGCTCCGGCAGCATTTAAAAAATGATCGGGCTTGCGTAACCCCAAGTCTTCGAAGAATACCTCGTTTAGCTCATAATCGTAATTCTGACCCGTGTGCACAAGTACATGCTCGATCGCTTCGGATGTATCTAGCTTTTGTAATACACAGCTCAAGCGAATAATTTCCGGACGTGTACCTACTACCGTCAATACTTTTAATTTCTTCACTAATTTGTTTTTTCGTTGTTTTCTAAAGCGGTATTTTAACTGATTCCTGCTTTCTATAGTATCTCACTAACCGATTACAGTAGATTGAATTGCCTGCAAATCATTGCGAATTTCCGGGAGTTTGAGCAATAATTCTTTCATTCCCTTTTTATCCAATTGATAGGTGTTATGTGAATGGTAATCTTCTACTTTCGAAATATCTTTCTGTCCTTCCACGAAGAATTTATCGTAGTTCAAATCTCGACCATCGGCCGGGATTCGAAAATAATTGCCCATATCCTCCGAACGGAACATCTCTTCGCGTGTTACTAATGTTTCATATAGTTTTTCACCATGGCGTGTGCCGATCACCTTAACTTTGGTGTCGCTCTGATATAGTTCTTTTAATGATTCAGCCAACACATTTAAAGTAGCGGCAGGAGCCTTTTGCACGAACAAATCCGCCTGTTTTCCGTGTTGAAAAGCATACAACACGAGATCCACCGCATCCTCTAATGTCATCATGTAGCGCGTCATATTCGGATCGGTAATGGTGATAGGGTTGCCTGCTTTAATTTGATCAATCCAGAGAGGAATTACCGAGCCACGACTAGCCATCACGTTTCCATAACGCGTACAGCATATGATTGTATCTGCATCTTTACCCAGAGAGCGTGCCTTGGCAATCGCCACTTTCTCCATCATCGCCTTGCTAATCCCCATGGCGTTGATGGGGTAGGCCGCTTTGTCGGTACTCAACACCAGTACGTTCTTAACTTTAAACTCAACGGCCGAATCGAGCACGTTCTCCGTACCCATCACGTTAGTATGTACAGCCTGCATCGGGAAAAACTCGCACGATGGCACCTGTTTTAATGCTGCCGCGTGGAAAACATAATCCACACCTCGCATCGCCGTGTCCACAGAGCGTTTGTCTCGTACGTCACCGATATAAAACTTTACTTTTTCGCTTTGAATGCGATGACGCATATCGTCCTGCTTTTTTTCGTCCCGGCTGAATATTCGTATTTCTTTGATATCGGTATCTAAGAACCGGTTTAGAACCGCGTTCCCGAAAGATCCGGTCCCCCCTGTAATTAAAAGTGTCTTGTTTGTAAAGTGTGACATATATGTTCTGATTTCAATTTATTATTTTGTCAAGATACGATCAAACCGGCATATAGTAGGTGTCGGGATTATTTTGATCGAATATTTCGTTTACCCACATCACGGTCACCATATCTATATTGCCCAAATTTTCGATGTTATGGGTATAACCCACTGGGATATCTATCACCTCTAATTTCTCTCCGGACACGAAATATTCCTGAACCTTCTCTTCACCAACCTTGCGAAATCGAATGACACCCTTGCCACTCACTACCAGAAATTTTTCGTTCTTCGTGTGATGCCAGTGCTGCCCTTTCGTGATACCCGGCTTTGAAATATTAATGGAAACCTGGCCCCTGTCGGGCGATTTCAAAAACTCTGTAAATGACCCCCTTTCATCGATATTCATTTTCAGGGGATAGGAAAATCCATCCTCGGGCAGGTAACTCAAGTAGGTTGAGTAAAGCTTCTTCGTAAAGGCATCGGATAAATCAGGCACCTGTAGGCTCTTCCGGCTCTCTTTAAAAGAATGTATTAGTTCAACGATTCCCCCTAAGGATATATGGTGTTCCACCGGCACTTTACAATACTTTCCATCCATATGTGGATTTCCTTCTAACGCCGAGATCAGTTCCTTAACCACATCATCAATGTAAACCAGCGTCATCATTACACTTGGGTCATTTACTTGGTAAGGGAGATCACGAGCAATGTTATTACAGAAAGTGGTCACTGCACTGTTGTAATTAGGACGTGACCACTTGCCAAAAACATTTGGAAAGCGATAAATAAGCACCTTGGCTCCAGTTTCTCTACCGTACGCAAAGAGCAAATCCTCTCCCGCCTTTTTAGATGTCCCGTAGGGATTATCCAGTAGGGCTTGAGTGGACGAGGCCAACATAACAGGGCAACTATTCCCATGCTTCCTTAGGGTATCCAGCAAAGCCGAGGTAAATCCAAAATTTCCCTCCATAAACTCTGCTTGTTCCTTTGGCCGATTTATCCCGGCCAAATGAAATACGAAGTCGGCTTCTTTACAAAATTTGTCCAATAAAACAGGATCGGAACTCTTGTCATATTCCAAGATTATCCACTCCGAACTTCTGTTTTTAAGCTCAGAAACCAGATTCTTTCCAATAAATCCTTTAGCCCCTGTAATTAAAATTTTCATCTCGTACAATTTCGATTATTACTGGTAATCATTCATCACGCTATATTGCTAGATTCCAGTTGTATCCAATTCGTTTTTATGAAATCGATAATTCTATTTGCCTGGTATATATTGTTCTTGTTTTCAAGCACGAACTCTTTTGCTCTTCGTCCTTTTAACCTTAATTCCTCTTGTGGAGTATCGAGTAGTAATTCTTTTAGCTTATCATGAATACCGTTTGTCGACTCATCCTCCAGTAGATATACATACTCGTGGTATTCACGTGGCATCCCCGCGAGTACAGTCGTTAGTATCGGCGTTCCAGATACCATATATTCAATATTCTTTGAAGGAAATGAGTACTTGGTAAAATCTTCAACCGTTGGCCTTGGATTCACCAGTAGTGTTGCCTTCAACTCTGCCTCCACTACTTTATTATTAGGAACAACCCCAAAGTATTTTATCCTGTTATCCTCAGACATCAGTTGTTCAATGTCCTCTACCATCGGACCGTGCCCAAAGAGATGCAGTTCAATATCACTCTTATTTAATTTTCTGAAACCATCTACTAGACTCTTTATTCCATACTCTTCATGTAGTCCGCCCGCGTATATTACAATTTTTTTGTCAACTTGGTCATATTCCACGTTATGATGTACCATATTTACATCACATAGACCCTCCATTATCATAAACGGCCTCCCTTTACGGTTAACGACCTCATTCATCTGCTCTGTAAGTAGAATATATCCATCAAAACTATTCGCGTATGAATCTAAAATGTTTTCCAAAGAGCGGTGAATCATTCCTCTTTTCCCTTTTTGTAACATGCCGGGTAGGTTTGGCAAATCCGTGACAATGGCAACTGCTTTTATTCCACACAGCTTGCAGGCTAATAATGAACCCGCACAGAATTCAGTTTGCAATATATCAAAAATAGCAACGTTTTCTTTTTTCGATTGCCGAATGCCCCAAATCAATGTCAAGAAGAACGCCGATAAAAACATGTTCAAATTGTAAACTAATTTGATATCAATATTTATACCATACTTGAACCTAATCCCATTCTCTGTTTCTTTTCTTCTAGAATAAAGTTTTGGAATGGCGGTTTTGGGAATTTGAGAAAGCGCGTAAACATTGCACCCGTTTTCTACCAGCCCTCTAACAAGCAACGTGTTAAACTTCTGAATTGCCTGAATGGGTTTATATCCTGCTTCAAACATCTCAGTCATTAATTTGCTTGAACAGAATGAAGAAACGTAAAGTATATTGATCACCTCTTTTTCGTAATTTTTATTGATGTTAAAATTAGATAACATTCAAGCCGATAGAATGTTCATGATTTTCCATCCTTTCTCTGTCACACGTAGTCGTCAGATTCTGGAAATCCAATATTCTCACTGAAACTTACATCCCGTGCGAACGTGGTTTTATACCAGCTCACATGGATAAATCATCTGAAATAAGCATCTCTTTCCTTTGCTGCGCGACGTAGGAGGCAATATTATGAATGTTATCTATCCATATTCCATTGGCGGGATCCGTTGCATACTTGCAAATGGCTTCCAAGGTCGACAAATAGGAAGTCTGCTCGCCTTTTCTGTCCATTTCATGGCCGACGAGAATGAGCCATTTCCCGGTGCTTTTGGCCGACTCGATCATTCTTTTTACCTCTCTGAACGATTTCCCATCCAGTTTCATTCCCAAAAGTTGAGCCATGTCGCAAACAGCGGGATCGTTGGGGCCTTCATCCAGCCAGCCCCGACCGGTTTCAAAAAGGGAGGCAACCAGGGGCACATAACTTTGGGTATTTTCTCCCTCTCCTATGAAGGTTTGTCCACACGGATAGGCAAAGGATACGGCATCCACACCCAGCGAGTTTTTGATAAACAATCCGGCAGCTTCCATATCTTTCTTCATCATTTCCAAGGTGAAGCTTTCCAGATCATTCTCGTAAGAAAATGAGTAATTGCCTGTGCAGGGATGTAATATAGTGTGGTTGCCCACTTCATGTCCATTGGCTACAGCCTGTCGCCATTTGTCCATTCGACCTTCCATGTTATCAGGAATGATGTAGAAAGTACCTTTAACATTATACTTGTCAAAAAGTGGTATCCCCTTTTCTATCTGTGAAGGCCGTGCATCATCGAACGTGAGGCTTAATCCCATTTTTATTCCTTCAGGCCATTCAAAAGAATTCTCCAAATCGGTAGGTGACAGGTGAGGCTCTTCCGATAATTCATTTGGATGCTCAACTGCTCTTTGTTGGGTATTGTTAGTGCAAGACAGAGATGCCATAAAGACTATGGCAGCAATCAAGGGAACCTTGTGATATTGCATATGATTACTATTAATTGATTTATACCGTCTACTAATCAAGCTGTGATACAGACTTCTTATTAAATCAAGATGTATTATATGCAAATTTAGTTTAAAACACCACAAGTGCAACTTTTCTGCAAGAAAATTAATTCTCGTCGGAGGAAGATATAAAGTCTTTATTGTGTTTCTCTCCCTGTTTTCCCTGCGGAAGAATCAGATTAAGTGCCACACCAATCAGGGCAGAGAGACCAATACCGGTCATGCTGATGTTGCCAATCTGCAGTACAGCACCGCCAATGCCCGTGGTGAGAATCAACGATACGATGATCAGGTTGCGGGTGTTGCTCATATCGGTTTTGTTATGGATCATGTTGTTGATACCGGTGGCGGCAATCATCCCGAAAAGGAGCAGCATGATACCCCCTAACACGGAACCGGGAATGGATCGGAGAAAAGCACTTACTTTGCCAACCAAAGAGAAAGCGATGCCGGCTATGGCCGTGATGCGGATCACCACTGGGTCGGTTATCTTAGTGAGGATCATCGCACCGGTAACTTCGGAATAGGTGGTCACGGGAGGTCCTCCAATCATACCGGCCACACAGCAAGCTATTCCATCTCCAAACATGGTGCGGTGCATACCGGGGTTTTTCACGAAATCTTTGCCGGCTACTTGGCTCACAGCGTAGACATCGCCCACGTGTTCAATAACGGGAGCAATGGCCACCGGTACCATGAATAGAATAGCTCCCCAAGAGAACTCGGGCTTAACGAACTGGGGCAAGCCAAACCAAGGGGCGGCGGCTATACCGGAAAAATCGACTCTTCCAAGTAACATGGCAGCGAGGTATCCAACGATGATTCCAGCGAAAATTGGGATCAGTTTGAGCAGCCCTTTGGCAAACATGCTGGTTACAATTGCCGTGATCAACGCGATAATCGCGAGTAGCCAGTCACCCTTCGCCATATCTACACCCGTCCCGGCTAGAGATAACCCGATGAGCATGATCACCGGACCGATAACAACCGGGGGGAAGAGGCGTTTGATTATTTTCACTCCTTGCCATTTAACCAACGCACTCATTAGGAAATAAACAAGGCCAACCGCCGCCAACCCCGAAAGTGTTCCGGCTAATCCATAGAGTTCGGTGGCCTTGATGATGGGAGCGATAAAAGCGAAACTGCTACCCAAAAAAATGGGGACCATGCCTTTCGTTACCAAATGAAAGATCAATGTCCCCACGCCTGCCGTGAATAACGCGGTGGAAGGGTCAAGCCCGACTAATAAAGGAACTAACACGGTGGCACCAAATGCCACAAAAAGGAATTGAACCCCAACAATAGTCTTGGTTGCTGGGCTGAGTTGTTTTTCGTTCTCCATCAACTGTTAAAATTAATTTGCCCGCGAAGATACATGTTTTTTTTAAATAAAGCTCCTGAAATTTTCCGAATGAATCACATGGAAGTCGGCTTGGTATTTTTTTATAAACATTTCAGGTATCCTCACCTTGGCCGTAGGGCTCCATTTCAATTCATAAGCACTGATCTTCCCGCCTTCATCTTCCACATAGTCGATTTCTTGATGCTGTTTGGTGCGCCAAAAATATGAATTAGCCAGGGATTGTTTATAGCTGTTTTTCTTTTGTCGTTCACTAATAAGAAAGTTTTCCCACAGAGCTCCTTTATCTTCTCTTGTTTCCCAGGCATTTAGGTTTCCCTTTATAATATTCAAAAGTCCATTGTCATAAAAATAAATCTTTTGATTTCTTTTTATTTCGTTCCGTAGATTTCGGCTAAATGAGGGTAATTTGAAAATAACATGCGCCTGTTCCAATAAGCTAATATAGGCGGAAACTGTTTTCGTATCGATACTAAGAAGAATCGATAATTCACGATAGCTCACTTCGCTTCCTACTTGCAAAGCTAATGCCCGGAGCAAATGAAAGGTAATAGATTGTTGTTTGGTAAGCGACAGTTTTTCCACCTCAATAAGTATTGGTGATGTATAAGGGAATGAAGAGGCACAAAAAAACAGCTGCAGATTTTACACTGCAACTGTTTAATGTTTAGATTGTAGCGAGACCGGGGCATGATCCCGGGACCTCGTGATTATGAATCACGCGCTCTAACCAACTGAGCTATCTCGCCATCCACGTTTTCCTAATTTGCGGTGCAAAAGTAGCACAACTTTTTGAATATTGCAACTACAAATATCGAAAACAGTTCTAAAAACAGAAAAATTCAACCATGAAGGAACTCACGGAACAATCCATCTGGATTAGTAGGGGTATTAGCTGCTACTTCTACTGCCCGATACCACTATATTCAAAATTTTCAGAAGCCAATTCCTCTTTATTGTAAATGTTCCTGCCATCAATCACCAGATGATGGTTCATAATCTCCTTGAGTTTTTCCCAGTTGGGTAAGCGGAACTCTTTCCACTCGGTGGGAACAATCACCGCATCGGCTCCATATGCAGCGTCGTAAATATCGGTGGCGTAATAAATTTTATCTTTCAAAAGATCACGGGCTTCATCCATCGCTGCAGGGTCGTAAGCACGAACGGCTACGCCTGCTTCCAACAAGCTATTGATCAATGTCAGCGAAGGAGCTTCCCGAATATCATCGGTTTCAGGTTTAAAAGATAATCCCCATACAGCTACAGTCTTATTTTTTATATCGTTACTAAAATAGTTATTGAGTTTTTCGAAGAGGATGTTTTTCTGGTTATTGTTGACGGTTTCAACTGCTTTCAATACATTCATCTCGTATCCAAACTCTTCCCCCACTTTTATAAATGCTCGGATATCTTTTGGGAAGCAGCTTCCACCATACCCACACCCAGGGTAGAGGAAACTACGACCGATACGCGAATCACTCCCCATACCACGCCGTACCATATTCACGTCGGCACCCACCCGTTCGCACAGGTTAGCCACATCATTCATAAAACTAATCCGTGTGGCCAGCATCGCGTTGGAGGCATATTTTGTCATCTCGGAAGAGAGGATATCCATGAAAATTACACGGAAATTGTTCAGCAGAAAGGGTCGATAGAGGCGGGTCATTATTTCTTTCGCATGCTCCGATTCCACACCCACTACCACTCGGTCGGGGCTCATGAAGTCGTTAACCGCGGCTCCCTCTTTCAGAAACTCAGGATTCGATGCCACGTCGAACTTTAGATTTTCGAGTCCTCTTTTATTCAGCCGCTCCCTTACCCGGTCTTTAATGCGGTAGGAGGTACCTACAGGAACAGTACTTTTTGTCACGATCAAGAGAGATTTTGTCATATTATCGGCAATTGTATCGGCTACCGTCATCACGTACGAAAGATCGGCCGTGCCGTTCTCATCGGAAGGGGTGCCCACCGCGATAAAGATCACTTCCATATCGTTCAGTACCGACGGCAGATCGGTTGTGAAATGCAAGCGTTCGGCTTCGTGGTTACGAACCACGATACTTTTTAATCCGGGTTCATAAATAGGGATAATCCCCTGTTTCAATTTTTCAATCTTTTGGACGTCCGTGTCTACACAGGTTACATCCAAGCCCATCTCCGCGAAACAAGCTCCTGACACCAATCCCACGTACCCCGTTCCAACAATCGCGATTTTCATAATTGCTCCCAGTTGTTTTAATGTGATTCTTACTTCATGCTATGGCGTAGATCGAGGGGAAACCCTTGACACCATCGTATATGAAACCGGAACAAAGTTAATTATAATCGTCTTAACTACCCAAATTTGTAGAAGTAATGTGTGTTGAAGCATGGTTGCAAGACCGAAATAAGAAGATGCGCAACTGACATTCTCGCTTTAAATTTGTAATTTCGCGGCTAATAAACTAATTCAAGTTTCGTATGGAATGCATACATTTCAGCGTACAGATACCAAACTTGAGTAACAAATAGGTTGAACAGGATTTTTGAAATAGGCTTATAGTGATCTATCCCGATAATTTTGAACAGAAGATTGAATTTCAGAAAGTACGCGAACTCCTTTCCGATCGGTGCTTGAGCCCGTTAGGCAGGGAGAAGGTGGAGGAGATGCGATTTCTCACCTCCCACGAGGAGATCAGTTTGCATCTATTACAGACCGAAGAATTCGTGCGTATTAGAGAGGAAGAGGATTCTTTTCCTGCCGACCATTTTTACGATATGCGTCCGGTATTGAAACGTGTTCGCTTGGAGGGATCTTGGATAGACCAAGCAGCTCTGTTTGAACTGCGTCGCTCGTTACAGACCATCAATGGAATCGTCGCCTTCTTGCACCGCGACGAAGAGCATCCAAAATATCCCAACTTGAGGTTTCTGGCTGGGAACGTAATGATCTTCCCAGAGATCACCAAACGGATTGATACCATATTGGATGGGTTTGGCCAAGTAAAAAACAGTGCTTCTACAAGGTTAGCAGAGATACGTCGGGAACTCGTTTCTACCGTGAACGGCATCTCACGAAGCCTAAACTCCATACTGCGTAAGGCACAATCAGAAGGATACGTGGAAAAAGATGTGTCGCCCAGCATGCGTGATGGACGGCTGGTAATCCCCGTGAATCCTTCACATAAACGAAAGATAAAAGGGATTGTACACGATGAGTCGGCTTCCGGAAAGACAGTGTTTATTGAGCCATCGGAGGTTGTGGAGGCAAATAACCGTATCCGTGAACTGGAGGCTGAAGAGCGGCGTGAGATCATCCGGATACTGGCCGATTTTACTGTTTACTTGCGCCCTTATCTACCGGATCTGGCGGAGTCTTACGAGTTTCTGGCAAAGATCGACTTTATTCAAGCAAAAGCCTCGTTCGCGACATTGATTGGAGGTATTAAGCCTTCACTGGAAGACGCGCCGCGGATCGATTGGGTACAGGCGGTACACCCGTTGCTCCACCTGTCACTTAAAAAGCAAAACAGGAAAATTATTCCTCTTGATATCACTTTGGAAGGGGCTAATCGAATACTCGTGATCTCTGGGCCTAACGCCGGTGGGAAATCGGTCTGTCTTAAGACGGTGGGATTGTTGCAATATATGCTACAGTGTGGGTTGTTGATCCCATTAAAAGAGAATTCAACGGTGGGGATCTTTCGCGATATTTTTATCGATATCGGAGACGAACAATCCATCGAGAACGACCTGTCGACCTACAGCTCGCACTTGATGAACATGAAATTCTTCGAAAGGCACTGCAATGAACAATCTTTGCTGCTTATTGATGAATTTGGCAGTGGCACCGAGCCAACGATCGGGGCCGCGATTGCCGAAGCCCTTTTGGAACGGTTTAACCGGCAACGGTCGTTCGGGGTGATCACCACCCATTACCAGAACCTTAAACATTTCGCGAACGAACACGAGGGAGTGATTAACGGGGCAATGCTTTACGACCGTCACGAGATGAGGCCACTGTTTCGTCTCTCTATGGGGAACCCGGGTAGCTCGTTCGCGGTAGAAATCGCTCGTGGGATAGGCCTGCCCGAAGAGGTGATCGCGCACGCTGCCGAGATTGTTGGGAGCGATTACATAAACATGGACAAGTACTTGCAGGATATCTCGCGTGATAAACGTTATTGGGAGCGCAAACGAGACGAGATACGGAGAGAACGAAAGCGGCTTGAGGAGGCGGCTTCTAAGTACGAGGCGAACTTGGAAACGATCAATAGTGAAAAGAAAGAGATTTTAGCACGTGCCCGAGAGGAAGCGGAGCGGCTTCTGGCCGAAAGTAATGCCCGCATAGAGAATACCATTCGTGGGATCAAGGAGGCCAAGGCAGAGAAAGATAAAACCAAGGAACTGCGGCAATCGCTTCACGCGTTTCGGGGAAAAATAGCGAAGGATAAAGTAGTAAAGGACGAGGCATCAAACAGATCTACCACGGACACATCGGGGCCACTCGACACGTCAAAAGGAAAGGATCGTAAAGAACGAAAAAAACAGAAGCGAACCCTAACGTCCTCCTCTAAAGTCAATAGCAATGCAAAAAAAGATCTTAATCCGGGCGATAATGTACGATTAAAAGGCCAAACGTCAATGGGAGAGATCATGGAGATAAACGGTGAAAAAGCCACGGTGGCTTTTGGTATGATTAAAACTACTGTACCCTTGAATAAACTGGAGCGTGTGAGCGGTAGGCAACTGAAAAAAGAGGCCAGAGCATCCAATACACGCGATCTGCTACACGAGCGAAAGCTGAATTTCAAGCCCGATATAGATGTGAGGGGAATGAGAGGGGACGAGGCATTGATGGCAGTTACCTATTTTATCGACGACGCCATCCAGTTAGGGATTCCCAGGGTGCGTATCCTTCATGGTACGGGTACGGGAGCACTGAGGCAGATTATCCGTGATTACTTGGGTAGCGTGCATGGGGTGGCTCACTTCCAGGACGAACACGTGCAGTTCGGTGGGGCTGGAATCACGGTGGTAGATATGGAATAGTCCCGATAACACGACGGTATATTCAAATATTTGTTTAACTTTGCCCGGTATTTTAAATTTCCACTTATTTAACAATTGAATCATTTCCAATGCTGAAGTTTTCTAAGCCCTTTTGGGTGGCTAACATTGTAGAATTACTTGAACGATTGGCGTATTACGCCGTATTTATCGTTATTACACTTTATTTATCCAACGTGTGGGGCTTCACCGATATCCAAGCGGGGGTGATTGCCGGGTTATTTTCAGCCATGCTCTATCTGCTCCCCGTGTTTGCAGGAGCTGTTTCCGACAAGATCGGTTTCCGTTCGGCTATTATCCTCGCCTTCGCGCTGTTGACTGTAGGATACGCTGGATTAGGAGTTTTGCCCACGATGCTTGAGAACGCGGGCCTGGTAAACTACGAAATGACTACCACGTATACAGGCCTGAAAGAGAGCCATCTTCAATGGTCGATTATTGCCCCGCTTATTCTAGTAGTGATAGGTGGGTCATTTATTAAATCGGTGATATCGGGTACGGTAGCCAGGGAGACCACACCTGAGAACAGGGCCCGTGGCTACTCAATCTTCTATATGATGGTAAACATCGGTGCTTTCACGGGTAAAACGGTGGTAGACCCGTTGCGCCGGAGTATGGGCGACCAAGGATTGGTATACCTGAACTATTTTTCAGCAGTCATGACAATGGTGGCACTGATAGCTGTTTACTTCTTCTATAAATCGGCCAAAACAGAAGGAAAAGGAAAGAGCTTCGCCGAGTTGGGGCGTTCGCTGGTGAAGGTGACGCTCAACGGTAGGCTGATATTGCTTATCCTTATCGTGAGCGGCTTCTGGATGATCCAGAGCCAGATGTATGCTACCATGCCCAAGTACGTGATCCGTCTTATCGGGGAAGAAGCGTCGCCCGGGTGGTATGCCAACGTGAATCCATTGGTCGTTTTCGTGAGCGTGAATTTCGTTACTTCATTTATGAAAAAACGTAGCGCTATCTCATCCATGATGGTGGGCATGTTTATCATTCCGCTTTCGGCGTTAGTGATGTCATTTGGAAACCAAGTGGGAGAAAGTTTTATCATGGGGCTCCATCCTGTGGCCTTTATGATGGTCGTGGGCATCGCGATGCAAGCCTTGGCCGAGTGCTTTATCTCGCCTCGCTACCTAGAGTATTTCTCTCTTCAAGCACCTAAAGGGGAAGAGGGACTGTACTTGGGGTTCAGTCATTTGCATTCGTTTTTTTCGTTTCTATTCGCTTTTGGTTTATCGGGTTTCCTGTTAGATAGATATTGCCCCGACCCGCGCCTTTTCATGGATGGGAAGGGAGTGCTCGATACCGTGAGTTATGCAGCGGCTACACAGAACGCGCATTATATTTGGTACGTGTTCGTGGGCATCGGGGCAATCTCGGCCATCGCGTTGATCCTATATGGGCACTTTACAAGGAAGATCGATAAAAATAAAGAGTATTTCGTTTCATCGGAACAGGAGAATAATGATTAACTTTGTAGGTCACAGTCGAGATCACGTCGGGATCATACGGTATACTCGCCGAGTTATACAATATAATATTTATCGTTTTAAAATCTGTAAGAGGTATGAGATTAGATCTAAGTTCACACATTACACTCGAACAAGTTCCAAAAAAATATTACAGGCCGGAGAATGATTTCGAGGAATACAACCTATCTCGTTTCGAGAAGTTGCCACTGGCTATCTACGAAGAAACTGGAAAAGCTGCCAGTAAGATAGCCAACGATATCGTGAAGGAGATGAAGAAAAAAGAGCAAGAGGGTAGCCCCTTCGTGCTAGGAATCAGTGGTGGTAATTCTCCTATACCAATTTACGAGGAATTAGTTAAACGCCACAGGGAAGAGGGACTAAGTTTTAAAAACGTGATCGTGTTCAACACCTACGAGTTCTATCCCGTGTTGGATTTCTCTGTTAGTAACCTACAGATGCTGAGAGATATTTTCCTTGATCAGGTAGATATTGATCCCGGAAATATTTATTCGCCCGACGCCACTATCGAGAAAGATCTTATTGGCGATAATTGCGAAGAATTTGAAAAAGACCTGAACCGGATGGGGGGACTCGACTACCTGTTGCTGGGATTAGGAAGTAAAGGCAACGTGGGTTTTAATATGCCCGGTAGCGGATTGCATTCGCAAACTCGACTGGTGATGCTCGACGGTGATTCCAGAAAAGATATTTCACGCAACTTCGAGTCGCTGGACAAGGTGCCTGTAAGTGCGATTACCATGGGACTCGCGGATATGATGGACGCTAAGAAAATCGCGCTGGTCGCGTGGGGTGGACAAAAAGCCGAAAGCATCCGAGATATAGTGGAGGAAAGCGTGACCGACCTCGTGCCGGGCTCAATCTTGCAAACGCATCCGGAAACAAAGCTCTACGTGGATCTTGCCGCTGCCTCGGAACTCACTCGTATCAGTCGCCCTTGGCTGGTTACTAATTGCGAATGGAACAGCAAGCTTATCCGTCGTGCCATCGTATGGCTTTGTGGGGTCGTGGATAAGCCTATCCTAAAACTCACCAACAAAGATTACAACGACAACGGTTTGAGTGAACTAATCACATTGTACGGCTCGGCATATAACGTGAATATAAAGATATTCAACGACCTGCAACACACGATTACCGGCTGGCCAGGTGGTAAACCCGACGCGGACGATACCCACCGGCCCGAAAGGGCTGTTCCTTACCCAAAAAGGGTTATTATTTTTAGCCCCCATCCCGATGATGATGTTATCTCCATGGGAGGTACATTCCAACGGCTCGTGAATCAAGGGCATGAAGTGCATGTGGCTTACCAAACATCCGGAAATATTGCCGTGGGAGACGAAGAGGTGATTCGTTATATTTCACTCTTTGATCGGCTTCGTAAAAAGTTCGATCCGGATAATACGGTTTTAAAAAATAAATACAAGGAGGTGCGTGATTACTTGTTAAACGAGAAGACAAAGGACGATTTGGACACACCGGATATCCTTTTTATCAAGGGAAGGATACGCCGTGAGGAAGCACTTTCCGCGGATCGATACGTGGGGCTCTCGGAAGAGAATGTACACTTTTTAGATCTCCCTTTTTATGAAACAGGTAGAGTGAAGAAAAACCCCATTTCCGAGAAAGACGTGATGATCGTGAAAGATTTTATCGAAACAATTAAGCCACACCAGATATACGTGGCAGGTGACTTAGCCGACCCGCATGGTACGCATAAGGTCTGCTTGGACGCTATTCTGGGTGCGGTAGACCTAACGAAGGAAGACGAGTGGTTTAAGGATTGCCGTATATGGATGTATCGCGGTGCTTGGATGGAGTGGGAGATAGATCATATTGAAATGGCAGTTCCTCTCTCCCCGGAAGAACTTAGGCAAAAACGAAATTCAATACTCCGGCACCAATCGCAAATGGAAAGCGCGCCTTTCTTGGGCGACGATGAGCGACTCTTTTGGCAGCGTTCTGAGGATCGTAACCGAGCCACTGCAGATATGTACTGGAAACTTGGACTAGCTTCCTATGAAGCTATTGAAGCGTTCGTGGAATATATACCCGTACACTAATTATAAGTTTTTTATTATGTGAGGCCGTCTTGAATTTTCAAGACGGCCTCACCTCTTTTTAGCCAATAATCAACTCAAGTATCGCAAGCATCATGTTGGATGGGGCACCCGTTAGATGAATTAGGCGCGATCTGATAAGTTGTTCGAAGTACCCGGATGTAATACCCGTGAATATTACCTGATCTTACAGTGAATTATCAAAAAAAAGTTGTATATTGTGAGCCACTATTAAAACAATCGATGTCGAGAGAAAAATTTCATATCGAGTTCCTTATGGGTAATGCTACCCAAAATAGTTTGTGGCGCATGATCAGCCAAATAGATGGACTGTCGGAGTGGTTCGCTGAAGAGGTAACGATGGATGAAACCGAATCCGTGTACACCTTTATTTGGGGTAAGAGTAGTAACCAAGCAGTGATCGTTAATAACAAGCCGCAATCTTCCATCCGATACCGATGGGCAGAAGAGGATGAATCGGTGTACTTTGAATTCCGCCTCCGTAAATTGGACCTATCGGGAGATATGACGCTGGAGATAACCGATTTTGCCGAACCTGATGAAAAAAGAGATGCTATCACACTGTGGGAAGCGCAGATCGAAGAAATGAAAAGAAGGTTAGGAGTGTGAGGGTGTTAATTATCTTTACAACTTGATAATCCCGATTGTCCGTTTGATTTTACTATCTTTGCCATAAAAATTAAAACGAGCCTCTTTTTGTCGATTCAATGAGAAAAAATTTCCACATAAAAGGGTTATATGGCTATATTTTAAAGACTTTCATCCCGATTTTTTTGATGACTTTCGCTATCTGCCTGTTTCTCGTGTTGATGCAGTTCCTGTGGAAATACGTGGAAGACATGGTGGGTAAAGGACTAGGCATCGGAGTGCTGGGCGAAATGTTCGTGGTAGCCGCACTTAATCTTGTTCCCATGGCACTCCCACTGGCTATCTTGCTTGCCTCGTTGATGGTGTTCGGGAACTTTGGTGAGAGCTTGGAACTGCTGGCCATCAAGTCGGCAGGTATCCCCTTACTTAAAATTATGAAGCCCCTCATTATCCTTGTCTTTTTTATTTCAATAGGTGCTTTTTTTTACCAGAATAACGCGCTACCCAAAATACAGACCAAATTCTACTCGCTATTGATCTCGATACGACAAGCATCGCCGGAGTTGGACGTGCCGGAAGGAGTTTTTTACAAGGAGTTAGATGGGTATAACCTATACGTGGATAGGAAGAACCAACAAACAGGTATGCTCTACGATGTGCTTATCTATGACGTGGCCAGTGGATTTAACAATATGGCCGTGATTGTTTGTGACTCAGCCGAGATGAGCGTTGCGGAAGATAAGACGATGCTTATTTTTACCATGTATAGCGGACAACAATTTCAAAATTTCACGCAGGGAGATAACAACCGTCGCCAAAATCAAAATTTTGTCCCCTATGCCCGCGAGAACTTCGCGATAAAAACCATGATGGTTCCTTACGACGGCAACTTCACCCGGGTGGATGAACAAGTGATAGAAGGAAGTTCTACTAGCAACTACGTGTCGAAAAACCTTTCTCAACTAGGGCTTTCCATCGACTCGATGAGGGTGATCCTAGATAGCGTGAATATCGTGGACAGGCAGATGATGAAAAATTACTCGTATCTTTCCTTCCGAAACAGCTACCCAGCCGATACCAAAGACTCCCTTATTGCCGCTTCCCGTCAAACGGTGGTAGAGGTGCCGCGTCCGGACACACTGGTTCAATCGAAAGAACTGGCAGAACAAGCTAAGATCCTTCAGAATGCCTTTATGAAAGCGGATAATAATAGCAACGAGTTTCTTTTTCGATCACTTAATAAAACAACTACACATAGGACAATCAATCGGCATTGGGTGGAATGGCACCGTAAGTTTACTATTCCATTCACTTGCTTGATATTCTTTTTTATAGGTGCTCCCTTGGGATCCATCGTGAGAAAAGGAGGATTGGGCACTCCTATCGTGATTTCGGTGATACTTTTTATTATCTACTATATCCTTGAGAACGTGGGGTACAAGATGACACGTGATGGCGTGTGGTTACACTGGTTTGGAATGTGGTTTAGCTCGATAATGCTATTCCCCGTGGGCGTTTTTCTTACATATAAAGCAATCAATGACTCGGTAATCATGAACGCCGATACCTACATGAATTTCTTTAAACGCCTCTTCTTTATCCGTGAAAGAAGAAGCTACCCCGTGAAGAGCGTGGTGATTGAACATCCGCGGTACAATGAAATTGCTGCCGAATTGTTGAATTTGTCAAAAGAAGTCACGTCTTTCTTGAAACAGTATAACCTGATGAATTATAAAGCGTTTTGGACTGACGTAGAACACGATAAGAAATTAAGAGATATAAAGAGTTCGATGGAAATAATTCTGGACCAACTCTCCAACTCCCGAAAAAGGGAAGTACTTGCAAAAGCGGAAGAATTTCCGATCCTTATCAAGAGCGCGCGACCGTTTAAGACTGATTCTATGCTTGCTAGGGCAAGTATGTATCTATTCCCAATAGGTGTTGTTCTGTGGGCTGTCTCTTTACCATTTGAACTGAGGATTAACAACGATTTAAAAAACGTGCAGCGGCTAAGCGATGAATTGAGCACGTGGTTAAAAACAAGCGATAGCCGAGAAACATTTAAAACAGCAATAGCATAAATAAATTCATTATATGGATATGGAGGAAAAATTTACATTACACACGATTGAAGAGGCCATCGAGGCGATACGTGATGGACACTTTATCATCGTGGTAGACGACGAGGACAGGGAGAACGAGGGCGATCTTATCATCGCGGCGGAATGTATCACACCCGAGAAAATAAACTTCATGGAGACACATGCCCGAGGGTTGATCTGTGCACCGGTAACAAAAGAACGTGCTGAAGAACTGGAGCTCCCCATGATGGTCACTCATAATACATCCATTCACGCCACCCCGTTCACGGTTTCTATCGATTTACTCACGCACGGTTGTACAACCGGTATATCGGCGTACGACCGAGCACAGACTGTATTGGCATTAACCCGTGAGGAGACTGCACCGGAGGATTTTGGACGTCCCGGACATATTTTCCCGTTAAGGGCACAATCCAAAGGGGTACTCAGGCGTGCCGGCCATACCGAGGCAACCATCGATTTTGCTCGACTGGCGGGACTTTACCCGGCGGGAGCACTCGCGGAGATAAAAAACGAAGATGGCTCCATGGCTCGACTGCCGCAACTGATGGAGATGTCTAAGGAGTTTGGCCTCAAGATTGTTTCGGTAGCCGATCTGATCAAGTACCGGTTGAAAACAGAGTCGCTGATTGAGCGAGGAGAGGCAGTGAAGCTTCCTACCGCCTACGGGAACTTTCAAATGATCCCGTTCTTACAAAAAGCAACCGGACATGAGCACGTGGCACTGATTAAAGGGGAGTGGGAGGAGGAAGAGCCAATTTTGGTACGTGTGCACTCTTCGTGCGTTACGGGTGATATCTTCGGATCGATGCGATGCGAGTGTGGCGATCAACTGCACAAGGCACTTGAGATGATCGAAAAAGAGGAAAAAGGGGTGCTGGTCTACCTCAATCAAGAGGGGCGAGGTATTGGACTGATGGCGAAAGCCGAAGCGTACAAACTGCAGGAGCAAGGATACGATACGGTGGATGCTAATTTGCACTTGGGCTACCAAGCAGATGAAAGAGATTACGGGGTAGGGGCACAAATCCTTCGAAACTTGGGAGTGAAGAAGATGAGATTAATGACCAATAACCCTAAAAAGAGGATTGGTCTGGAGTCGTACGGACTAGAGGTGGTGGAGAACGTTCCGCTGGAGATTTCTCCCAATAAGTATAACCACTTTTATATGGAGACAAAAAAGAAACGAATGGGGCACGTGCTGCGAAACATTAAATGAACGACCTTCTCTATCTCTTTACCGGTGTTCTAACAGGGGGGATGGCCGCATGGATAATCGCCACGCTACGGGTACGCTCAAAAACAGTTCCGAAAAACAGCTACGAATCTCTTTTATTTGAAGAGAACGCGAGAAAAGTCGACCAGGCTCTGGTAAAGGAGAAGTTAGCAGATAGGGAGAAGGAGTTGGAGGACTGCAAAAGGGAGCTGGCCGAGATGAGTAAGGCCTATAACGAGACATACCAATCATTGGCTTCATACGCGGCCGATAACCGGGTGTTGAGAGAGAAGATAGAGACAAGGGAAAAGGATGTTCTGGCTCTGCGAGAAAGGTTCAACCTGGAGTTCGAACAGATCGCCTCCAAGATTCTGGAAGAGAAGTCGGAGAAGTTTACTCGGCTGAATAGGGATAACCTGGATAGTATATTGAAGCCTTTCGGGGAGAATATCGATTCGTTCCGGAAAAAAGTGGAAGAGGTGTATTTGACGGAATCGAAGGAGCGATTCTCACTGGGACAGGAGGTGAAAAACTTACGAGAACTGAACGACCGGCTGAGCACCGATGCGAATAATTTGACCAATGCCCTGAAAGGGAATTCAAAAGTGCAGGGGGACTGGGGACAGGTGATCCTTGAAAATATTTTAGAGCGGTCGGGACTCACGGCGGGACGGGAATATTTCGTGCAGGAGTTCCTAAAGGATGACGACGGAAATTACCATAAGGGTGAGGATGGGACCCGGATGCAACCCGATATTATTATCGCGTATCCGGACGACCGGAAGGTGATCATCGACTCCAAGGTGTCGCTCACGGCGTACGTTAATTACATGAACAGCAACGATCAAGCGTTGCAGAAGGAGTACCTTCGGGAACATCTTCGATCGGTACGTAGGCATATCGACGACCTGAGCAAAAAGCAGTACCACGCGTACGCGACCACTCTCGATTTCGTGATGCTGTTTATTCCTAACGAGCCGGCTTACCTGTTGGCACTACAGCACGAGGAGTCGCTCTGGCAATATGCATACGATAAAAAAATTCTCTTGATGAGCCCGACCAACTTGATCGCGGCGCTGAAGCTGATCGTGGATCTTTGGAAAAGGGAGTACCAAAGCCGCCACGCGCAAGAGATCGCGGACCGGGGTTCGGCACTGTATGATAAGTTCGTGAATTTTGTCACTTCGCTTGATGAGTTAGGTACCTCTCTGGATCGTGCCGCGAAGAGCTATAATAACGCGTACGGGCAATTGAAATCGGGGAGGGGGAACTTGATCCGACAGGCAGAAATGCTACGCGAACTGGGGGTGAAATCGAAAAAAACATTGCCGAGGTCGCTTGTTGATAAAGCAACCGAAATTAACAATGAAGATTAACTATGTAAGAGAAGAATGAAAAATGAAGAATTAAAAATGAAAAATGCACGTTGTTAATAGCTGGTTATTAATTCTTAATTCTTAATTTTTAATCATTAATCATTAATTAAAAAAGATATGTACACGAAGATGAAACAACACCTGCAGGCAGAATTAAAAGCTATTGAAGAGGCGGGCCTTTATAAAAACGAACGAATCATTGTCTCCCCGCAACGAGCAAAAATAAAAGTGGAATCGGGCCAAGAAGTACTCAACTTCTGTGCCAATAACTACTTGGGGCTGTCTGACCATCCTGAATTGATTAGAGCAGCTAAAAGTGCACTCGATGAGCGTGGATATGGCATGTCATCGGTCCGTTTTATATGCGGCACGCAAGACTACCATAAGGAACTGGAGAAAACTATAAGCGAGTTCTTCCACACCGACGATACCATCTTGTATACCTCCTGTTTTGATGCCAATGGAGGATTGTTTGAACCGTTATTGACGGAGGAAGATGCTATTATCTCCGACGCGCTCAATCACGCTTCTATCATCGATGGAGTGCGGTTATGTAAGGCACAGCGTTACCGCTATGCCAATGCCGATATGGTCGATCTAGAGGAGAAGCTTAAAAAAGCGCAAGCACAACGTTTCCGAGTGGTCATTACCGACGGTGTATTCTCGATGGATGGCAACGTGGCTCCAATGGATAAGATCATGGAGTTGGCTAAGAAATACGAGGCCATGGTGATGATCGACGAGAGCCACTCCGCGGGGGTGGTAGGTAAGACCGGAAAAGGGGTGACCGAGCTGTACAATATCATGGGTAAAGCAGACGCTATTACCGGTACGCTGGGCAAAGCGTTCGGAGGAGCCATCGGTGGATTTACCACGGGTAGACAGGAGATTATCGATATGTTGCGCCAACGCTCAAGGCCATACCTTTTTTCCAACTCGATCCCACCCATGGTAGCTGCTTCGGGAGTGAGGGCGTTTCAGCTTCTACGAGAATCGAACCATCTTCAAGACAAACTGCATGAGAACGTGGACTACTTTATTGCCAAGATGAAGGATGCCGGGTTCGATATAAAGCCCACTCAGTCGGCAATCTGCGCGGTGATGCTTTACGATGCCAAGTTATCACAAGAGTTCGCGAACGCTCTACTGGACGAAGGTATCTACGTGATTGGATTCTATTACCCCGTGGTGCCAAAAGGGGAAGCACGCATCCGTGTACAATTATCTGCCGGACACGAACGAACGCATCTCGATAAAGCAATCGAGGCATTCATCAAAGTTGGGAGAGAATTGAAGGTGATTGATTGATCAACGTACCGCGTGCATTGATTGAAAAAACCTAAATAATTATTCTGGGGGAAACTAAATTTTAAAATCGAAAATATGAAAGCACTGGTTAAGTCGCGTCCAGAGAAAGGGATCTGGTTGGAAGAGGTAGCAGTACCCGAGATAGGGGTTAATGACGTACTGATCAAGATAAAAAAAACATCGATTTGCGGTACGGACCTCCATATTTACAAATGGGATGATTGGTCCCAAAAGACCATCAAGACACCGATGACTATTGGTCACGAGTACGTGGGAGAGATCGTGGACATGGGCAGTGGGGTGGCTAATTTGAAGGTAGGCGACCGGGTGACGGGCGAGGGGCATATCGCGTGTGGACATTGCCGAAATTGCCGCCGAGGTAAATTGCACGTGTGCGAGAATACCATTGGGGTGGGAGTGAACAGGGACGGTGCCTTTGCCGAATACCTCTCTTTGCCGGCAGCGAACGTGGTGAAACTTGACCCGCGGATACCGGACGAGATTGCTTCCATCATGGACCCGTTCGGCAACGCTACGCACACCGCCTTATCCTTTCCACTGATTGCCGAGGATATCCTTATTACTGGGGCAGGGCTTATCGGTAGTATGGCTACCGCGATCTGCCGTTTTGCGGGTGCCCGATACATCGTGGTAAGCGATTTGAGCGAGTATCGATTGGAAATTGCACGTAAGATGGGAGCCACGCTCACCGTGAATATCTCTAAAGGGGAGACGGTGGCGGGAGCCGTGAAAAAATTGGGTATGCGTGGGTTTGACGTGGGACTGGAGATGTCCGGCTCACCCGCCGGCTTCCGTGAAATGATTGGTAGCATGTATAACGGTTCCAAGATCTCGCTACTGGGGATACTGCCCAATAACACGACCGTGGACTGGAACGATATTATCTTCAAGGCTCTTACTATTAAGGGTGTTTACGGGCGAGAAATGTGGGAGACCTGGTACCAGATGGA
>CAYFMZ010000036.1:0-6473 GCA_964344275.1 uncultured Proteiniphilum sp.
TTAAGTTTCGCGTGCATCAATTATTACAATCACAGCTTATCCAACCAAAGACAAGCGTGCGGCCATCGCCGTGAAACCATTGTAACAATTTCCAATATCAAACCGATTGTCTGTTCTCGCCACGTTTTGTTCAGCTGTCGCCACAACAGATTCTGGACTGAATGTCAAAAATAGTTATTTAAATCCTGACGGGAAACTGCTTTATCGATTTTTTCAGATGATATGTCGATTTTAAGCCCTAAAAAAACTAAAAACAGCATTAACAGATGCCTTTCGTGTGATTATAATGGGTATTTTTGGAGTGATTATAAGAGAAAGCGAAAAATCCACACGACGTAGAGTATTTAATCCGCCTAACCGGAAGAGTGCTTTGTGAAATTTCACTGTAGGCTATCGAGTGGATCGCGGCACACCGACCAAAAGAGAGATTTTAATTGTATGAATAAGAGAACAAAAATTATTGTACTTGCCTCCGTGGCTGTCCTGATTTTAGGAATGGCCTTCTACCCCAGGCTTAAACTACTTTTTGGAGCAGGCGACCAGCCTGATGTTCCTCCGCAAGGGCCTACTGCCGGAGGAGCAGGCAATACACGCTTGTCGGTGAATGCTACCGTTTTAACACCTCAAACGCTGAACAATATGTTCCGCATCACCGGAGTGCTCCTCCCCGATGAGGAGGTAGACCTTATCTTTGAGACATCGGGAAGAATCACCGAGATCTACTTTCAGGAGGGATCCAACGTGAGAAAAGGGGAGTTGCTAGCAAAGGTGAACGACGCGCCTTTGCAGGCAGAACTACTGAAACTGCAAGCACAATTACCGTTGGCAGAGGACCGGGTGTACCGCCAACAAACGCTGTTGGAAAAAGACGCCATCAGCCAGGAGACGTATCAATCGGTCACCACGCAACTGGAAACACTGAAAGCCGATATCGAGCTGGTAAAGGCCCGTATCCTCCAGACCGAACTCAGGGCTCCCTTCGATGGGGTGATCGGCTTGAGGCAGGTCAGCGAGGGTGCCTATGCATCGCCGCAGGTAGTGGTATCCACGCTCACCAAAATCTCACCGTTAAAGATCGAGTTTTCGCTTACCCAGAATTTCGTGAATATGATTCGCCCCGGCACCGAAATAAGTTTTATGGTGGAGAACGACCTGGAGGTATACAAGGCGAACGTGTATGCCGTGGAGTCGCGCCTTGATATACAGACGCTGAGCCTCTTTGCACGTGCCCGCTATCCCAATACCGACGGAAGGATCAAGCCAGGGCAGTCGGCCAGTGTCCAAATCAGCCTCGACCAGATCGACAACGCGATCGTTATCCCCAGCATCTCCAGCGTGAAAGAGATGGGACGCGATATCGCCTACGTGTATGAGGATGGTTATGCCCGAGAGGTAGAGATAATCACGGGCATGCGTACCTCCGCTTCTGTGGAAGTCGTCAGCGGGTTACAGGTAGGTGACACCCTCTTGACCACCGGAGTGATGCAATTACGCACCGGGATGCCGGTGACAATTGGCCAAATGGTCGAAAACAGAGCAGATTAAACGTCATGACTTTATCCGAATTAAGTATACGAAGGCCGGTACTCGCCACGGTGATGGTATTAATCATCATCATTTTTGGCATTATCGGGTACACCAGCCTTCCAGTCCGTGAGTATCCCAACGTGGATAACCCCATCATCACCGTACATGTCTCCTACCCGGGAGCCAACGCGGAGGTGATCGAGAACCAGATCACGGAGCCCTTGGAACAGAATATCAACGGGATCCCCGGAATCCGGTCGCTCACCAGCCGAAGCAGCCAGGGAAGCTCCCGAATCACCGTGGAGTTCGAATTGAGCGTCGACATGGAGACGGCGGCCAACGACGTGAGGGACAAGGTATCCATCGCGCAGCGTTACCTGCCCCGGGATGCCGACCCACCCACCGTATCGAAAGCCGATGCCGATTCCGATCCTATCATGCAGATCACCATACAGAGCCCTACCCGATCACTTCTGGAGCTATCCGAGATTGCCGACCTCACCGTGAAAGAGCGGCTGCAGACCATCTCCAACGTGAGCGCGGTAGAGATTTGGGGCGAATACCGGTACGCGATGCGCTTATGGCTGGACCCCATAAAGATGGCAGCCTACAACATCACGCCGATGGATGTTAAAAACGCGTTGGATCGCGAAAACATCGAACTCCCCGCCGGGAGCATCGAAGGGGATCACATTGAACAATCGATCCGGACCATGGGGCTCATGGAGACACCGGAGGATTTTAACAATCTTATTTTAGTGGAGGATGACTTCCGGGTGGTGCGGTTCCGGGATGTAGGATACGCCGAGCTGGATGCTGCCAATCGTCAAAGCATCCTGCGTAGGAACGGCATCCCGATGGTGAGTTGCGTGATCATCCCCCAGCCGGGTGCCAACCATATCACCATTTCAGATGAGGCCATGCTGCGCATGGATCAGATGCGAAAAGACCTGCCGGAGGATGTGATCATCGATGTGGCGTTCGATAATACCAACTTTATCCGTGCCTCGATCAGCGAGGTGGAAACCACGGTGATCATCGCCTTTATCCTGGTGGTCTCCATCATTTTCATCTTCCTGAGAAACTGGCGGGTGACGCTCATTCCTGCCCTTGTGATCCCGATATCGTTGATCGGCATCTTTTTCGTGATGTTCCTCCTGGGATTCTCCATCAACGTGCTTTCCATGCTGGCAGTGGTGTTGGCCGTGGGACTCGTGGTGGACGATGCCATCGTGGTATCGGAGAACATATTCCAGAAGATAGAGGACGAGATGGATCCGGAAGAGGCGTCCATCACCGGATCCAAAGAAATTTTCTTCGCGGTGGTCTCCACGACCATCACGTTAGTGGCCATATTCTTCCCCATCGTATTCCTGGAAGGGATGACGGGGCGACTGTTCCGTGAATTCAGTATCGTGATCTCGGGGGCGGTCATCATCTCATCGTTCGTGGCACTTACGTTTGTGCCGATGCTCTCGTCCAAATTACTGGTTCGAAGGAAAAAAAAGAGCCCTCTTTACGAAAAAACAGAAGTATTCTTTGATGGGATGAACCGCTTCTACAATCGCACTCTACAGTCGTTCCTGCACCACAAATGGCTTGTCTTCCCTATTATCATCCTTTCGGGGGTATTGATCGTCATTTTTTGGAATATCATCCCCGAAGAGATGGCACCGTTGGAAGACCGGTCGCAGATCACCATACGAAGTTCCGCGCCGGAGGGGGCTACCTTCGAGTTTGTCCGGGACTATACCGACCGCATCTCGGTTATTGCCGACTCCGTGGCGTACGAGATGGAATCGAACGTCACCATGACTCGTAACGGGTTCGGTATGGTTCGCATCATCCTGCCGGATATAGATAAGCGAGAGCGATCGCAGATGGAGATCGCCGACGAACTGACTCGTGCCGTACGGAATGAAACTGCCGCACGCGCTTTTGTACAGCAGCAGTCCACCTTTGGCGGTCGCCGCGCCGGTATGCCCATCCGCTACGTGCTACAGGCAACCAACCTGGAGAAGCTTCAAGAGTTTATTCCTCCCTTCCTGGAACGGATGAATGCCAGCCCCTATTTCCAGATGAGCGACGTGGATCTGAAATTTACTAAGCCGGAGACCCGTATCAATATCGATAGAGATAAAGCAGCCATGCTGGGGGTGAGCACCCGCGATATTGGACAGACGTTGCAGTACGCCCTTAGCGGGCAACGCATGGGCTACTTCTACATGAACGGCAAGCAGTACCAGATATTGGGTGAGATAAACCGTCAACAGCGAAATACGCCGGTCGACCTCCGCACCATCTACATCAAAAATATGAACGGGCAGATGATCCAGATGGACAACCTGGTGGAACTCGAAGAATCCGTAGCCCCGCCCCAACTCTACCGTTACAACCGCTTTAGCTCGGCCACCCTATCCGCGGGACTAGCTCCCGGGTACTCGCTGGGCGAGGCACTGGAGGAGATGGACCGGATCGCGGCGGACGTGCTGGACGACACCTTCCGAACCGCGTTGGAAGGAGAATCTCGAAACTTCAGGGAAAGTTCATCGAGCCTCCTCTTCGCGTTCGGACTGGCTATCCTACTTATCTTCTTGGTGATGGCCGCGCAGTTCGAGAGTTTCAAAGACCCCTTTGTCATCATGTTTTCGGTCCCACTGGCTCTCTTCGGGGCGCTCCTCTTCATGTGGATGGCAGGGGTGACGATGAATATCTATAGCCAGATCGGGATCATCATGCTGATCGGACTGGTAACAAAAAATGGGATCCTTATCGTGGAATTTGCTAACCAGCGACAGAACTCCGGGTTGGATAAGAGCCAGGCGATCCTCGAGGCTTCCCTCCTCCGCTTACGCCCCATCCTGATGACCAGTATTTCAACCGTCTTGGGTCTACTGCCGCTGGCATTTGCCTCGGGAGAGGGAGCCAACGGGCGAATCGCCATGGGTACGGCCGTGGTAGGTGGGCTACTTATATCGACCCTGCTGACCCTCTACCTGATCCCGGCCATGTACGCCTACCTCTCTACCGATAGAAAAGTACAACAAAGGAAGAAGGATGAAAAGAAATTACATGATGCGCAAGAGTTTGAATAATTTAATCACGATATCGGAATCGAGGGCGACGCGCCTAACTCCGGTTTTTACGCGATGCACGAAGAACGTTGTACATCCGCTTCTTCTCCTCGCGGCATTCCTGATACTCTCAACGAGCATTTCAGCCCAAACGGCCCTGAATCTACAGGAGTGCCTAAGGATTGGGTTGGAGAACAACTACGATCTGCAGATCACCCGTAACGAAGAGTTGATCTCAGATAACAATGTCACGCTGGGCAACGCGGGGTTCCTGCCCGAGGTGAGCCTTAACTCCGGGTATTCCATACGAGGGAGCAACAGCGATCAATTTCCTGCAGAGGGCGGCGAAACCATTGAAAGTCGATCGGCTAACACGGGTACACTGGACGCGGGAGTAAACCTTAACTGGACGCTCTTCGAGGGGTTCCGTGTACAGACCAATTACCAACGGCTCCAAGAGCTGCAAACGATTGGAGAGCTGAACACCCGCCTGTCGGTGGAGAGTTTAATCGCGAACCTCACGGCGGAATATTACAACTACGTGCAACAACAGATCCGACTGGGAAATCTGCAGTACGCGGTGTCGCTCTCTAAGGAGCGACTGCGCATCGTGGAGGCACGGTATCAAGTGGGGTCGCTTTCGAGGCTCGACTTGCAACAGGCACGCGTATATTTTAACGCGGACAGTTCATTACTGATCCAGCAATATGAAATACTCAATAGCTCACGAATAAGGTTGAATGAATTGATGGGAGTGGACGTGGATCAACTCTTCATCGCGGAAGATACCACCATTCGTTTCGACACCTCGCTATCGAAAGGGGAGCTGTACGACCGAGCAATGGAACACAATACGATGCTGTTGCTCACGGAAAAAAATAGGACGCTAAGCGAGCTCGACCTAAAGACGTTGCAAAGTAGAAATTATCCTTACCTGCGATTGAACGGTGGATACGGCTTCACGCATTACAACTACAACAGCGGCTCGCTCGACCGTCAACGTACATGGGGTCCCACCGCGGGACTCACGCTGGGCTTCACGCTGTTCGACGGGTTCAACCGGAAGAGGGAGCAACGCAACGCGCGCATCACCATTCAAAACAGGGAGCTGGAGATCGATCGGTACAAACTCGCGCTGGAGAGTGATTTCGCGAACATGTGGATGGCGTACCAGAACAACATCGAGCTGACCAAACTTGAGTTAGAGAGCTTGGAGAACGCGGAGCTTAACTACGAGATCGCGATGGAGAGGTACAAGATTGGCGACCTATCGGGACTGGAGTTGCGGGAGGCGCAAAATAGCCTTTTGGAAGCAGAACAACGACTCCTCACCGCGCAGTACAACACCAAGCTCTACGAGATCTCGCTGGCGCAGATCAGTGGGTTGGTGGACCGCTACTTGAAGTGATGTTTTTAATTTCAATGAAATGACTCGATATACTGTAGAGGATAAGCGAGGTCGCTATTAAGGTTGTAGCGACGCCGCTGTTAAGGTTGTAGCGACGTCGACAATTAATGACTCAGCAGACTGTTAAGGATAAGCCCCTGTTGGATTAGCTCGCGTTAACCCGAGAACTTCCTTAAATGCTCCCGCACCTCTTCGTTTTGGTCGTACAACCCCAGGTTCAGGTTCATCAGGTCCCCTTGGTCCGACATCTGCTGAATGATGGGAAAGATGGGCCGCTTTTTAGTCCAGAACTCGATATCCAAGAAGATCATGGGGCTGGCGTAACCGTACGACTCGTAGTGGTTTTGCGCCAGATCCTGAAACACCTCCTGCATGGTGCCCGCGCTGCCCGGCGTAAAGATCACACCTCCTTTGGCGATCGCCAGCAACCCCTCCTCTCGTACACTGTTCTCGAAATACTTGGC